>NZ_JBHWJZ010000027.1:0-110636 GCF_042731085.1 Streptomyces sp. NPDC059875
TGCAGGGGGGACCCTGTGGGAGAGTAGGACGCCGCCGAACAATCATTGTGGGAAAGCCCCGCACCTTCTGGTGCGGGGCTTTTCTGCGTTCTGGAGCCGCCTATCGTGGGGGCATGCGCTATGACCTGGTCGTCTTCGACAACGACGGTGTGCTCGTCGACAGTGAGCCCCTCGCCAACACCATCCTGGCCGGCTATCTGACCGAGCTCGGGCACCCCACCTCCTACGAGGACTCCCTGCGCGACTACATGGGGGCCGCCATCCACCGCGTACACGATCTGATCGGGGAGCGGACCGGGCAGCGGCTGCCTGCGGACTTCGACGAGACACTGCACGCGCGCACGTTCGCGGGTTTTGAGCGGGAGTTGGAGCCGGTCGCCGGGGTGATCGAGGTGCTGAAGCGGCTCGTCGCCCACGGGGTTCCGTACTGTCTCGCGTCCTCCGGGTCCCACGAGCGGATTCGTGTCGGGCATCGGAAGACCGGGCTCGACGCGTGGTTCCGGGACGAGAACATCTTCAGTGCAGAGGACGTCGGGCGGGGCAAGCCGGCGCCCGACCTGTTCCTGCATGCCGCCGCCCGTATGGGGATCGCGCCCGAGCGGTGTGTGGTCGTCGAGGACAGCCGGCTCGGGGTCCAGGCGGCCGTGGCGGCAGGGATGGACGTGTACGGGTTCACTGCGATGACGCCCGAGGAGAAGCTCGCCGGCGCCAATGGGTTCTTCGGCAGGATGGACGAGCTTCCGGCGATATTGGGCGTGTGATCCATCTACCCATGGGTAGGGCCGGGTCCTACGCTGTGCCGCCATGACGGATGCGCGGTTGAGGCGTGGGCGGGGATCCCTGGCGGTCAGTTTCTTCGTGCAGGGAGTGACGTTCGCGCTCCTTGTGACCCGAATACCGGCGATCCAGGACCGGTACGGGATCTCGGACGCGCTCCTGCCCGTCTTCCTGGCCGCCGTGCCGATCCTGGCCGGTGTCGCCAGTGTGGGCACCGAGAAGGTGGTGGCCCGGGTGGGGCCGGGGGTGGTGCTGCGGTGGGCGCAGCCGCTCGTCCTCCTGGCGCTGCTCGGGGTCGGGGCGGGGAGCCGGCTGTGGCAGGCCGCCGTCGCCCTCGGGGTCTTCGGGCTCGCGGTCGGTGCGCTGGACGCGTCGATGAACATGCTCGGGGTCAGCCTGCAGCGGGCGTACGGGCGGAGCATCATGCTCGGTTTCCATGCCGCGTACAGCCTGGGCGGGATCGCGGGGGCCTCGCTCGCCTGGGTGGGGGCGCACTGGGACCTGTCGCTGTTCGTCTCCTATCTGCCCGTCGTGGTCGTGCTGCTGCCCGCCGCGTTGATCGGGAGCCGTTGGTACACGCCGGGGGTGGAGCTGCCCGTCGGCGAGGAGACGAAGGGGAGCGCGGGGGTTTCCTTCAAGCTGCTGCTGCCGCTGTGTCTCGTCATGACGTTCGCGTACATAGGGGACTCAACGGTCTCCAACTGGAGCGCCAAGTACCTCCAGGACGTGCTCGGCAGCTCGGAGGAGCTGGCGACCGTGCCGTACAACGCGTACATGGTCACGACGCTGCTCGGGCGGGCGGTGGGTGACTTCGGGGTGCGGCGGCTGGGGGCCGCCGTGGTCGTGCGGTGCGGGGCCGTTCTCGCCGCGCTCGGGTTCGCGGTCGTCGCGGTGGCGCCGGGTGCCTGGGTGGGGATGGCCGGGTTCACCGTCCTTGGGCTCGGGCTGAGTGTGATCGTGCCGCAGACCTTCGCGGCCGCGGGACGGCTCTTCCCTGGTGAGAGTGATGCGGCGGTCGCGCGGCTCAATGTCTTCAACTACGTGGGGTTCCTGATCGGGTCCCCGCTCGTGGGGGCGCTCGGGGACGCCTGGAGCTATCGGGGGGCGATGCTGGTGCCGATGGTGTTGGTCCTGGTGACGGTGGCGTACGCCACGTCGTTCGGTTCTCGACCGGCCCGATACGGTGGCGGGCATGAGCGGCCGCGCACTGTTGATGTGGGATGAAGCTGTCACGGGGTACGACTTCGGGTCCGAGCATCCGATGGATCCGGTGCGGCTCGCGCTGACCATGGGGTTGGTGCGGGCGTACGGGCTCGACCGGGCCGTGGACGTGGTGGCGGCGAAGCCGGCCGGGGACTCGACGCTCCGGCTGGTGCACCGTGAGGACTACGTGGCCGCGGTGCGGGCCGCCTCCGCGAACCCGAGGGCCGCGGATCTGGCGTACGGGCTCGGGACGGTCGACGATCCGGCCTTCGCCGGGATGCACGAGGCGTCCGCGTTGATCGCGGGCCAGTCGGTGGGTGCGGCGGAGGCCGTGTGGCGCGGCGAGGCCGCCCATGCGGTGAACTTCGCGGGCGGGCTGCATCACGCGATGCCGGGGAGCGCGTCCGGGTTCTGTATCTACAACGACGCGTCGCTGGCCATCGCCCGCCTGCTCGAGCTGGGTGCGGAGCGCGTCGCGTACGTGGATGTGGACGTGCATCACGGGGACGGGGTGCAGGCGGCGTTCTGGGAGGATCCGCGGGTTCTGACGATCTCGCTGCACGAGCATCCGCGGACGCTGTTCCCGCAGACGGGGTGGCCCGAGGAGACGGGTGCGGCGGGTGCGGGCCATGGGTCCGCGGTGAATGTGGCGCTGCCGGCGGGGACCGGGGACGAGGGGTGGCTGCGGGCGTTCCACGCGGTCGTGCCGGAGCTGCTCGCGGACTTCCGGCCGCAGGTGCTGGTGACGCAGCACGGCGCGGACACGCACTTCGAGGATCCGCTGGCGCACCTGGCGGTGTCGCTGGACGCGCAGCGGGCCGTGCAGGTGGCCTGTCATGAGCTCGCGCACGCCCATGTGGACGGCGGGAAGTGGGTCGCGCTGGGCGGTGGCGGGTACGCGGTGGTGGATGTGGTGCCGCGGTCGTGGACGCATCTGGTGGCGATCGCCGGGCATGCCGAGATCGATCCCGAGTCGGTGATTCCGTCGTCCTGGCGGGACCTGGTGTACGCGCGGACGCGGCAGCTGGGGCCGGCGCGGATGACGGACGGACGGTGGCCGGTGGGCTGGCGCGACTGGGAGGAGGGCTACGACCCGGCGGACCGGCTGGACCAGGCGGTGCTTGCGACGCGGCGGGCGGCGTTTCCGCTCAGGGGGCTGCTCGCGTAGGGCCTCGGGAATGTGTGGTTACGCCAACTGTGGGGTCTCCCAGGTGTTCTGACCCGGGGTCGGGTCTGCTCGGGCAGCATCGATGGGGTGCTGAGTACCGGGGCGTTGCGGGCGCATTTGTTGGCGGCTGGGTTGGCTGGGACGGTGGCGACCTCGCGGGAGGAGAGCCTGCGGAGTTACCGGCTCTTCGCCGCGCGGGATCCGCGGGTGCTGCTGGGGCTCGACCCCGAGTGGGGTTGGGGCGAGGGTGAACTGCTGCGGCTGATGGCGGACAAGTGCGGGGTGTCCGGGGATCCGGCGCACCGTTCGGGGCCCGATGTCATCGATCCGGAGCGGACGTTGGGCGGGCTCGACGCGTTCGCGGCGCGGCTGGGCGAGGCGGCGGGGCGGCGCGCTCCGGTGCTGTTCGGGACCGGTCATCCGCATCGTTTGCTGGGGTTCTACGCAGCGCTCGCAGACGCTTTGTCGGCGGCGGGATGTCTTGTTCTCACACCCGCGCAGGGGCGATGTGTCGACATAACGACCCGGTTCGGTCTACGCACGTACAACCTCGATTACGTACGAGGTGTCGCGTTGGTGCGAGAACCCGGTCTGTCGGGAACCGGGCGTGAGACGGGGGCGCACACCCACTCGCCGCTGCCGGTTAGGGCCGTTCTCGAGGGTGCCGTGGAGGGGGGCTGGCCGCTCCCCGAGCTCGTGGTCGGGGACCACGGCTGGGTCTGCGGGGCAGGTCAGCTGGGTTTCGAGGCGATCGGCCTGGCGGACACGGACGATCCCGCGCTGTTCGTCGGGGAGGCGGAGGGGCAGGTCTCCGTGGCCGTTCCGCTTGATGATGCCGTGCGGTCGGATTACTACCGCCCGCTTACTCGCTATGTACTCAATCGAGCGAGTCTGTCACGGTAAACGGCCGATGGCTGCTCCTCTTCCCCACTCGTACCACACGCCCCTAGTCTGGAGCGTGAGCGCACAGCGACGCAGGGTCACCGGAGGGGAAGCCGGTGGGCGTCGTGTGCGGAAGGTACAGGTGGTGGGTCATGGCTGCTGGCGATCGACCTCTCAACGAGGTCAAGTTTCTGACCGTGGCGGAAGTCGCCTCGGTGATGCGAGTGTCGAAGATGACCGTGTACCGCTTGGTGCACAGCGGTCATCTGCCGGCGATCCGGGTGGGCAGGTCCTTCCGGGTCCCGGAACAGGCGGTTCACGAGTACCTCAGGGAGTCCTTCGTGGGGGTGGAGACCGCGTAGGGGGCCCGCGGCCGGGAGCCTGTCCGCCCCTCGGATTACGAGGTGGGCGCTCGTGCCGGTAGGCTAAGCCCTCGTAGGTCGTGTGGGCCCAGACGCCCCGCACCGAGTGAAGAGAAGTGAGCGAGGGTAGTCGTGGGCTCTGTTATCAAGAAGCGGCGCAAGCGGATGGCCAAGAAGAAGCACCGCAAGCTGCTCAAGCGCACCCGCGTTCAGCGTCGCAACAAGAAGTAAGCGACGGCTGTAACGACGGCTGTTTGTGCGTCGAGCATGGCCCCCCACCGGTTCCGGTGGGGGGCCACGCTATTTTTCGACGGGTTCCACCCGGTTGCCCACGGCGGTCATCACAGCGCAACAACGAGGCGCTACGGTGGCGCACAGGCCCCCTGGGGAGGAACTCGGGGGAGAGATCGACGGAAGGCGCTGATCTTGGGCAAGGTCGTGCTCGTCACCGGTGCGGCCAGGCATCTCGGAGGCCGATTCGTACGGCGTGTCCAACGGGATCCCGAGGTGGACCGAGTGGTCGCCGTGGACGCGGTCGCGCCGACGCACGATCTCGGCGGGGCCGATTTCGTCCGGGCGGACATCCGTCAGCCCGCGATCGCCAAGGTTCTCGCGGAGCACGACGTCGACACGGTCGTCCACATGGACGTCACGGGTACGGCGCTCGGCGCCGGCGGCCGGACGTCGGTCAAGGAGACCAACGTCATCGGCACCATGCAGCTGCTGGGCGCCTGCCAGAAGTCGCCGCGGATCAAGCGGCTCGTGATCAAGTCCAGTACGAGCGTCTACGGCTCCGCGCCGCGCGACCCGGCCGTCTTCACCGAGACGACGCCGCCCAAGTCGCTGCCGAGCGGTGGTTTCGCCAAGGACGCCGTCGAGGTCGAGGGGTACGTACGGGGCTTCGCGCGGCGTCGCCCGGACGTGGCCGTGTGCGTGCTGCGGTTCGCGAACATCCTCGGGCCGCGGGTGGACTCCCCGCTCGCCGAGTATCTGTCGCTGCCGCTCATGCCGACCGTCTTCGGCTATGACCCGAGGCTGCAGTTCGTGCACGAGGACGATGTGATCGACGTGCTGGAGCTCGCTTCGCGTGAGCCGCGCCGGGCGACGCTGAACAGCGGCACGTTCAATGTGGCCGGCGACGGTGTGCTGCTGCTGTCGCAGTGCGCGCGGCGGCTCGGGCGGCCGACGGTGCCGGTGCTGCTGCCCGCGGTCACCTGGGTCGGCTCAGCGCTGCGGACGGTCGGCGTCACCGACTTCGCGCCGGAGCAGATCCGGCTGCTCACCCACGGCCGGGTCGTCTCCACGGTCCAGATGCGCGAGACGCTGGGGTTCGCTCCTCGGTTCACGACGGCCGAGACGTTCGCGGACTTCGCCCGCAGCCGTGGGCCGGGGCTGCTTCCGCCGGAGACGCTCGCGGGGGCCGTGGACCGGGTCGCGGCCCGGCTGGATCAGAAGGAGCCCAGGTAACGATGGCGGACGCCAAGGTCATTCCGTTCGACGACGACCGTTCACGGGCGCGGCGGCGGCCCGCGAGGGCGGGTCGGGACGCCGCAGTGCGCGCCCTGCCGGGCCAGCACGGGCCGGAGGCTGCCGGGTTCGTCTCGCAGGCCGCGGAGCCGGTGGTGGAGCCGCAGGATGCCGGGACGGGGCCCGCCGCGGCACGCGGGCCGGGTGCGGAGCGTGGGCACGGGTGGGAGCGGCGTCTCGCGGGCGGGCTGGCGTTCCTTCGGCGGCGGGTGACCGGCGAGTACGAGGTCGACGAGTTCGGTTACGACAAGGAGCTCACCGACCAGGTCCTGATGTCGCTGGTGCGGCCGCTGGCCGAGAAGTACTTCCGGGTGGAGGTGAAGGGGGTCGAGAACATCCCCGCCGAGGGGGGCGCCCTGGTCGTCGCGAACCACTCCGGGACGCTGCCGCTGGACGGTCTGATGATGCAGGTCGCCGTGCACGACCACCATCCGGCCGGGCGGCATCTGCGGCTGCTCGCCGCCGATCTGGTCTTCATGCTGCCCGTGGTCAACGAGCTGGCCCGCAAGGCGGGGCACACGCTGGCCTGTGCGGAGGACGCCGAGCGGCTGCTGAGGGCCGGCGAGATCGTGGGCGTGATGCCGGAGGGGTTCAAGGGCATCGGGAAGCCGTTCAGCGAGCGCTACAAGCTGCAGCGCTTCGGCCGGGGCGGCTTCGTCTCGACGGCGCTGCGGGCCGGGGTGCCGATCGTGCCGTGCTCGATCGTGGGCGCGGAGGAAATCTACCCGATGATCGGGAACGCGAAGACTTTGGCGCGGGTGCTGGGCATCCCGTACTTCCCGATCACGCCGACCTTCCCGTGGCTGGGGCCGTTGGGTGCGGTGCCGCTGCCGACGAAGTGGACGATCCAGTTCGGTGAGCCGATCGCGACGGACGGCTATCCGCCGGAGGCGGCGGAGGACCCGATGCTGATGTTCAACCTGACGGACCAGGTGCGGGAGCAGATCCAGCACACCCTCTACAAGCTGCTGGTGCAGCGCAGGTCCGTGTTCTTCTGACCGGTTCGCTCTTCCGGCGGTACGCCGGTTTGGCGGTACGACGATGGGGCGCCTCTCTGTGGAGGGGCGCCCCATCGTCGTCTCAGCGAGCGTCCTCGCTGTCGATGCCCAGGCCGGGGAGCAGGCCCGGCAGCAGGGGCGGGATCGTGACGTCCGGCATGGCCGGTGTCGACTGGCCTTCCGAGGGGGCGGTGGGGATGCCCGTCGGCGGGTTGTCGAGCAGGCCGCCCGTGTTGCCGCCCAGCAGACCGTCGCTCTCCGGGGAGCCCGTGCCCGAGCCGGAGCCCGAGGGCTGGGGCCGGGTGGAGCCTTCGCTGCCCGCGGAGGGGGCGGCGGGGGAGGACGGCGGGCGCTGGGTGTGCGTCCGCGGGGTGCCCTGCGGGGAGCCGGGGTCGCCGGTGCCGACCGCGCCCCTTTCCGGGGTGCGTGGGAGCATCCCCTGGAGCGGCTCGACCTCTTCGTCTATGGCGACGAAGACGTCGTTCACCTCGTTGCCGACGTCGGTGAGCTGCACGGGCAGCCGGCCGCGCAGGCCGTTCCAGGTGTCGCGATGGGACTGGGCGAAGGAGTTGAGCCGGGCCATCGGCCCGATCTCGCCGTCCCGTTCGTACGCCTGGCGCAGCAGCCGGTGGCCTTCGGAGGCGTCGTGCTTCATGCCTCCGAGGACCCGGCGGATCTCGCCGAGCGATTCGTGGTCGAGGTCGCCGAGGCGGCCTCGCTCCATGAGTCTGCGGGCCTCGCTGAGCCGGGTCGACGCCTGGTCCAGGAAGATCCCGCCCCGCTCGGAGTCGTCGTCGGCCATCCCGCGCTTGATGTCTTCCATTCCGCGCTTCAGCCCGTAGAGCGAGTCACCGGGAAGGGCGTCGGAGCTGGCAGCGGCCACACCGCTGAAAGCGCCCGCGGCCACACCGACCGTGAGGCCGCCCGCGGCGATGCCCTTCGACCAGCGGGAGCGGGGGCGCAGTTTTCGGAGCGGGGAGGCCCTGTGGGCTCCCCGTCCGCTCGATGTCCGCTGCTCCGGCACCGTAGGGCCCGCGGACGCGCTCCCCTCCGCGAGCATCGCTTCCATGGCGGCGACGAGCTGGGCCCGTTGCACCACCTTGACCTCGGGGTCCAGCTTCGGCTTCGGCAGTTCGCCGAGACCGTTCGCCAGGGCCAACAGCCGCCCTTGTTCGGCCGGTTCGGCCGACGCCTCGGGCCGCTCGGCCGTCGCGTCCTCGGGCGTCCGATCATCCAGGGCCTGGGCGAAGGCGTTCGCCCGCCGGTGCGCCGATACGTTCGCGATCACTGGCGGCACCTCCTCTCGTCATGACGGTCGACTCCCCGGGGTGTCCGGAAGGTTGCACACCTTGAACACATCCACACGAAAGAGTGAGTGGCTGCGGGCATGGCGTGACCACAGGGAGCCTGCATTCCGCACAACGAGCGGCGCGGCACTTGGGTTACGCGCGAAAGATGATCGGACCAGTGCGTCATCGAGGCGTCACCGACTGTGAGTTGGGCGGGGGTCGGGGAACGTGGGGGGCGGTGCGGGGGTTGGGGCGCGTCGCGGTCGGTGGGGGGCGCGTGTGGGGGGCGCGGAGCGGTCAGCGGGCGTCGTCCGGGAGCAGCCGCGCCAGCGTGCGCACGGCACGGTACTGGAGGGTCTTGATCGCACCCTCGTTCTTGCCCATGACCCGGGCCGTCTCGGCGACCGAGAGGCCCTGCAGGAAGCGCAGGGTCACGCACTCCTGCTGCTGGGGGTTGAGCCGGCGGACGGCGTCGAGCAGGGCCGCGTTGGAGAGGGACTCCAGGACGGAGTCCTCGGGGCTTCGCTCGACCTCGTTGGCGTCGAGCATCTCGCCCGTGGTCACTTCCAGTCGGAAGCGGCTCGACTTGAAGTGGTCGGCGACCAGGTTGCGGGCGATGGTGACCAGCCAGGCGCCGAAGTCGCGGCCCTGCCAGGTGAAGGTGGAGATCCGGCGCAGGGCGCGCAGGAAGGTCTCGCTGGTGAGGTCCTCCGCCGTCGCCTTTCCGCCGACGCGGTAGTAGATGTAGCGGTAGACCGTGTCGCTGTACTGGTCGTACAGGCGGCCGAAAGCCTCGGCCTCACCGGCCTGTGCGCGCTCGACGAGGTCCATCATGCGCGCGCTGTCGCTGTCGGCGGTGGGGCGTCGGGCGGCGGTCGAGGTTCCGGTGCCGCCGCGGCTGCCCCGTCTGCCGACAGCGGCACCGCTCTCGGCAAGGGCATAGCAAGGACCGGCGGGTGCCGGTGCGGCAAAGGCAAAGGCGGGGACAGGGCCGGCGTACGCGGTGGGGACGAAGCCGCGCAAGTGGTCGAGGACCGTTGCGCGCAGCGTAGCCAGGCCCGAGGCGTCAACCCCGACGTGTGGGTACACGGGACTCCCAGAGGCAGAGCTTCCATCACGTGCAGTGCGGGACCGTTCACTCGTCGTGGCGACGTGTGGGTTCCGTTGTGCGTCTGAGGAGAATAACGCTTCGTACAGGCAGCGCTACACCCAGTTGCGTAAATCACCGATTCCGTCGTAGCTGTTACCGCTTGTGGACGGGATCACTCGCACTTCGTGACTGGTTGTTGATCGGATTACTTCCGAGTGTGACTACGTGCGGGTTCAGTTGTGCCCGAGTGCTAAGGCGGGGAGTGATCCGGCACGCTGCTGGGTAGAGGGAGGCGAATGCCCTCAGTCGACCTGTGCGGTGGTGTTCGACCACGTACGGGTGAGGGGGGTTGGTCCCGGGTTGTCGCAGACGATCGCAGCCGAAACGTATCGGCAGGGTGTGGCGCGCCGGGCGCGCCGCCCAGGAGTCAGCGGCGACGGCGGTGCAGGGCGACCGCGGCGGCCGTGCCGCCCGCCAGCGCGCCGACGCCCGCCGCGGCCGGGATGCCGACCTTGGCCGCCTTGCGGCCCGTCCGGTAGTCCCGCAGGCGCCATTCGCGCGCCTTGGCGTGCTTGCGCAGCTTGGTGTCCGGGTTGATGGCGTACGGATGGCCGACCAGCGAGAGCATCGGGATGTCGTTGTGCGAGTCGCTGTACGCGGCGCAGCGGTTCAGGTCCAGGCCCTCGGCCGCGGCCAGTGCGCGGACGGCCTCCGCCTTGGCGGGTCCGTGCAGCGGTTCGCCGACCAGCTTGCCGGTGTACACCCCGTCGACGGACTCGGCGACCGTGCCGAGCGCGCCGGTCAGGCCGAGCCGGCGGGCGATGATCGTGGCCGTCTCGACCGGGGCGGCCGTGACGAGCCAGACCTTCTGGCCGGCGTCGAGATGAGCCTGCGCGAGCGCGCGGGTGCCGGGCCAGATGCGGTCGGCCATGTACTCGTCGTAGATCTCCTCGCCGATCGACATCAGTTCGGAGACTCGGTGGCCCTTGACGATGGACAGGGCGCTGTCGCGCGCGTCCTGCATGTGCTCCGGGTCCTCGACGCCGGCCAGCCGGAACCACGCCTGCTGCCAGGCGAACCGGGCCAGTTCGCGTCGCTGGAAGAACTTCCGCTTGTACAGGCCCCGGCCGAAGTGGAAGATCGCGGCGCCCTGCATCACGGTGTTGTCGAGGTCGAAGAAGGCGGCGGCCTCGGCGTCGCCCACGACGGGGAACTCGGGCTCGGAGGGCTCGGCGGGCTCGGCCCGCGCCGCTGTCTCCCGTTCCAGTTCGAGCTGTTGCGAGGACTTGCGCGCCGCCTCGGCGGCGGCCTCGCCTGCCAGAACGCTGCGCGCGGTGGCGGAGCGCCTACGGGGGGTGAGCCATCCCATTGCGGCCATGTCGTGAGCATAGCCAGTCTGTTCGGTACTTCCCGACCTCTCGGGATGCCGAGGCGTGAACACTCCGCGACCCTCCTGTTAAACGGACAATGGGGGAGCAAGCTGGAGACAGGGGGCGCCGCTCGCGGCAGCGCAGAATGGACGGCATGTTTGGACGGACGAAGAAGACGGACACCCCCGCCGCTCCGGCTCCCGCCGCCGTGCGGACCGTGACGCTGATCGGGAAGCCGGGCTGCCATCTCTGCGACGACGCCCGGGCCGTGGTCGAGGCGGTCTGTGCCGAGACCGGGGCGCGCTGGGAGGAGAACGACATCACCCAGGACGAGGAGCTGTACCGGGCGTACTGGGAGCAGATTCCCGTGGTCCTGGTCGACGGCGAGCAGCACACCTTCTGGCGTGTGGACGCCGGGCGGCTCCGGCGTGAACTGGGTGGCTGACCGGAAGACGGTTACCATCGTGGACGTTTTGTTGACGTTCGGGGGCGTGATCGTGAGGAGAGTGTGCGGTTTTGCCCCCTTCGGGTTCTCAACGGGCTGACGCGCTCCACGGTTCCGTCATGACGCGAACCGACCGCGTGACCCCGGTCACTTTGGCCGGACAAAACGGACACCATCTTTGTGCACGCGTTCACAAAGACATAGCCTGCATTCGACGGGGCGGTCCTGGGACACACGGCCGCCTGCAGCCCCGCTCATCCCGCAGGAGCACCGTGGCAACTGGCCGAACTCACCGACCGGCGACCCGTAGCCGAGGAATCCCCGAGGCCACCGTCGCCCGGCTTCCGCTGTATCTGCGTGCGCTCACCGCACTGTCGGAGCGCTCCGTACCCACGGTCTCCTCCGAGGAACTCGCAGCCGCCGCGGGGGTCAACTCCGCGAAGCTGCGCAAGGACTTCAGCTACCTCGGCTCGTACGGCACGCGCGGCGTCGGCTACGACGTCGAGTACCTCGTCTACCAGATCTCCCGCGAACTCGGCCTGACCCAGGACTGGCCGGTCGTCATCGTCGGTATCGGTAACCTCGGCGCGGCCCTCGCCGGCTACGGCGGGTTCGCCTCCCGTGGCTTCCGCGTCGCCGCGCTCATCGACGCCGACCCCGCCATGACCGGCAAGCCGGTCGCCGGGATCCCCGTCCAGCACAGCGACGACCTCGAGAAGATCATCGAGGAGGACGGCGTCTCCATCGGCGTCATCGCGACCCCGGCCGGCGTCGCCCAGCAGGTCTGCGACCGGCTCGTGGCCGCCGGAGTCACCTCCATCCTGAACTTCGCCCCGACCGTGCTCTCCGTGCCCGACGGCGTGGACGTGCGCAAGGTCGACCTCTCCATCGAGCTGCAGATCCTCGCCTTCCACGAGCAGCGCAAGGCCGGCGAGGAGGCGGAGTCCGAGACCACCGCCGTACCCGCCCCGCCCACGGCTCTCGGCGCGGCCGGCGAGCCGCAGCGCAAGGGCTCCGGTCGCAAGGGACCCGACGGGGACGTCCCCGCCGTGATGCCGGCATGAGCCTCCTCGTCGTCGGCCTCAGCCACCGCAGCGCCCCGGTCAGCGTCCTCGAGCGGGCCTCGCTCGCCGCGGACACCCAGGCCAAGCTGCTCCAGGACACCCTCGCCGCCGAACCGGCCGCCGAGGGCGCGGTCCTGGCCACCTGCAACCGCATCGAGCTCTACGCCGACGTGGACAAGTTCCACGCCGGTGTCGCCGAGCTGTCCACGCTGCTCGCCCAGCACAGCGGCGTCGGCCTCGAAGAGCTCACCCCTTATCTCTATGTGCACTACGAGGACCGGGCCGTCCACCACCTCTTCTCGGTGGCGTGCGGGCTCGACTCCATGGTCGTCGGCGAGGGCCAGATCCTCGGCCAGATCAAGGACGCCCTCGCGCTCGGCCAGGACCTGCACACCGCGGGCCGGCTCCTGAACGACCTGTTCCAGCAGGCCCTGCGGGTCGGCAAGCGTGCCCACAGCGAGACCGGGATCGACCGGGCCGGGCAGTCGCTGGTCACCTTCGGCCTGGAACAGCTCGCCGACGGCACCGACGTCGAGCGCTGGGCGGCGGGCAAGCGCGCCCTGGTCATCGGCGCCGGCTCGATGTCCTCGCTGGCCGCCGCCACGCTCGCGCGTGTCGGGGTCTCCGAGATCGTGATCGCCAACCGTACGACCGCCCGTGCCGAGCGACTCGTCCAGATCCTGACCGAGCCCGGAGGCACGGGCGTGGCCGCACGCGCGGTCGAGATGGTTGCCGTCGGCGACGAACTGACATGTGCCGACATCGTCGTCTCCTGCACCGGAGCCACCGGACTCGTCCTGAGCGGCGAGGCCGTCGAGACCGCGATGGCCGTCCGTACGGCCCCGCTCGCCCTGCTCGACCTGGCCATGCCCCGCGACATCGACGCCGCCGCCCACCGCATGGCGGGCGTCCGGCTCGTCGACATCGAGTCGCTGGCGGACGCCTCCGCCGACGCCCCGATGGCCGCCGACGTCGACCAGGTGCGCGCGATCGTCTCCGACGAGGTCGCCGCCTTCGGTGCCGCCCAGCGCGCCGCGCACATCACGCCGACCGTGGTCGCGCTGCGCACCATGGCCGCCGATGTCGTCGCGGGCGAGGTGGCCCGGCTCGAGGGACGGCTGCCCGACCTCGACGACAAGCAGCGCGCCGAGATCACCCAGACCGTGCGCCGGGTGGTCGACAAGCTCCTGCACGCGCCGACCGTGCGGGTCAAGCAGCTGGCCAGCGAGCCCGGCGGCGCCGGGTACGCCGACGCGCTGCGGACACTCTTCGACCTCGACCCGGAGACGGTCGCCTCCGTCTCCCGGGCCGACCTGAATGACGCCGACGTCAAGAACCGAGGGCGAGTATGACCGAGAGGGCACTGAGGCTCGGGACCAGGCGCAGCAAGCTCGCCATGGCCCAGTCCGGGCATGTGGCCGACGCCGTCCGGCAGCTGACCGGCCGGCCCGTCGAGCTCGTGGAGATCACGACGTACGGGGACGTCTCGCGTGAGCACCTCGCGCAGATCGGCGGTACGGGGGTGTTCGTCGCCGCCCTGCGCGACGCGCTCCTGGCCGGCGAGGTGGACTTCGCCGTCCACTCCCTGAAGGACCTGCCGACCGCCCAGCACCCCGAGCTGGTGCTGGCCGCGATCCCGGAGCGCGAGGACCCGCGCGACGTGCTGGTCGCCCGCGCCGGACTGGCGCTCGACCGGCTGCCGCAGGGCGCCCGGATCGGCACCGGTTCGCCGCGCCGGATGGCCCAGCTCAACGCGTACGCGCGCAGCCACGGGCTGACCATCGAGACCGTGCCGATCCGCGGGAACATCGACACCCGCGTCGGATACGTACGCAGTGGAGAGCTGGACGCGGTGGTTCTCGCCGCGGCCGGTCTCAACCGCATCGGCGGGACGGAGGAGCTCACCGGCTCCCTGTCGCTCGACCACCTGTCGGTCGACGTCGTCCTGCCCGCCCCCGGCCAGGGGGCACTGGCGATCGAGTGCGTGGCGTCCGACGCCGCCCTCGTCGCCGCGCTCGCCGAGCTCGACGACCCGCACACCCGGGCCGCCGTGACCGCCGAGCGATCCCTGCTCGCCGCCCTGGAGGCCGGCTGCTCCGCACCCGTGGGTGCGCTGGCCGACCTGCTGGCCGAGGATTCCGGCCGCGGGCAGATTGTCACTGAAATGCGCCTGCGCGGCGTCGTCGGTACCACCGACGGCTCGACGCTGGTGCAGCTGTCCACCACCGGTCCCGTACCCGCGTCGCACGACGAGGCGATGGAGCTCGGACGCGAACTCGCGCACGAGATGCTCGCCAAGGGTGCGGCCGGTCTTATGGGGGAGCGAGCACTTTGAGCCCCACCAGCCCGACCACCAGCCCCGCGTCTCCGGCCTTCTTCGGTCACGGGAGCGTCACCTTCCTCGGAGCCGGACCCGGCGACCCGGGACTGCTGACACTCCGGGCCGTCGAAGCCCTTGCCGGCGCGGACGTCCTGATCGCCGAGCCGGAGGTGCTCGAAGTCGTTCGCGGCCATGCGCGCGCGGGCGTGAGCACGCCTGAGCTGACGGTTGTTGACGAGGCGTCAACAACCGCCGGTGTCCCCGTGTTGAGGGATGCGACCAATCTTGTCATGGAGGCCGCACGAGGCGGCAAGCGGGTCGTCCGTGCGGTGACCGGCGACCCCGGCCTCGACGGAAACGCAGGTCAGGAGATGCTCGCCTGCGCCGCCGAGGGCATCCCCTTCGAGGTGGTGCCCGGTGTCGCCACGGCCGTCGGCGTACCCGCGTACGCCGGTGTTCCGCTGCGTGACGCGCAGGGCACCGATGTGCGCTTCGTGGACGCCCGTACCGCCGACGACCGCTGCTGGACCGAGGTCGGTGCCTCGGACGGCACCGTCGTCGTGTCCACCACGCTGGACTCCGTGGCGGCGGCGGCCGGTGAACTGGTGGCGGCTGGCCGTAAGCCGGACACCCCGCTCACCGTGACCATCGGCGGCACGACCACCCGGCAGCGGACCTGGACCGCGACGCTCGGCACGATCGCGCAGGTCTTCAAGCAGGGCAAGGTGCTCCCCTCGCCCGAGGGCCACCGCCCGGTCATAGCCGTGGTCGGCGAGCGCAGCGCCCCGGCGCAGCGGGACCAGCTGGCGTGGTTCGAGTCGAAGCCGCTGTTCGGCTGGCGGGTGCTCGTGCCGCGCACGAAGGAGCAGGCCGCGTCGCTCTCCGACCAGCTGCGTTCGTACGGTGCGGTGCCGCACGAGGTGCCGACGATCGCCGTCGAACCGCCGCGGACGCCGCAGCAGATGGAACGTGCCGTCAAGGGTCTGGTGACCGGGCGGTACGAGTGGATCGCCTTCACCAGCGTGAACGCGGTGAAGGCGGTGCGGGAGAAGTTCGAGGAGTACGGGCTCGACGCGCGGGCCTTCGCCGGGATCAAGGTCGCGGCGGTCGGCGAGCAGACGGCCGCGGCGCTCGTCGACTTCGGTGTGAAGCCGGACCTGGTGCCGAGCGGTGAGCAGAGCGCTGCGGGGCTTCTGGAGGACTGGCCGCCGTACGACCCGGTCTTCGACCCGATCGACCGTGTCTTCCTGCCGCGCGCCGACATCGCGACGGAGACGCTGGTCGCGGGGCTCATCGAGCTCGGGTGGGAGGTCGACGACGTCACCGCCTACCGGACGGTGCGGGCGTCGCCGCCGCCGGCGGACACGCGTGAGGCGATCAAGGGCGGCGGCTTCGACGCGGTGCTGTTCACGTCGTCGTCGACCGTGCGGAATTTGGTCGGTATCGCGGGCAAGCCGCACAACGTGACGGTCATCGCCTGCATCGGCCCGGCGACCGCGAAGACGGCGGAGGAGCACGGCCTGCGGGTCGATGTCCTGTCCCCGGAGCCGTCGGTGCACAAGCTCGCGGAGGCGCTGGCGGACTTCGGTCTGCGGCGGCGGGCGGCGGCGCTGGAGGCGGGGGATCCGGTGACGCGGCCGTCGGAGCGGCGGCCGGGGGCGAGGCGTCGGCGGACGACGTAGTTCGGTTTTCTTGGGGTGCGGGGCCTTGTGGGGGTCCCGCACCCCGGTGCGTTTCGGGGCCTTGTGAAGGTGCCGGCACACGGGGGTGGGGTGGGGGACCCCCAGCCCCTGCGGAACGTATGCCCACAACTCGTCGGCAAAGGCAGGGCCCCTACCGGCGTAGCCTCGGGCGTATGAACTCGTACGGAACCTTTCCCGGGGCGCGGCCGCGGCGGCTGCGGACGACTCCTGCCATGCGGCGGATGGTGGCCGAGACGCGGCTGAGCCCCGCCGATCTGATCCTTCCCGCGTTCGTGCGCGAGGGGATCAGCGAGCCCCGGCCGATCGCCGCGATGCCCGGGGTGGTGCAGCACTCGCGGGACACCCTGCGCAAGGCCGCCGTGGAGGCGCTGGAGGCCGGGGTCTCCGGGATCATGCTCTTCGGTGTGCCGGAGGACGAGAAGAAGGACGCCGCCGGGACCGCGGGGACCGACCCGGACGGGATTCTGCAGGTCGCGATCAGGGACGTGAAGGCCGAGGTCGGTGACGATCTGGTGATCATGTCCGATCTCTGTCTCGACGAGTACACCGACCACGGGCACTGCGGCGTCCTGGACGCCGACGGGCGCGTCGACAACGACGCCACGCTGGAGCGTTACGCCGAGATGGCGCAGGTCCAGGCCGACGCCGGGGTCCACGTCGTCGGGCCGTCCGGGATGATGGACGGTCAGGTCGGGGTGATCCGGGACGCGCTGGACACCATCGGCAAGGAGGACGTGTCGATCCTCGCGTACACGGCGAAGTACTCCTCCGCCTTCTACGGGCCGTTCCGTGAGGCCGTCGCGTCGTCTCTGCAGGGTGACCGCAAGACGTATCAGCAGGACCCCGCCAACGTGCGTGAGTCGCTGCGGGAGTTGGCGCTCGACCTGGAGGAGGGCGCCGACATGGTGATGGTGAAGCCTGCCGGCCCCTACCTGGACGTGCTGGCGAAGGTCGCCGAGGCCGTGGACGTACCGGTCGCCGCGTACCAGATCAGCGGTGAGTACGCGATGGTCGAGGCCGCGGCGGAGAAGGGCTGGATCGACCGCGACAAGGCCATCCTCGAGACGCTCACCGGGATCAGGCGCGCGGGTGCGCAGATGATCCTGACGTACTGGGCGACCGAGGTCGCCCGGAAGCTCAGCCGCGGAGTCTGACGGGCGGGTGCGCTCGCCTCTCGCGCAAGCGGTTATCGCGTCAGCATCTCCACGAGTCGCGACATGCCGTCCGCCCCGTAGCCCTCCTCGATCGAGCGGTCCAGGAGGGCCTGGAGGGGCTCGAAGAGCTCGGTGCTGACGCCCTGCGCCTTGAAGGTCGAGATGAAGTTGGGAAACGCCGCCTGGTTCACGGCAAGGCTGGAGACATCGGTGAGGTGGTTCCCGGAGTCGATGTCCCGGGCGATCCCGGGGACGCCGCCGAGCATCGCCGTCATCCACGGGACCAGGAGCTCCGCGTACTCCTCGGCGCCGACGTTCTCCGTGCGCACCAGGGCCAGCGCCTGCATCACGCCGGCGAACATCCCGTACATGCCGGTCAGCAGGCCGAGGTCGTACAGGGCCGCCCGGCCCGGGTCGGTGCCCGTCCACCTGGTGCCGCCGAGCGCGGCCAGGGTCGCGCGATGGGTCTCGTACGCCTGCTCGTCGCCGCTGTAGAACACGTACGCGTCCGGGCCCGCGATCATCTGCGGGACGGCCATGATGCCGCCGTCGAGGTATCGGGCACCGAGCTTCTCGGCCCGGGCGGAGAGCGTCCGCGCCTGCTCCGGCGTGCCGTTCGTGAGATTGACCAGGGTCCTGCCCGTGAGGTCCTCGGGGAGCGTGGCCAGCAGCTCGTCGACGTTGTCGTTCGACAGCAGGCACAGGACGACCAGGGGGCTCGCCGCCACCGCGTCCGTCGGCGTGGCGGCGGGCAGGGCGCCCTGCGCGACCAGCGGGCCCGTCTTGGCGGGGGAGCGGTTCCAGACGGTGACCGGGTGGCCTGCCTGCAGGAAGGCCGTCGCGAGGGCCGTGCCCATCATGCCCAGGCCGAGGACCGAGACGGGGGCGGAGGAGGGGGCGGAGGCGGGGGCCTGGACGGAGGCGGGGGAGGTGGTTGCGGACATGGGTGTGCTCCGGGGCTTGGAATCGGGGGTTCGAGCCGTTGTCCGGCTCGCTTTCGATCCTTCTCCGGGGCGGTTCGTCCCACAAGTACCGACTTAATAGTCAGGTACGCACCGATTGGTAAGGATGGGCCGCGCGGCGCACCCTGGAAGTACCTCAGGAGGTGGTCCTCATGATGCAGACCCTTGTCGGATGGCACATCGAGATGGAGTTCCAGGAGGAAGGCCCCAGCACACGAGCGGCGGCCATGGTGCGGCTCGGTGACGGCACCGAGTTCCGCGCCCACGGCAATGCCCACAGGCACCCGTCCGACCCGGAGCAGCTGCGGGTCGGCGAGGAGATCGCGGGCGCCCGGGCGCTCATGGATCTCGCCTCCCAGATGCTCCAGAAGGCACACGTGGAGATCGACGAGGTCTCCGGCAGGACGTCCCACCCGATCCGCTGATTTCGAGCCATCACCGCTGCCCGGCGGCAGCGGTGATGGTCACACCCGGTGGGGCGGGCTGATCGACGTGCCGTCGCAGGGGGACAATGAGTGCCGGGCACGGCGAGGCGAGGGGGAGCGGGGCGCGTGGCGACAGGAGCGCAGGGGCCGGGCGGATTCGCGGAGCTGGTGCGGGGGCTGAAGGAGCGATCCGGGCTCAGTTACGGGGCGTTGGCGAAGAAGCTGCACGTCAGCACGTCGACACTGCACCGGTACTGCAACGGCGACGCCGTTCCGACGGAGTTCGCCTCGGTTGAGCGGCTGGCGCGGCTGTGCGGGGCCTCGCGTGAGGAGGTCATCCGGCTGCACCGCAGCTGGATCCTGGCGGACGAGGGCCGGAAGCGGGGGAAGGCGGCGCCGAGCGTTGTCGCCCCGGAGCCGGAGGCGGAGGCAGGGGCGGAGGCGGGGCCGGGGCCGGAGGCGCAGCCGGAGCCCGGGCCGGGGGCTGAAGCCGTGCGCGAGCCCGAGTACGGGCCGGAGGCTGAAGCCGAGCGCCGGCCCGAGCCCGGGCCCGAAGTCGAACCCGAGCTGGCCGCGGTCGAGCCCGCGAAGGGCGAGGAGGCGCCGCCGGCACCCGAGGCCGCACCCGAGGCCGCGGTCGACGTCGTCACCGTGCAGTCGCTCAACCGACCGCCCGCCACCGGGACTTCCCGCTCGCGCAAGCGCCTGGGCATGGCTCTCGCCGCGGCCGCCGTCGTCGTGCTCGCCGTGCCCGTCGCCTACGCCGTCCGCGGCTGGGAGGGCACGGGTGGCGGCGACGGAGGTGCGGTGGCCGGTCCGGCCGCGGAGGCGGACGGCACCCTTACCTCCACGCCCTCGGCGTCGGGCTCCGGCTCCGCGGCCCCGTCCGCCTCCGTCCCCGCCTCCACGACACCGAGCGCGGCGCCCCCGTCCTCCGCGGCGAAGGAGTCCTCCGCCGCAGCGCCGCGCGAGAAGACCGGAACGCCCGTGAGCGTGGGCATCAGCTCGTACAACTGGGCAGGTGCCTGCGGCCAGTTCTACGCCCTGGACAGGCGGCCCGAAGAGGTGCCGTCGCCGCCCACACCACAGGACAGCCGCGTCTGGGCGCGCGCCCTCGGCGGGGTCGACGGCGGCAGCATGCAGCTCCAGCTCACCGTCACCGGCCGCACCGACGAGGCCGTCGTCCTGAGCGCCCTGCGCGTGCGGGTGGTGGAGCGCGGCACGCCCCTGAACCGGTCGGTCTACGCGATGGGCGACGGCTGCGGCAGCGGCCTCACCCCGCAGACCTTCGACATCGACCTCGACGCCCCCCGCCCCTTCGCGAAGCCGGTCGCCGGCATCGACGGCGACGGGGTCGTGCCGGCCAAGGACTTCCCGTACAAGGTCTCCACCAGCGACCCCCAGGTCCTCAACCTGTCCGTGCACACCGAGGAGTACGTCGCCGCCTGGTACCTGGAGCTCGAGTGGAGCAGCGGGGAGCGGCGCGATCGGGTCCGCATCGACGACGGCGGGCAGCCGTTCCGTACGAGCGCGATCGAGGGCAAGAAGGTGTACGGCTACCGGCCCGACGAGGGC
Organism: Streptomyces sp. NPDC059875; assembly: GCF_042731085.1. Lineage (NCBI taxonomy): Bacteria > Bacillati > Actinomycetota > Actinomycetes > Kitasatosporales > Streptomycetaceae > Streptomyces > Streptomyces sp. NPDC059875. The sequence continues at coordinate 20,315 of NZ_JBHWJZ010000027.1, forward strand.
GTCTGGGCCGCCCCATGACGAGAAGGCCCCGACACAGAGCGTGTCGGGGCCTTCTCGCAGCTCACTGTCAGAGACGCTCGGGCGTCCGGATGCCCAGCAGGGCCATGCCCTGGTGGAGCGTGCGGGCCGTGAGGTCGCAGATGAAGAGGCGGTTCTCCGCGATCTCCTGCGGCGGCTCGGGCTTGATGACCGGGCACTGGTCGTAGAACGTCGTGTACAGCGACGCCAGCTGGTACAGATACGCGGCCAGCTTGTGCGGGGCGTACTCGGTCGCCGCCTCGGCCACGGTCTCGCCGAACTGGTCCAGGTGGAGGCCGAGCGCGCGCTCCGCCGGGGCCAGCTCCAGCTCCGGGTGGGCGACCGGGGCGCGGTCTCCCGCCTTGCCGAAGATCGACTTGATACGCGCGTACGCGTACTGGAGGTACACCGACGTGTCGCCGTTCAGCGACACCATCTGGTCCAGGTCGAACTTGTAGTCCCGCGCCGCCGACGTGGACAGGTCCGCGTACTTCACCGCGCCGATGCCCACCTGGGCACCCCGCTCGGCGATCTCGTCCTCGGTCAGGTCGCGCGCCTTCTCCCGGACCACGGACGCGGCCCGGTCGATCGCCTCGTCCAGCAGGTCCACCAGCCTGACCGTCTCGCCCTCACGGGTCTTGAACGGCTTGCCGTCCTTGCCGAGCACCGTGCCGAAGGCCAGCTGGACCGCCTTGACCTCGTCGTTCAGCCAGCCGGCCCGGCGGGCGGTCTCGAAGACCATCTTGAAGTGCAGCGACTGGCGGGCGTCGACCACGTACAGCAGGGTCGTCGCCTTCAGGTTCTGCACACGGTCACGGATCGCGGACAGGTCGGTGGCCGCGTAGCCGAAGCCGCCGTCGGACTTCTGGACGATCAGCGGGGTCGGGTTGCCGTCCGGGCCCTTGACGTCCTCGAAGAACACGCACAGCGCGCCGTTGGAGCGGACCGCGACACCCGAGTCCTCCAGGATGCGGCAGGTCTCCACCAGCATGTCGTTGTAGCCCGACTCGCCGACCACGTCCGGGTCGTTGATGTCCATGTCGAGCTTGTCGAAGACCGAGTAGAAGTAGATCTTCGACTCGTCCACGAACCGCTGCCACATGGCACGGGTCTGCTCGTCACCGGCCTGGAGGTCCACGACCCGCGCCCGCGCCCGGGTCTTGAACTCCTCGTCGGAGTCGAACAGCGCGCGTGAGGCCTTGTAGAGCCTGTTGAGGTTCGACATGGCCTCCTCACCGGAGACCTCGTCCTCGGACTTGTGGTCCAGCTCGTGCGGGTGCTCCATCAGGTACTGGATGAGCATGCCGAACTGGGTGCCCCAGTCGCCGATGTGGTGGCGACGGACCACCTTCTCGCCCGTGAACTCCAGGATCTCGACCATCGCGGCGCCGATCACGGCGGAGCGGAGGTGGCCGACGTGCATCTCCTTGGCCACGTTCGGCTGCGCGTAGTCGATCACCGTCGTGCCCGCGTTCTCCGCGTACGGCACACCGAGGCGGTCGTCGGCGGCACGGGCGGCGAGGGTCTTGACGATCGCCTCGTCGGTCACCGTGATGTTCAGGAAGCCGGGGCCCGAGACCTCGATGTCCTTCAGCACGTCGTTCGCCGGGATGCCGTCGACGACCTTCGTCGCCAGCTCACGCGGGTTGCCCTTGAGCTGCTTGGCGAGCGCCAGGATGCCGTTGGCCTGGAAGTCGGCCCGGTCGCTTCGTCGCAGCAGCGGGTCGGCGGAACCGGCCTCCGGCAGGGCTGCCGAGAGACCTTCCGCGAGGCGCTGCTGCACGGTCGAAGCGAGGGAAGGGACCGAGGCCATGAGCTTCCGTTCCTGTCGGTGGTGGGCTATATCGCTTGTCAAGTGTCCCATGGGTGGGCAACGTGTTTTCTCCACCTGTGGACAACCTCGGAGTGCGCCGTTCCGTCTGGGAGAATGGCTGACGTAAGGCCGCAAGGCTTTCGAGGGATCAAGGAAGAAGGACGTACCGACCGTGGCTCAGAGCAGCACAGAGACCGACTGGGTCTCCCGTTTCGCGGACGAGGTCATCGCCGAGTCGGAGCGACGTGCGCCTGGCAAACCGGTCGTCGTCGCCTCCGGACTCTCCCCCTCCGGCCCGATCCACCTGGGCAACCTCCGCGAGGTCATGACCCCGCACCTGGTCGCCGACGAGATCCGCCGGCGGGGGTACGAGGTCCGGCATCTGATCTCGTGGGACGACTACGACCGGTATCGCAAGGTGCCGAACGGCGTCGCGGGCATCGACGAGTCCTGGGCCGAGCACATCGGCAAGCCCCTGACCTCCGTCCCGGCCCCGGCCGGCTCGCCGCACGCGAACTGGGCCGAGCACTTCAAGGCCGTCATGGTCGAGGCGCTGGCCGAGCTGGGCGTCGAGTACGACCCGATCAGCCAGACCGAGCAGTACACGGCGGGCACCTACCGCGAGCAGATCCTGCACGCGATGAAGCACCGCGGTGACATCGACGCGATCCTCGACCAGTACCGGACGAAGAAGGCGCCGAAGAAGCAGTCGCAGAAGCCCGTCGACGAGGCCGAGCTGGAGGCCGAGGAGGGCTCCGGCGCGGCGAGCGAGGACGACGGCTCCGGCGGCGTCGGGGGCTACTTCCCGTACAAGCCGTACTGCGGGCAGTGCGAGAAGGACCTGACGACCGTCACGTCGTACGACGACGAGACCACCGAGCTGGCGTACACCTGCACGGCGTGCGGCTTCTCCGAGACCGTCAAGCTCAGCGAGTTCAACCGCGGCAAGCTGGTCTGGAAGGTCGACTGGCCGATGCGCTGGGCGTACGAGGGCGTGATCTTCGAGCCGTCGGGCGTGGACCACTCGTCCCCCGGCTCGTCGTTCGTCGTCGGCGGCCAGATCGTGCGCGAGATCTTCGACGGCGTCCAGCCGATCGGCCCGATGTACGCCTTCGTCGGCATCAGCGGCATGGCCAAGATGTCCTCCTCGAAGGGCGGCGTGCCCACCCCGGCGGACGCACTGAAGATCATGGAGGCGCCGCTGCTGCGCTGGTTGTACGCGCGCCGCAAGCCGAACCAGTCCTTCAAGATCGCCTTCGACCAGGAGATCCAGCGGCTCTACGACGAGTGGGACAAGCTGGAGGCCAAGGTCGCCGACGGCTCCGTGCTGCCGGCGGACGCGGCGGCGTACGCGCGGGCCGCGCGCACGGCCGCCGGTGAGCTGCCGCGCACGCCGCGGCCGCTGCCGTACCGGACGCTGGCCTCGGTCATGGACATCACGGCCGGCCACGACGAGCAGACCCTGCGGATCCTGACCGAGCTGGACCCGGAGAACCCGGTCACCAGCCTCGACGAGGTCCGCCCGCGTCTGGACCGCGCCGAGAACTGGATCACCACCCAGGTCCCGGCCGACCAGCGCACCATCGTCCGCGACGAGCCGGACGCCGAGCTCCTCGGCTCCCTCGACGACCAGGGCCGCGAATCCCTGCGCCTCCTCCTGGACGGCCTGGACACCCACTGGTCCCTGGACGGCCTGACCACGCTCGTCTACGGCGTCCCGAAGGTCATGGCCGGCCTCGACCCCGAGGCCAAGCCGACCCCGGAGCTGAAGATCGCCCAGCGCGCGTTCTTCGCCCTGCTCTACAAGCTCCTGGTGAGCCGCGAAACCGGCCCGCGTCTGCCGACGCTGCTGCTGGCGGTCGGAGCCGAGCGGGTGCGCAAGCTGCTGGGCGCGTAGCGGTACGGAGTCGGGCGAGGGCCGTCATCGGGTTTCCGGTGGCGGCCCTTCGCCATGGGCCGGGCGGCGGGCTTCTGCATCCTTCGGACTAGGCGCGGTTCCGACGTGGGCACGACGAAACCGGGCGCCCCGCAGGGGACCGTGGAGGCATGAAGAACGAAGTCATCGCAGTCATCGGATGGATCGCCCTCGTCCAGGGCGCACTCGGAGCCGGCGGGCAGATCTTCGGAGACAAGGCCTGGGGCCTGCTCCAGAAGTGGTGGGAGATCCCCACCGCCGGGTACGCCGTCCTGACGCTCGCCGGCGCCGCGCTCGCCCTCTGGGGCGAGAGCGCGAAAAAGCGGGCCAAGGCCTGAGCCCCGACCCGCCCCCGCTCCCGGTCACGGGATGTGGTTCTCAGCCATCTCCCGCTCGATACGGTGACGCAGCTGCGGAGTCAGCTCCCGCAGGATCGACGCGCTGCGCGGGTGCTGCACGCCGTACATGTCGCTGAGCCATATGTCGAGCTGCTCGGCGTTGGGGAAGTCCTGCCGCTCCTCGACGTAGTCCCACATCGCCTTGTACGCCGCCTCGGAGAACTCGTCCGCAGGCGGCTCCGGCTCCACGTACTCCGGATACTCCTCGAACTGCTCAGGACCGTTCTCCTGGCGCGGGCCCGGGATCGTGACATCCTCCGGGCCCTTCGGGACCGCCACCGGAATCGTCTCGAAGCCCTCCACGTACTGCGGGTCGAAGGCCGACGCGTGCGCCTCCGGCGGCAGGGCCTGGGCCTGGAACCACGGGCTGTCGTGGTTCGGGGGCAGCTCCGGACCGCCGACCGGGGACTGGGGGAGCTGAGGCTGCGGGGCGAGCTGGACCGGCGGCTGAACCGCCTGACCTGCTTGGACCGCCTGACCTGCTTGGACCGCCTGGCCTGCTTGGATCGCCTGTACCGCTTGACCTGCCGGGACCGCCTGCGGCTGGGCGGTCGTCGGCTGCGCCGGTATCAGCGCCGGCTCCACACCCGCCGCCGCGAGCCCCGCCGCCGCCGTCTCCGCCAGCGGCACGCCGTACTTCGCGAGCCGCAGCGGCATCAGCGCCTCCACCGGCGCCTTGCGCCGCCACGCCCGCCCGAAGCGCGCCTGGAGCCGGGCCTGGTAGATCAGCCGGTCCTGCTCCAACTTGATGACCTGCTCGTACGAGCGCAGCTCCCACAGCTTCATCCGCCGCCACAGCCGGAACGTGGGTATCGGCGACAGCAGCCAACGCGTGAGCCGCACACCCTCCATGTGCTTGTCGGCCGTGATGTCGGCGATCCGGCCCACCGCGTGACGGGCCGCCTCCACCGCGACCACGAACAGCACCGGGATCACCGCGTGCATACCCACACCCAGCGGGTCCGGCCAGGCAGCCGCACCGTTGAACGCGATCGTCGCCGCGGTCAGCACCCACGCCGTCTGCCGAAGCAGCGGGAACGGGATCCGGATCCAGGTCAGCAGCAGGTCCAGTGCAAGCAGCACACAGATGCCGGCGTCGATGCCGATGGGGAAGAAGTACGAGAAGTCGCCGAAGCCCTTCTCGACGGCGAGCTCGCGCACAGCGGCGTACGAACCCGCGAAACCGATGCCGGCGATGATCACCGCACCGGCGACCACCACACCGATCAGTATTTTGTGCGTGCGTGTCAGCTGCACCGCGGCCACCCGCGATCCCCTCCCGTCATTCCACATCTCGCGGGCACAGCGTGGCACATGCGCGAGGAGCCCGGCCCCCGGGGGAGGGACGGACTCCTCGAAAACATGCGCAAATACGGGTGTTCGCGACGTGCGACCGCGCAGTTGTTACTTGGCGGTCGCCGCGACCGCTGCCACGGCCTCCTTGGCGGCCTTCACGGCGCCGTCCATCATCGTCTTGTCCGAGGGCGCATCCGCCCCCGCGTAACCGGCACCGTTGTACGTCAGCAGCACCAGCACGTTGCCCGTCCGCGCGACGACCGAGGCGTACTTGAAGTCCTCGCCCGTCTTCTTCAGCTCGTACGCGACGGCCTTCGACTGCTCACCGACGCCCGGCGCGTCCGTGGTGCGCAGCTTCTTGGCACCCTCGGTCGCCTGAACCTTGGCCAGCTCCTTGGTGAAGTTCTCCTGGGCCCGCTCCTGGCCGCTGCCGAGCGAGGCGTCCGACTCGTAGCGGTAGAAGGAGACGTCCAGCCAGCGGTACTGCGAGCCCTTCACGCCCTTGTCGTCGAGACCGTTCCACGAACAGCCACCGCGACTCGTCGTGTCGCTGGAGGTGGCGGTCGTACCGTTCTTCGCCTTCGCCTTGGGCACCAGGCTCTCGGTCGTCTTCGCCGAGATCGACTTGCAGACATCGGGCAGCTTCGCGAACTTCGCGGGCTCGACCGTCTTCGTCGACTTCTGGGTACCGGGGGTCGCGGAGGACGCCGAACCCTTGCCCTTGTCCGGCGAGTCCGAACCACCGTCGGAGTCCGACGAGCAGCCGGCGACGACAAGCATCACCGGGACGGCTGCGCAGGCGAGTATGCGGGTGAGTCGCGGGGCTGATCGGTGCATGGTTCCTTCAGTCGCTTGTCGTACGGTCCGGGTACGGTCCGGCCGGCGGCCACGGTACGCCGACACGTTACGTGCTCGCGACGCGCTCACGGAGCGGGTCCGGACGGCTACTCCTCCAGCCGCTCCGCCAGCGACCGGGCCAGACTCCGGGCCTTTTCCTGCAGTTCCTGGCTGTCCGGGGGTTCCGCGGAGCCGCTCGTCTGCTCCACGTACTCGACCGTCACGATGACGTTGGATGTGCGGAACACCACGCTCACGGTGCGGTGCCGGCCGTTCGGGCCGCCCGAACTGAGCATGTCGTCGAGGAACGCGACCTGCCCGAGGTCGTCCAGGACGCGGGGCTCCAGACCGGTGGTGGGGGCGACGGCCGGGGCGGTGGGCGTGCCCGGGGTGGCCGGGGTCTGGTCGGCGGAACCGGAGGGGGCGTGGGTCGGGGTGGTCGCGTTCACGGGAGGTGTGGCGCCGGCGCTTCCGGTGCTTCCCGGGCTGCCGGTGGGGGTTCCGGGCGTCTGCGGTGCCTGTGTGGCCGGTGGGGCCTGAGGGGGCACGGGGAGGTCCGCGGCGATCTGCTTCTCCGAGAACACCACCTGCGCACGGTCGTCGTCGCTGACGGCGGGGTCGTACGACACCACCCGCTCGATGTCGAGGCGCAGCCGGTGCGAGGCGTCGGGAGTGTCGGCCTTCCAGCTGCAGCCGACCCGGCGATCGGTGTCGTACGTGACGGCGGCCGTACCGCGGTACGCCTGGTCGCGCTCCTTGTCGGGGAGCTGGGCGGCGCCGGGGAGCAGGTCCCTGAGGGTGGACTGCGGGACGGAACCGCAGGGCTCGAAGAGGGTGCGGTAGCGGCCGGGAGGGGCGGGGGCGGCGGCGGGGCCGGCCTTGGAGTCGACGGCGTCGACGCCGGTCCCGGCGCCCGAGGAGCATCCGGTGAGGCCCAAGGCGAGCGCCGCTGCGAGCGCCGTCAGACCGGGTACGTACGCCTGTCGCTGCACGCTCCCAGGCTCCCTTCTCCCGAAGACTTCCCCGAAAACTGTTTGCCGCCGGAGACCGGTGGGTGGACACAATGTCTATCGCACGCGCTGCCGTTGATGCCGGTCCGTTGTCACCTGTACGGGCCTTGGAGCCGGTTTTTGCGTTATCAGGCTTTTTGGGGGAATCGAGGAAGTATGTCGTATGTAGAGGTACCGGGTGCGAAGGTGCCCATCCGGATGTGGACCGATCCTTCCACGGTGGAGGGCGGCGCCATGCAGCAACTCCAGAACGTGGCCACGCTGCCGTGGATCAAGGGCCTGGCCGTGATGCCGGACGTGCATTACGGCAAGGGCGCGACGGTCGGCTCGGTGATCGCGATGCGCGGGGCGGTCTGCCCGGCGGCGGTGGGTGTGGACATCGGCTGCGGGATGTCGGCGGTCAGGACGTCGCTGACCGCGAACGACCTGCCGGGGGATCTGTCGCGGCTGCGGTCGAAGATCGAGCAGGCGATTCCGGTGGGGCGGGGGATGCACCGCGACGAGGTGGACCCCTCGCGGCTGTTCCAGTTCCCGACGGCGGGGTGGGACGACTTCTGGTCGCGCTTCGACGGCATCGCCGAATCGGTCAAATTCCGTCATGAACGTGCCCAGAAGCAGATGGGAACGCTTGGAAGCGGCAACCACTTCATCGAATTCTGTCTCGATGAGGAGGGCTCCGTCTGGCTGATGCTGCACTCCGGGTCGCGGAACATCGGCAAGGAGCTCGCCGAGTACCACATCGGCGAGGCGCAGAAGCTGCCGCACAACCAGGGGCTCGTGGACCGGGACCTGGCCGTGTTCGTCGCGGACACCCCGCAGATGGGCGCGTACCGGAACGATCTCTTCTGGGCGCAGGAGTACGCGAAGTACAACCGCGCGATCATGATGGCGCTGTTCCAGGAGGTCGTCCGGCGTGAGTTCCGCAAGGCGAAGGTGACCTTCGATCCGGTCATCTCCTGCCACCACAACTACGTGGCGGAGGAGCGGTACGAGGGTATGGACATGCTGGTCACCCGTAAGGGAGCCATCAGGGCCGGCTCCGGCGAGTACGGGATCATCCCGGGCTCGATGGGTACTGGCTCGTACATCGTGAAGGGCCTCGGGAACGAGGCGTCCTTCAACTCGGCCTCGCACGGCGCCGGCCGGAAGATGAGCCGGAGCGCGGCGAAGCGGCGCTTCTCGACGCGGGACCTGGAGGAGCAGACGCGGGGCGTGGAGTGCCGAAAGGACTCCGGCGTCGTGGACGAGATCCCGGGTGCGTACAAGCCGATCGAGAAGGTGATCGAGCAGCAGCGGGACCTGGTCGAGGTCGTCGCGAAGCTGAAGCAGGTCATCTGCGTGAAGGGCTGAGAGACGCGCGAAGAGGGGCCGACACCCTGGTGTCGGCCCCTCTTCGCGTGCTCACCGTCCGGTCACAGCTCGCGGTGGACCTTGGTGTTGGAGGCCTGGGCGCGGGGGCGGACGACCAGGAGGTCGATGTTGACGTGCGGGGGGCGGGTGCAGGCCCAGGTGATGGTGTCGGCGACGTCGTCGGCGGTGAGGGGCTCGGCCACGCCCGCGTAGACCTTGGCGGCCTTCTCGGTGTCGCCGCGGAAGCGGGTGGTCGCGAACTCGTCCGTCTTCACCATGCCGGGGGCGATCTCGATGACGCGGACCGGGGTGCCGACGATCTCCAGGCGGAGGGTTTCGGCGAGGACGCGGGCGCCGTTCTTGGCGGCGACGTAGCCGGCGCCGCCCTCGTAGGTGGAGTGGCCGGCGGTGGAGGAGAGGACGACGACCGTGCCGTCGCCGCTGGCGGTGAGGGCGGGGAGCAGGGCCTGGGTGACATTGAGCGTGCCGATGACGTTGACCTCGTACATCTGGCGCCAGTCGTCCGGGTCGCCGGTGGCGACGGTGTCGGCGCCGAGTGCGCCGCCGGCGTTGTTGACGAGGACGGCGATGGTGCGGAAGGCGGTCGCGAAGGCCTGGACGGCTTCGCGGTCGGTGACGTCGAGGGCGTACGCGGTGGCCTGGTGGCCGGCCTCGACGATCTCGGCGGCCAGTGCCTCGATGCGGTCCTTGCGGCGGGCGGTGAGGACCACGCGGTATCCGGCGGCGGCGAGTTGCCGGGCCGTCGCGGCGCCGATACCGCTGCTCGCTCCGGTGACGACGGCGATGGGGGTACCGGCGGCGGTCATGACGTGCTCCTCGCGCATGTGGTCGATTGTGCGGTCAGGATATGCGGCGGTCAGCGGGCGCGTGGGGCGTACATGATCACGGCCATGCCGGCGAGGCAGATGAGGGCGCCGAGGACATCCCAGCGGTCGGGGCGGTAGCCGTCGGCGACCATGCCCCAGGCGAGGGATCCGGCGACGAACACTCCGCCGTAGGCGGCGAGGATCCGGCCGAATTCGGCGTCGGGCTGGAGGGTGGCCACGAAGCCGTAGACGCCGAGGGCGAGGACTCCGGCGCCGATCCAGATCCAGCCGCGGTGTTCGCGGACGCCCTGCCAGACGAGCCAGGCGCCGCCGATCTCGAAGAGGGCGGCGAGGGCGAAGAGGGCGGCGGAGCGGGCGATCAGCATGCGGTCAGCGTGCCATGGGACACGCTGACTGACGGGTAGTCAGAATATGTGAGGAGTTGTCGGTATCTTCTGGGTATGAGTGTGATGTGCAGGGCGCTGTTCGGAGCGGCGTTGGCGGCCGTGGTGGTGGTCGGAGCGGGCGGGAGTTCCGGTGCCGCCGGGGCCGAGGCCGATCTCGCCCACCACGGTCATCTCTCCCTCTGGGAGGGGCGGCTCGGCGTCTGGCTGGTGAGTGAGAACCACGGGCCGTCGGACGTGTCCCAGGCGACCGTGCGGCTCGAATTCTCCGAGCCGATGGCGGGCGGGCAGGAGCTGCCCCCGTCCTGTCTGTGGGGGAGCGACCGGGTGGTGGTCTGTCGGACGGGTGAGCTGCGGGCCGCCGGGGCGATCGGTGAGCTGGCTCTTGATCTGCTGACGGCGGGATCTCCGGACGAGATGACGGTCGACATCGCGACCGTCTGGACCGACGGGGCCACCGACGGGAACGCGAAGAACGACCGGCATCGCGTCCTGGTCCTGGCGACCGGTGACCCGTACGTCTTCTGATCGGGGAGCCGGGCGGCGCGTTGGCTGTCCGGTGTCGTCAGCGGTCCGTGCGGCCGGTCCAGGCGGCGTAGCCGTCGGGGCGGACCAGGAGGGTCGAGCGGCGGGTGGGGTCGGTCCAGGTCGCCCGGACGAGGCGGGCCGGAGTGGTGGGGGCGGGCGGCAGGTCCGGGGTGGTGCCTTCGGGGGCGATCAGGACGAACTCCCCCGCGCGCAGCAGCTCGTAGAGCCTGCCCTCCCGCAGCTTGAGGTCCGGGACGCGCCGGGCGCCTCCGGCGTAGTCGATGCCGATCCCGCTGATCATGCCCATCGCCTTGGCGGCCGCGGGGGGCACGGTGTCGAGGATCTGTGCGGCGAGCGCGCGGGCGGTGCGCAGGAGCGGGCCGCGGGCCATGGCGAGCCGGACGATGGCGCCGCTGCTGCGGAGCACGGCGGCGCCGACGGGGTGGCGCTCGGACTGGTAGCTGTCGAGGAGCGCCTCGGGGTCGGGGGCCTCGCCGCGCAGGACGGCGGCGAGTTTCCAGGAGAGGTTGGCGGCGTCCTGGAGGCCCGTGTTCATGCCCTGCCCGCCGGCGGGGGAGTGGACGTGGGCGGCGTCGCCGGCGAGGAAGACGCGGCCGACGCGGTAGGCCGGGGCCTGCCGTTCGTCGCTGTGGAAGCGGGAGATCCAGCGGGCGTCGTGCATGCCGTAGTCGGTGCCGAGGGCGAGGCGGGCGATGTCGCGGACCTCGTCGAGGTCGACGGGCTCGCTGTCGGGGACCTGGCGGGCGCGGTTCCAGCCCATGACGCGGTACCAGCCGTCGCCGAAGGGGGCGATGAAGGCGAAGGCGTCCCCGACGCCGTTGACGCTGAGCAGTTCCTCGGGCTCCTCGGTGAGCCGGACGTCGGCGAGGACGATGGAGCGGATCACCGCGGTGCCGGGGAAGGGCAGGTCGAGGGCGGTCCGGACCGCGCTGCGCACGCCGTCGGTGCCGACGAGGTAGCGGGCGCGGAGGGTGGTGGGCGTGCCGTCGGGGTCGGTGAGTTCGGCGGTGACCTGGTCGGCGTCCTGGCTCAGTCCGCGCAGTTCCGTTCCATAGCGGAATTCCACACCTGAGGACAGTGCGCGCCGTTCGAGGAGTCGCTCGACCTTGTACTGGGGGGTGATGAGGAGGTACGGGAAGCGGGAGGGGAGGCGGGCCAGGTCGAGGGTGAGGCGGCGGAAGAGCCGCAGCTCGGTGATGGGGGTTCCGGTGGCGATCAGTTCGTCGGCGAGGCCGCGGGCGTCGAGCTGCTCCAGGGTGCGGGCGTGCACGCCGAAGGCGCGGGTCATGTTGCTGATGCCGTGCGGGCGGCGCTCGACCACGGTGACCCGCAGGCCGGCGGCGGCGAGGTCGCCGGCGAGCAGCATTCCGGTGGGGCCCGCGCCTGCGACGAGGACGTCCGTGTCCAGGTGGTTCATGGCTGCCTCCTGATGCGGTGGTGCCCACGACCGTTGGCCAACATCTGTTGGTCAACGCTTGTTGGTAAATGTAGAGGCGCTCGTAATGGCGTGTCAACAGGTGTTGGCCTACAATTGTTGGCATGACGACCGCCCGCCGTTCCGACGCCACCCGCGCCGCGATCCTCGAAGCCGCCCGCGAACGATTCGCCTCCGACGGCTACGAGCGCGCCACCATCCGGGCCATCGCCCGCGACGCCGGCATCGATCCCTCGATGGTGATGCGCTACTACGGCAGCAAGGAGGGGCTGTTCGCCGCGGCGTCCGAGTTCGAGCTCGACCTTCCCGAGCTCGCGATCCTGCCGTCCCGGCACGTCGGCGCCGCCTTGGTCACGCACTTCCTCGACCGCTGGGAGCGTGACGACGTCCTGACCGGGCTGCTGCGGGTCGGTGTCACCAACGCCGCGGGCGTCGAGCGGATGCAGACGATCTTCGCGGGGCAGCTCGGTCCGGTCGCCCTCGGCGTCTGCCCGGACCCCGCCGAGGCGCCGCGCCGGGCCGCGCTCGTCGCCTCGCAGATCCTCGGTATGGCGCTCACCCGCTATGTGCTGCGGTTTCCGCCCGCCGTCGAGATGTCGAGGGACGAGATCGTCGCCTGGCTGGGCCCGACCGTCCAGCGCTATCTGACGGCCCCGGAGCCGTAGAACCGCAGGAGTCTGCTTCGTACAATTTCTGCATGACGCAGAAGAGCTCCGCCCGGCGGGACGGTCTGATGACCGAGCTGTACGGCGAGGCCCGCCGCTACATGGCCGCGTACGCCCTGTTCAACCAGGCCGTCGCCGACCATCTGCGGCTCCACCCGACCGACGTTCAGTGTCTGAACCTGCTCTCGCTGGAGCCCGGCCCGGTGACCACCGGCCGGATCGCCGAGCTGACGGGGCTGACCACCGGCTCCGCGACGAGGCTCGTCGACCGGCTGGAGCGGGCCGGCTATGTCACGCGCGAGCGGGACGCCGAGGACAGGCGACGCGTACTCGTGACCGGGGTGCCCGAGCGGATGGCGGAGCTCAGCGCGTTCTGGCGAAAGCTCAACGGGGCGTGGGGCACGATGTTCGACGCGTACAGCGACGCCGAGGTCGCCCTGCTCATCGCCCATATGCGACGGACCGTCGAGCTCAGCGCCGAACAGGTCGAGCGGCTGCGCACGGGGGAACTCGGCTGACCCCGCCGGGTCGGCTGCCGGGCCGGCCGGATCAGCGTGCCGCCGCGCCGCCGAACTCGCGCAGCGCGTCGGTGACGATCGCCTCCAGGCGGGCGTGGTGGGCGCCCCGCCAGTACACCCGCTCGCACTCCGTGCACCGCGCGAAGACGTCGTACGTCTTCTCCGTGCCGTGCTCCAGCCGCTCGCGCACCGAGTCCTTGTCGGCGTCGGTCAGCTGCCCGTTGCACGCGGTGCAGCGGGTCCACGGCGCCAGCGCGGGCGTGAACCGCTCCAGCACGTCGCGGAGTTGGTCGTCGGGCTGGTCGCTGTACACATAGGCACCGGCCCACAGCTCCCGGCGACGCAGCAGGCCACGGTCCCGGGAGAGCATCACCCGCCGCTCCTTTGCGGAGAGCGCGGCCAGCGCGGGATCGCCGATGTCCTCGCTCTCGTAGGCCGCGTCGACCCCGAGCAGTCGCAGCCGCCGGGCCAGCGTGCCCAGATGCACGTCGAGGAGGAACCGGAGCGGCGCTCCGGGGACCGGCTGGGGTCGCTCGACGCCCTCGACCTCGACCGTCTCGCCCGCGGCGGGGATGTGCGACACCTCCACCGGGCGCCCGTCCACCAGCAGCCGCCCCACCTCGGTCAGCGGGACACCCAGCGACTCCACGACATGGCCGAGCGTGGAGGCTCCGTCGGTCGCCACGGCGGTACGCCCCGGGCGGCGCTCCGCCGAGACGAAGAGCCGCAGGGCGGGGGCGAAGCTGATCTGGATCTCCGGTCCGTTCACGGGGACAGGATGTCACCGAGGCCCGCCGCGCGGCCAGGGAATTCGACCCGGAGGGCGGGACCGGAGGGCGGACCGGGGCGGCGAGGAGGGCGGGACCGGGGTGGCCCTGGCGGGGGTGGCCCCGGACGTGGCCCTCACGGGCGGAAGGAGTCCGCGTGGTCGCCGGCCCATTCGGCGAAGGTGCGGGCCGGGTGTCCGGTGAGGTCCTCGACCGTCCGCGTCAGGGGCACCGGCCGGCCGTCCTGTGAGGCCCAGTAGGTGAGCATGGCGTCGGCGAAGGTCTCCGGAACGAAGTCGGCGACCGACTCCTTCCACTGCTCGGGAGTGACGACGGCCGTCCTCGCCGCCTGGCCCGTCACCTCCGCGAGTATCGCCAGCTGCTCGGTGAAGGCGAGCGACTCGGGGCCGGTCAGGAGATACGAGGAGCCACGCAGCCGGGGCTCGGTCAGGACCGCGAACGCGGCCTCGGCGACATCCCTCTCGTGGATCGGATCACCGTGCGATCCGGGGTACGGGAGCTCCACCTGGCGCGAGGACCTGATCGCCCACGACCACTGCAGGGCGTTCGTCGCGAAGGCGCCCGGCTGGAGATAGGTCGCCTCGAAGGCTCCGTCGGCCGCCGCGGCCGCGAGGGCGCGCTCGACGGCCAGGTGGGGGGCGGCGATCCGGTTCTGTGCGGCGTCGGGGGCGAGGACGGAGCTGGAGGAGAGCAGGGCGATGTGCCGGACGCCGGCCGCCCGGGCCTGCGAGACGAAGGCGTCGATGTGCGAGGGCTCGGCATACAGGAAGACGGAGTCGACGCCGTCGAGGGCGGCCTCGAAGTCCCCCGGATCGGAAAGATCGCAGCGGACGGTTTCGACGCCGTCGGGTGGGGACAGGTCTGCAGGGTCCTTGGACGCTGCCCTGGCCTCGATGCCGGCGCCGTGGAGCAGTTCGAGGAGGGTGGAGCCCACGCGGCCGCGGCTTCCGGTGACGAGAACGGTCATGACAGGGGTCCTTTCGAGGAGATCCTCACGCAATCGACTGCGTGAAGAAGAATCTGTGTCACGCAGATAAATATCCGTGAGCGCCCCCTGCTCGTCAACCCTGATAAATCCCTGACAGGGTGGCCGAGCCCCTGCGGTACGGTCCCGGCATGAAGATCATCGACCTCGAGCACGGTGACCCGCGCCTGGAAGCCGACCTGCTCCCCGTCCTGCGCGAGCTGCGCCCCCACCTCACGGCGGAGCTCTTCCACGAGGTCCACGAGCGTGGCCGCGCCCAGGGACTGCGCTTCACCGCCGCCTACGCGGACGACGGCTCCTGCGTGGGCGCCGCCGGCTGGCGGATCATCGACAACACCAGCTCGATCCGCAAGCTCTACGTCGACGACCTGGTGACCGCCGCCGACGCCCGCTCCACCGGTGTCGGCCACGGCCTCCTGGCCCACCTGGAGAACCACGCGCGCGAGGCGGGCTGCCACGAGCTCAACCTGGACTCCGGCACGCACCGCACCGGAGCCCACCGCTTCTATCTGCGCGAGCGCCTCGACATCGTGGCCTTCCACTTCACCAAGGAGCTCAAGCCCCAGGACGGCTAGGCGAGACCCTCCAGGTCCAGGCGCCAGTCGTTGCAGCGCAGCTGATGGCCCGGCGGGTATTCGAAGTCGCGCGCGCCGAGCAGCTCGAAGCCGGCCTTGCGGCACACCGCGTTCGACGGCCCGTTGTCCGTCGACGGGAAGGCGTGCAGGAAGCGGTGCGTGCCCTCGGCGTGCGCCAGCTCGGCGACCGCGCGGGTCGCTGCCGTCGCGACACCCCGCCCCTGGAACCCGGGGAGCACCGTCCAGCCCGTTTCGTAGACCGGCTCCTCGTCCGACGTGTGCTCCCAGAAGCCGATGCTGCCGGCCGCTACCTCCTCGGGAAGCAGCACGATCCGGAACATCCGGCCCGCGCTCGTCCGCTCGGCGCTCAGCTTCACATAGCGCCGGTGCCGCTTGACGAGCGCTTCCTCGCTCTCGGGGCCGCCGAGGTGCTCCATGAGCTCGGGTGCGTTCATGGCGCGCAGCAGCTCGAAGTCGTCCTCGGACCAGGGCTCGAGACGCACGGGCGAGGCGGGCGGGCCGGACTCGGTGGGTGAGGCGTGGCTGGGCCCGGTGGGTGAGGTGGGCGGCAGGTCGGTGTCCATGGCCGCACTGTAGGTCAGGGGTCGGACACCCGGCGGGCGTACGCCGTAGGCGGTACCCCGACCGTTGCCGTGAAGTCCCGTACGAGGTGGGCCTGATCGCTGTAGCCGAGCTCGTCCGCGAGGCGGGACCAGTCCAGGGGCTCCTGACCCTCCGCGGTCTCGGCGCGCTCCAGTGCCTCGTGGATGCGGTAGCGCAGGATGACCCATTTCGGGCCGACTCCCACGCAGTTCGAGAAGAGCCGCTGGAGCGACCGGCTCGACAGCCCCTCCACGCGGGCCAGTTCGGACACCCGGCGGATCGTACGGTCCGTACGGACCAGATCCACCAGCGCCATGGCCTGAGCCGCCTGCGGATCGGGCGCGGGACCGCGGGCCAGCAGGAAGGCATCGAGCGCCGCCACGCGCGCGTGCTCGGCCTGGGGGGCGAGTACGGCCTCCACGGAGGCGGCGTCGGCGTCCGCGTACACCTCGTCGAGCGGGACGCGGCGGCCCGTCCACTCCGACACCGGCCACGCGGGGGCGAACGGCCGGAAGCCGCCCGGCCGGAACTGCACTCCGCAGACCCGGCCGACGCCCGTGAGCTTCTTCGTGAACAGTTCGAGCCCGATTCCGGAGACCTCCGCGGGGACCTCGTGGGGGACCTTGCCGGAGGCGTCGCCAGTGCCCGCGTACCGCTGGAAGACGAGGTTCACGGACGGGTGCGGGACGACATGGCTGGCGTACGGCTCGGAGAGATCCCAGTCGATGAACCAGTAGTGCTCGAGATACGGGCGCAGCTCCGGAGCCGGTTCGTGGCGGCGGAACCGGACGCGGGTGAGGAGCTCGGCGGCGTCGACGATGCCGCGGGTGTCACGGCGCGGACCGTTGGGAGTCATGGCGCGGAGCCTAGGGGCGCGGTCTGACAGGTGGGGGCGCGCAAGGGTCCGTTTCCGGGTTCACCGCGGGCGGGGGCGCGCGCGGTCTGCTTTCGGTTCACCGCAGCGTCCACTTTCGGGTCAGCGCAGGCGGCCCGCGGAACCCACCGAGAGGCGCGAGACGACCTGGCCGAAGGCGTCTTCCTCGGCCGGGGTGAGCGACACGCTCTCCTGAGGGTGCCAGACCCGCTCCAGCGGCGCGGCCGCCTGCGCGCGGCGCGCGCGGGAGCGCAGCCCCAGCGCCACCCAGACCGCGGCGGAGACGGCGAGCAGCCCGAAGAGCGTGATCACACGAGGGTCCGAGAACTGGCCGGGCAAGGACGACATGGCTGACTCCAGGGAGCGAAGGCCGGTACGGGGGCGCGCCCTGGCAGACGGCCCGTGCGTACGGCACTGACGATTCCTACTGCTTCCTCCCGACCTGTTCAGTTAACACCACCGTGGGGGACTTTCGGCAGGGGGGTCCGGGACCTAGGTCCCGCCCGGTCAGAGGGGCGCGAGGCCCTCTTGTGCGGGCCGGGGAACGGCTCCAAGGTGGCGGGGAGAGGGAGAGTTCCGGCCGGGGAGGGAGCAGCCGCATGTCGGACGCAGGGGTGTGGGGGTTCACCGACGACAGGGGTGCGGAGCTGACCGCCGTGCGCCCGCCTGAGCGGGTGGTGGCCTATGTACGGGCCGGGGCGGCGCTGCTCGACCTGGGTGTGACGCCGGTCGCGGTGTACGGCTCCGGGCACGACGGCCAGGTGCTCGATCCGGTCAAGGCGGGAGGGCTGGCGGCGGCCGGTGTTCCGTACCTGGGGCCGGGGCGGAACCTGGACGAGGACGTCGTGCGGAGCCTGCGCCCCGACCTGGTCGTGGATGTCACCTACGACGGGAAGAGCGCGTACGCGCTGGACGAGGCCGTCGCCGAGCGGCTGGGGGCGGGGCTGGTGGCGCTGTCCGTGGGGAACGAGCTGACGTTGCCGACGATCATCGGGCGGTTCGGTGAGTTGGGGGTGGCGCTCGGTGCGTCCGGGGGCGCGGCCGTGGACTCCGTCGGCGCGGCCGTCGACTCCGTCGGTGCTGCCGAGGACGTCCTGCGGTCCGCCGCCGCGGGTACGGACGTCACCGTCCTCGCGCTCTCGGGGGCCGGGCCCGACCAGGTCCATCTGGCTCGGCCGCATGCCTGGCCCGAGCTGGCCCGGTTGCAGGAGCTCGGCGTCCGCCTGCTCGATCCCGGCCCTGGCGCGGGCGCGAACTGGCTCACCGCGGACTGGGAGCATGCGGCTCGGCTGAACCCGGGCCTGGTGCTGTACGACAGCCGGGCGAACGCGGTCGGGCCCGGTGCGTTTCCGCCGGTGGGGCATGCGGGTGTGGCGCCGTGGAACCCGGAGACGCCGCCGAGCTCGGCGGCGTACGCCCGCGTGTTCCGGGACCTCGCGGAGGCGCTCCGGGGGTAGGGCGCCACGTGGGCCTGGCCCCCCGGGTCCCGGCCCCAGGCGCCCGGCCTGAACGGCCCGGGGACGGGCGCCGCTCCCGTGGGTTGTGCCCACCCGTCCCTCCCCCTAGGACTTCGTCCTGGGGGGACCCCCAGCGGGACGATTGCCCACAACCGGCCGTCGTCCGGTGGGTTCGCCCCGTAGGGAACGGGTGCCCGTAGCGAGGCGTCAGCCCATGCGTGCTCGCAGCGAGGCTGCGAATTCTTCTGCTCGGGCGAGTTGGGTGCGGAGTTCGGCGACGCGTTCCGTGGCGGCTTGTTCGTAGTGGTGGACTCGGGCGGTCAGGGTGGCGCGTTCGGTGGGGGAGAGGCGGGGGTCCGCCAGGCGGTCCACTGCCGCGAGGAGGTCGCGGGTCTCGTCGATCGTGAAGCCCAGGGGCTTCATCCGGCGGATCACCATCAGCCGGTCCACGTCGGCGTCCGTGTAGAGCGGGAATCCGCCCTGGGACGATGCGGAGGGGACGACGAGGCCGCTGTCCTCGTACTGGCGGATGGTCCGCAGGGACAGTTCCGTCCGGGCGGCGACCTCGCCGATCTGCATGGGTTCGCCGGCCATGCGCACTCTGCTCACGGTGCCCCGTCCTTCCCGCGCGGCTTCCGCGCACTACATAGGCATTTGTCCTAACTTCAGCACTTATGAGAGCTGGAAGTGCGGCGAAACGCCTGCTCGTAGGGCGGCCATTGGGCAGCGGCCGGCTCGGCGAGCCCCTGTTGCCGTTGCTTGGGTGGTATCTCGTCGGTGATCGCGGTGCGGCGAAAACTGGCGGCGAAAGCAGTCATATATGCAGGTTGCAGCTAATATGCGTCAAGTCGCGACATCACCATTGAGGGCTTGTCGGCGTGATCTAGCTTCAGGGTGTGAGCGGACGTGCGATGGTCAAGCGAAAGTTCGGGCACCGTGCCCGGCTGGCGCTGACACCTGCACAGATCCGGCTCATGGACGAGCAGGCGCACGCCGCCCGCACTCTGTGGAACCTGCTGCACGACTGGTGGACGATGCTCCCCAGGGAGCGCAGGTCCCTCCCTGCTGCTGACGGGGCGATCCGCCAGGCTCGCCTAGAGATCGACTGGATCGCCGTGCCCCCCGCCCAGGCGGCGCAAGCCGTGTTGAAGACGTACTTCCAGGCATGGAAGAACTGCTTCGACGGCCGGGCGGATGAGCCGAACTTCAAGGCACGCCTTCGCACCGGGATGGCCGTGGACATCCCGCAGGGCCGGGACTTGCATATCACCCGCGTGCACCGCCGCTGGGGCATGGTCAACATCCCCGAAGTCGGCCGGGTCCGCTTCCGGTGGACGAAGGATCTCCCCGTCGGCAAGCGCGCCGACACCGACAACCGAATCACAGGCGCTCGGCTGGTCAAGGACGCGCTCGGCTGGCACATCGCCTTCCGCGTCCAGACCCACGAACCCACGCCTGAGTCCCACCGGGGCCCAGAGGTCGGCATCGACGTCGGCGTAACCGTCCCGCTCGCCCTCTCAGACGGGACCACGTACGAACACGGCGAGTGGTTGACGGAGAAGGAACGGGCCACACTGCTCCGCCTGGAACAGCGTGCCGCTCGCCGCAAGACCTGCCGCCAGCGTGGGGAGAAGACCTCCCGGCGTCTGCGGCGCACCTATGACCGGATCCAAGGGCTTCGTGCGAGAGCCAAGCGCAGGCACCTGGACTGGCAGCACCAGAGCACCACGACGATCGCCCAGAAGTACGGCACCGTCGTGGTGGAGGCATTGCAGATCACGAGCATGGTCAGGTCCGCCAAGGGCACTGTCGATCAGCCGGGAAAGAACGTCGCCCAGAAGTCCGGCCTCAATCGCTCCATCGCCCAGGAGGCTTGGGGCCGCACGGTCGGACTGCTGGCGTACAAGACCGCTCGCAACGGCGGCACCCTGGCCAAGGTCCCCGCTCCCGGCACCTCCCAGCGCTGTTCCGCCTGTGGCGTTACCACGCCAGGCAGCCGGGAGTCCCAGGCCGTGTTCGTGTGCAAGAACCCCGGCTGCGGCTGGTTCGGCAACGCCGACCACAACGCGTCGAGGAATGTTCTTCACTTCTACCGGATGGGCCTAGCGCTCATCCCGGCTGCCGGGAGGGCAGTCGCCAGGCGCGCACGCCGCGTCAAGCCCGCCACCGCAAGGTAGGAGGGAATCTCCTCCGTTTACGAAGGAGAACACTTCAATCCAACGGCATCGTCCTTCTCTCGCCGATCACCAAGTTCACGCACGGCGCCTGGCTCGTCGTGATCGCGATGCCGGTGCTCTTCGCCGGGATGAAGGGCGTCCGCCGGCACTACGAGACGGTGGCCGCGGAGGTCGCCGTCGAACCCGGCGCCCGCCCCCACGCCCTCGCGGAGAACCACGTCATCGTCCTGGTGGCCTCGGTGAACGCGCCGAGCCTGCGGGCCCTGTCGTACGCGCAGACGCTGCGGCCGGCCTCACTGACCGCGGTCACCGTCGCGGAGGACCCGGCGGAGGCGGAGGTGCTCCGGGCGACCTGGGAGGCCCATGGCATCGACGTACCCCTGCGGGTTCTCAGCTCCCCGTACCGCTCCATCGTCCAGCCCGTCCTGCGGCACATCCGGGAGGCGCCCGAGCGGACGGGGGACTCGGTGATGTCGGTGGTCATCCCCGAGTACGTGGTGGGTCACTGGTGGGAGCAGCCCCTGCACGACCAGAGCGCGCTGCGGCTCAAGACCCGGCTGCTGTTCATGAAGAACGTCGTGGTCGTCGACGTTCCGTACCGGTTGGCCTCGGCCCGTGAACTGGCCGCCGAGCGTGCGAAGGCCGCCGCCGCCCGAGATCAGGGGACGGGCCGGGGAGCGGGCCGGGGAACGGGCCCGGGGACGGGCCAGGGGGAGTGAGCGCCATGTCCCGCGGCCGGCCGCCCGCGTCCCGCCTGCCGCTACGGCCAGACCAGGCAGTACGGCTGGTGCCCCGCCTCGTGCAGACGGACCGAGAAGTCCTGCCACTCGTGGAGCAGCTGGTAGACGTTGAACGCGTCGCGCGGGCCGCCGCGGTCCGGGACCGTGGACCAGATGAAGGCCGCCGCGCCGACGGATTCCTCGCCGATGCCGCGCAGCGGGTCGACCACGGTCATGGGCAGCTTCACCACGGCGTAGTCGGGGTGGAGGACCACCAGTTCCAGCGGGGGCACCTTGTGCAGGGGCATGCCCTGGATGCCCGTGAGGACCATCGCGGCTATGGTCTCGGGCTTGATCTTGGTGAACATGCCGCCCATGCCGAGCTCGTCGCCGCCCAGCTCCTCCGGGCGCATCGAGATCGGGACGCGGGCCGCCGTGGCGCCGTCGGGTGCGCCGAAGTACTTGTACGTCACCCCCAACCGGCCACTCCCGCCCTCCGTCGTGGGTCCCGTGGATCCCCCGGCCTTCGTGGATTCCGAGGACTGCGTGGGCTCTTCCGTACGCCGTCGCCGGTGCCGCCCCCGCCGGGCAGGCTCCGGACCCAGATCGTCCGTCCCCTCACCCAGTCCGCCACCGCGATGCATATCTCCACCCGACTGCTTTTTAGGCAACACGACCCCCGCCGCGCAACCCGATCATCGTGACAGTGACCTCCCCCACGCTCTCGCGGTGAAACACCTGTCCGCAAGAACGTCCGGCCCTCTGACACCATGGATTCCGTGAGCCATCCCTATGACGCCCCAGTTTCGCAGACGCGGAGGACCGACGCCTTGGCGTAATTCACAGGGTGCCCACGCCGTCTCTCCGTACTCGCAGACTTACTCGCAGGTCAGGACCACAGTGCCGTATTCATACGAAGCCCCAGTCTCACAGACGCTTTTCGACCGCGCGTCCCTCGTGACGCCCGGCGGCGTGAACTCACCGGTGCGCGCCTTCCGGGCCGTGGGCGGAACGCCCCGGTTCATGGTGTCCGGTACCGGCCCGTACCTCACCGACGCGGACGGTCGTGAGTACGTCGACCTCGTCTGCTCGTGGGGGCCGATGATCCTCGGCCACTCGCACCCCGAGGTGATCGCCGCGGTGCAGGCCGCCGTCGCCCGCGGCACCTCCTTCGGCACGCCCGGCGAGGGCGAGGTCGCCCTCGCCGAGGAGATCGTCGCCCGGATCGAGCCCGTCGAGCAGGTTCGGCTGGTTTCCTCCGGTACGGAAGCCACGATGTCGGCGATCCGGCTCGCCCGGGGCTTCACCGGCCGCGCCAAGGTCGTGAAGTTCGCCGGCTGCTACCACGGGCACGTGGACGCGCTGCTCGCCGCGGCCGGCTCCGGTGTGGCCACCTTCGGTCTGCCCGACACGCCCGGCGTGACCGGTGCGCAGGCCGGCGACACGATCGTCCTGCCGTACAACGACCTGGAGGCCGTGCACGAGGCCTTCCACCGGTACCCGGGCGAGATCGCCTGCGTGATCACCGAGGCCTCGCCGGGCAACATGGGGGTCGTCCCGCCGCTGCCGGGATTCAACCAGGGCCTGAAGGACGCGTGCGAGAAGAACGGCGCGCTCTTCATCTCCGACGAGGTCATGACCGGCTTCCGGACCTCCCGCGCCGGCTGGTACGGCGTCGACGGCGTGAAGCCCGACCTGATGACCTTCGGCAAGGTCATGGGCGGCGGCTTCCCGGCCGCGGCCTTCGGCGGCCGCGCCGACGTCATGGGGCACCTCGCCCCGGCGGGCCCGGTCTACCAGGCCGGCACCCTCTCCGGTAACCCGGTCGCCACCGCCGCCGGCCTCGCGCAGCTGCGGCTGCTCGACGACGCCGCGTACGCCAAGGTCGACGCGGTCTCGAAGGAGATCCAGGAGCTCGTCACCGGCGCGCTCACCAAGGAGGGTGTCGCGCACCGGCTGCAGACCGCCTCCAACATGTTCTCCGTCTTCTTCACGGCCGGCGAGGTGCGGAACTACGACGACGCGAAGAAGCAGGAGGCCTTCCGCTTCAACGCCTTCTTCCACTCGATGCTGGCCGACGGGGTCTACCTGCCGCCGTCCGCGTTCGAGTCCTGGTTCGTGTCCACGGCCCACGACGAGCGCGCGATCGAGCGGATCGCCGCCGCGCTGCCCGCCGCCGCCCGCGCCGCCGCGGAGGCCACGGCATGAGCACGAGCCTTCCGAGCGGCGACGACATCACCGTCGTCCACCTCATGCGCCACGGCGAGGTGCACAACCCCGACGGCGTCCTCTACGGTCGCCGCTCCGGCTACCACCTCTCCGAGCTCGGCCGGCAGATGGCCGACCGGGTCGCCGAGCACCTGGCCGCCCGGGACATCACGTACGTCGTGGCGTCCCCGCTGGAGCGCGCCCAGGAGACCGCCCAGCCGGTCGCCAAGAGCCACGGCCTGGATCTGGCCACGGACGAGCGGCTCATCGAGGCCGGCAACGTCTTCGAGGGCAAGACCTTCGGCGTCGGCGACGGCGCCCTGCGCAAGCCGGGCAACTGGAAGCACCTCACCAACCCGTTCAAGCCGTCCTGGGGCGAGCCGTACATCGACCAGGTCGTACGGATGATGGGCGCCCTCGACGCGGCGAAGGACGCGGCCCGTGGTCACGAGGCGGTCTGCGTCAGCCACCAGCTGCCGATCTGGATCGTGCGCAGCTTCGTCGAGAAGCGGAAGCTGTGGCACGACCCGCGGCGGCGCCAGTGCACGCTGGCCTCGCTGACCTCGTTCACGTACCAGGGCGACAAGATCGTCTCGGTCGGTTACAGCGAGCCGGCGCGTGACCTGGTGCCCGCGCATCTGCTCGCGGGCGCGAAGCCGGTCAAGGGCAAGGCGAAGGCCTTCGGCGCGTAACGCTTCGCGGGAAGACCGGTAGGAATCCCGCGGGCCGGCCGTGGGCGGTCGCGCAGTTCCCCGCGTGCTTGGACGTTCGATGCGTAGAGGTTCTGCGGAGAAACGTTCGAGGCGCGGGCCCTCGGGTACACCCCTCAGGGCGATCGGATGACATGAAGTCATCTGGTCGCCCTGAAATTTTTGTGCTAATTCCCGGAACCTCCGCGTTCCTCCCGGCATCTCACTCATTGTCGGTTTGGATGACCTTTCGGTCATACGTAAGCGCGAATGGGGACGTCATGCGCGGGATCAGTCGAAGGGGTCTGCTGGGGGCGGGCGTTGGGGCCGCGGCGGCGATCGGGGTCGCCGGATGCGGCATCAGCAACCAGGACAAGTCAGGCAATTCCGGACCAGGCAAGGGCGGCGACGCCTCGGGATCCCCGAGCGCGCCCGCAGCCACCGAGAAAGAGGCCCGACTCATCGGTGACGGTTCCACCGCCGACACCGGAAAGCAGCCGAACCAGCCCGACGCCCCCGTGCCGCTCGAACCGGGCCAGACCCCGCCGCAGTTCGTGATCTTCTCCTGGGACGGTGCCGGCGAGGTCGGCAACGGCCTCTTCCCCCGCTTCCTCGAACTCGCCAAGAACCACGACGCCGCGATGACCTTCTTCCTCTCCGGGATCTACCTCCTGCCGGAGTCGAAGAAGAACCTCTACCGCCCCCCGAACAACCGCGTCGGCGCCTCCGACATCGGCTACCTCACCGACGACCACATCAAGGACACCCTCAAGAACGTCCGCCAGGCCTGGCTCGACGGACACGAGATCGGCACCCACTTCAACGGCCACTTCTGCGGAGGCTCGGGCTCCGTCGGCAACTGGACCCCGGCCCAGTGGCAGAGCGAGATCGACCAGGCGACGAAGTTCGTCACCGAGTGGAAGACGAACAGCGGCTGGACCGACCTCGACCCGCTGCCCTTCGACTACAGCAAGGAACTCGTCGGCGGCCGCACCCCCTGCCTCCTCGGCCAGGACAACCTCCTGCCCACGGCGAAGCGGCTCGGCTGGCGCTACGACGCCAGCTCGCCGGGCGGCCGCCAGATGTGGCCGGTCAAGCGCCAGGGCATATGGGACCTCCCGCTGCAGGCCGTGCCCTTCCCCGGCCACTCCTTCGAGGTCCTGTCCATGGACTACAACATGCTCGCCAACCAGTCGAAGAACACGACCAAGGGGGTGCCCTCGCGCTACCCGGGCTGGCGCAAGCAGGCCACCGAGGCGTACCTCGCCGGGTTCAACCGCGCCTACGAGTCCAACCGGGCGCCCTTCTACATCGGCAACCACTTCGAGCAGTGGAACGGCGGCATCTACATGGACGCCGTCGAGGAGGCCCTCAAGGGCATGGCGGGCAAGCCGGACGTCCGGCTGGTCTCCTTCCGCCAGTTCGTGGACTGGCTGGACGTGCAGGACCCGAAGATCCTCGCCAAGCTCCGTACGCTCGAGGTCGGCCAGTCGCCCACGGGCGGCTGGAACACCTTCCTCAGGACCGCTTAGGGCTCGTACGTCCCTTAAGCCCCCTTGACAAGGGGCTTTACGGGCACCCAGGGGGGCGCCCAAGATCCCCCAAACGCCCATGCGAAACTTTTCACATGAGCTCTAGCCGTGCCTCTCGACGCACCCTGCTCGCCGTCGGAACGCTGTCGGCCGCCCTCGCGCTGTCGGCCTGCACATCGGACGACAACGGCAAGTCCGGCGGCGGCGGTGGAACCAACTTCGTGACCAACACGGGGGGTGTCTCCACCGTCGCCAAGGGCGAGCGCAAGGCGACCAACGCGATCGCGGGCGAGACGCTCGAGGGCAAGCAGCTCGACATCGCCGACCTCAAGGGCAAGGTCGTCGTGATGAACGTCTGGGGCTCCTGGTGCCCGCCGTGCCGCGCCGAGGCACCGCACTTCACCAAGGTCGCGAACGAGCTCAAGGACAAGGGCGTGGAGTTCGTCGGGATCAACACCCGCGACCCCAACAAGCAGCCCGCGCTCGCCTTCGAAGAGGACTACAAGGTCCCGTACCCGAGCTTCTACGATCCGGCCGGAAAGCTGATCGTCAACGGATTCCCCAAGGGCACGCTCAACCCGCAGGCCATTCCCTCCACCGTCGTCCTCGACAGGGACGGGAAGATCGCCGCGCGCTCCCTCATGGCCCTCGACGAGAAGAAGCTCCGCTCGATGATCGAGCCGCTTCTCGCGGAGAAGTGATCCGGTGAACGAGACGGTCTTCAGCGGCGCGCTGCTCCTCGCCCTGCCCATCGCCGTC
The DNA here is from genome assembly GCF_042731085.1 of Streptomyces sp. NPDC059875. Taxonomy (NCBI): domain Bacteria; kingdom Bacillati; phylum Actinomycetota; class Actinomycetes; order Kitasatosporales; family Streptomycetaceae; genus Streptomyces; species Streptomyces sp. NPDC059875. The sequence goes on from NZ_JBHWJZ010000027.1 coordinate 46,716, forward strand.
CTCGGCGGCCTGGTCTCCTTCTTCTCGCCGTGCGTCCTGCCGCTCGTCCCCGGTTACCTGAGCTACGTGACCGGCGTCACCGGCACCGACCTGGCCGAGGCCAAGCGCGGCCGGATGGCCGCCGGCGCCTCCCTCTTCGTCCTCGGCTTCTCCGCCGTCTTCGTCTCCGGCGGCGCCCTCTTCGGCTACTTCGGCTCGACGCTCCAGGAGTACCGCGACACGCTCACCACCGTCCTCGGTGTGCTGATGATCGCCCTCGGCGTCTTCTTCCTCGGCCTCATGCCCTGGTTCACCCAGCGCGAGTTCCGCTTCCACAAGAAGCCCGTCACCGGACTCGTCGGCGCGCCGCTGCTCGGCGCGCTCTTCGGCATCGGCTGGACCCCGTGCATCGGCCCGACCCTCGCCTCCGTCAACGCGCTCGCCGCGCAGGAGGCCAGCGCCGGCCGCGGCGCGCTGCTGACCGTCGCGTACTGCGTCGGCCTCGGCGTCCCCTTCATCCTCGCCGCGGTCGCCTTCCGCAAGGCGCTCGGCACGTTCGGCTGGATCAAGAAGCACTATGTGTGGGTGATGAGAATCGGCGGCGGCATGATGATCCTGACCGGCCTGCTGCTGCTCACCGGCGCGTGGGACAGCATGGTCGCGACGATGCAGGGCTGGTCCAGCGGCTTCACGGTGGGGATCTGAGAGTTCCGATGAGCAAGACCGAAACGACCCAGGAGCAGGACAACCTCGGCGAGGCCGGGGCTCAGCTCTCCACCGCGCCCAAGGAGGAGACCGCCGTCGGCGGCCCCACCCTCGGAGTCTTCGGCTGGATCCGCTGGTTCTGGCGACAGCTGACCTCGATGCGGGTCGCGCTGATCCTGCTCTTCCTGCTCTCCCTCGGCGCGATCCCCGGCTCGCTCATCCCGCAGACCAGCGCGGACGAGCTGAAGGTGCAGACCTTCAAGGAAGCCCACGAGACGCTCACGCCGATCTACGAGAAGCTCCAGCTCTTCGACGTCTACGGCTCGGTGTGGTTCTCCGCGATCTACATCCTGCTGTTCGTCTCCCTCATCGGCTGCATCGTGCCGCGCAGCTGGCAGTTCGTCGGCCAGCTCCGCGGACTGCCGCCCGGCGCCCCCGGCCGCCTCACCCGGCTTCCCGCGTACACGACCTGGCGCACCGAGGCCGAGCCCGAGCAGGTCCGCGAGGCCGCGCTCGCGCTCCTCAAGGGCCGCCGCTTCCGCGCGCACACCGTCAAGGACGCCATCGCCGCCGAGAAGGGCTATCTGCGCGAGGCCGGGAACCTGCTCTTCCACATCGCGCTGATCGTGATGCTGGTCGCCTTCGCGTGGGGACAGCTCTTCAAGTCCGAGGGCGGCAAGCTGATCATCGAGGGCGACGGCTTCTCCAACACCCTCACCCAGTACGACGACTTCAAGTCCGGCTCCCTCTACAGCACCGAGGACCTCGCGCCGTTCGGGTTCCAGCTGGACAGCTTCACCGGTACGTACGAGAAGAGCGGCCCGCAGCGCGGCACCCCGCGCACCTTCGAGGCCGCCGTCACGTACTCCGAGGCGGGCGGCGCGGAGAAGAAGGCGGTCATCCGCGTCAACGAGCCGCTGCAGGTCGGCGGCTCCAAGGTGTACCTGATCGCCCACGGGTACGCGCCCGTGGTCACCGTCAAGGACGGCCGGGGCAAGGTCGTCTTCCACGGCGCGGTCCCGCTGCTGCCGTTCGACAACAACATCACCTCCACCGGCGCGATCAAGGTGATGGACGGCTACCGCGACAAGAACGGCAAGAAGGAGCAGCTGGGCTTCCAGGCCTTCTTCGTGCCGACCTTCGCGGGCGCCGGCAAGGGCGACATGTTCTCGCAGTTCCCGGCGCTCGACTTCCCCGTCATGGCGCTCACCGGCTTCCACGGCGATCTGCGTGTGGACTCCGGGCTGCCGCAGAACGTGTACCAGCTGGACAAGTCCAAGATGACCCAGTTCGAGGTCGAGGGCGGCACGGGCAAGGCCAACCGGCTGCTGCCCGGCGAGACGATGACGCTGCCCGACGGTGCCGGCTCGATCACCTTCGAGAAGGACATCAAGGAGTGGGCGAGCTTCCAGGTCTCCCAGCAGCCCGGCAACGGTCTCGCCCTCGCGGGCGCGATCGCCGCGATCGCCGGTCTGACCGGCTCGCTGTTCATCCAGCGGCGCCGGGTCTGGGTCGGGGCCGTTCGGGGGAAGGACGGCGTCACCGTCGTCGAGATGGCGGGTCTTGGCCGGAGCGAGTCCGCCAAGCTCCCGGAGGAGCTGGCCGAACTCGCGGTCACGCTCAACGCACAGGCGCCGACCGCGCCCGAACCTGCCACAGCAGAAGCCGAAGGGGCTGAGAAGTGAATCTCGCCGCCGTGAGTCTCGCTGCCGAGACCAACGAGAGCCTGGCGCAGATGAGCAACACGCTCATCTACTCCTCGATGGCCGTCTACACCCTGGCCTTCCTGGCGCACATCGCCGAGTGGGTGTTCGGCAGCCGCAGCAAGGTCGGCCGTACGGCCGCCGCGCTGACCGTCGACACTCCGGCTCCGGCCGTGACCGTCCAGGTCAGGCAGGCCGGCGGCACCGCCGTCCTGGACAAGCCCAAGGTCGTCACCCGGTCCGGCGCCGGCGTCCGCGACGTGCCCGACGGCCCCGGCGCGGCCGGCGGCACGGTCAAGGGCGATCTGTACGGCCGTATCGCCGTCTCGCTCACGACGCTCGCGTTCCTGATCGAGGCGGCCGGCGTGATCGCCCGTGCGATCGCCGTGCAGCGCGCCCCCTGGGGCAACATGTACGAGTTCTCCACCACCTTCTCCACCGTGGCGGTCGGCGTGTACCTCGCCTTCCTGCTCGCGAAGAAGAACGTCCGCTGGATCGGTCTGCCGCTGGTGACGACCGTCCTGCTGGACCTGGGCGTCGCCACGACCGTGCTCTACACCGAGAGCGACCAGCTCGTCCCCGCGCTGGACTCCTACTGGATGTGGATCCACGTCTCGACCGCGATCTTCTGCGGCTCGGTGCTCTACCTGGGGGCCGTCGGCACCCTGCTCTACCTCTTCCGCGACTCCTACGAGAACAAGATCGCGAACGGCGGGAAGCCCGGCGCCTTCGCCCGCTCGGTCCTCGAGCGGCTGCCGTCCGCGGCGACGCTGGACAAGTTCGCGTACCGGGTCAACGCGGCGACCTTCCCGCTGTGGACGTTCACGATCATCGCGGGCGCGATCTGGGCCGGCGACGCGTGGGGCCGCTACTGGGGCTGGGACGCCAAGGAGGTCTGGGCGTTCATCACCTGGGTCGGTTACGCGGCGTATCTGCACGCGCGCGCGACGGCCGGCTGGAAGGGCCGCAAGGCCGCGTACATCGCGCTCATCGCCTTCGGCTGCTTCCTCTTCAACTACTACGGGGTCAACATCTTCGTGACCAGCAAGCACTCGTACGCGGGCGTCTGAGCCCTGAGCTAGCGGGTGACGGGCCCCGGCGGGACGCTGGAGGTATGAGCGAGATACCTCGGGGCAGGTGCGAGACCCACGACGGCAACCTGCATCACCTGCGGTACGTGATCGATCTGCCCCACCCGATGATCCGGGTCTGGGCGGCCGTCGCGACGCCGGAGGGTCTGCCGCAGTGGCTCTGCGAGGCGGATCCGCTGGAGCCGAGGCTCGGCGGAGCGGTGACGCTGCGCTGGTTGAACGGAGACACGGTGGTCTCGGGGACGGTGACGGCCTGGGACCCTGAGTACGTGGCCGAGTACACGGTCGGCCCGCCGCACGGCCGGATCCGGTTCCACCTGGAACCGGCCGGGGGCGGCGGGGCGACCGTGCTGCGTTTCACGAACGAGTTCCGTGGGACGCGGGAGGAGAAGCTGGACTTCCTCGCCGGGTGGCACGAGCACTTCGAGCGCCTGGACGAGGCGCTGGAGGGCCGGCCCACGGACTGGCGGACCTGGACGCCGGATCGCTGGCGTGAGCTGCGGGAGCGGTACGAGCGGGACGAGGCGCGCTGGCCGAAGTGGGAGCCGTAGAGGGGCTAACCCCGCCTCGGTGGCAGGCAGTCCTGTGTCGGGGGGTTGCCTTCCGGCCAGGCGATCTGGACGAACCTCTGCGAGCCGTCCTGGGCCAGCTCCACTATCGGGACCGCCTTGTTGTACGGGTTGCCGAAGTTGTCCAGGCAGATCCAGCCGCTCGCGCCGTCGACCCGGAGCGAGCCCTTCACCTGGGGCCACTGCGTGGCCACGTCCGCCAGTGACGGGTACTGGGCGCCCTGCGGGGTCGCCTGGCGGATCGCGTGGACCGCCGCCGCCATCGCGTCGTACGCCACGATCGCCTGGCCGTCCGCGAGCGGGACCGGCTTCTTCGCCACCTTGGCGATGTCCGCGAGGAAGGTCTCGTACGCGGCCGTCGAGCCGCCCGTCGCCGGCACCGGGCGACCCTTCGCGGGCTTCCAGGCGTCCGGGTGCGCGAGCGAGGCGTAGCGGACGGTCAGCTTCGCCTTCAGCGCGGCCCGGTTGAGCTTGCGGTCCGCGCCCAGGTACGAGCCCTCGTCACCGGTCAGGATCGTGAACGAACGCTCCGCGCAGCCGCGGGCGCCGAGCGCGTTGATGAACTGCCGCAGCTGGGTGTGCCGGCCGGCGAAGAACACCGTCTCCGCCCTCGTGTCGCAGATCAGATGCGTGATCTGGCGGAAGGTATTCGCGGTCGTGCCCTCCTCCGTCGGGTCGGCGGGCGAGGTGAACAGCTGCGGCTCGTACGGCGCGCCCTTGAGGGAGGCCGAGAACGCCGCCTTCAGCGTGTCCGTGTAGTGGTCGCCGGTCCGGGTGTCCTGGACGAGCAGCGCCTTCGCCGCCTCGACCTTCCCGAAGTGGGCCAGCGCCTTCGCCTCGTCTCCGTTGGTGGGGGAGACACGGGCCAGACCGGGGTAGCGGTTCTTGCCGGCGCCGGGGCCGTTGGCGATGTCGTCGGCGGTGATGGTGGTGCCGACGACCGCGATGCCCGCACCCGTCAGGGACGTCACCGCCTGCCGTACCTCGGTCGAGGAGGTGGCGACGCCCGAGACCGCCCGCAGCCGGTCGGTGCCGCCGGTCATCGTCTTCAGCTGCTCGACCGTCGTCTGCCAATGGGCGTTGCCCTTACCGGTGTTGGCGAGGACGAGCCGGATCTTCGGGGTCTCGCTGTTGGACTCGTGGTTGGCCCGGTACTGCCGGGCGAACGCGCCCTGCACCTCGTGCAGGACCTTCTCCCGCATGCCGCTGTCCGTGGAGGTCAGCGGCAGCAGCAGGGCGACCGTGGCGTACTCGCCCGGCTTCAGGGTGCGGTTCTCCTCGCGGATCAGCCCGGCCACCTCGGTCAGGGACGGGACGCCGAAGTCGAATCCGTCGCCGTTGACGCCGATGCATTCGGTACTGCCCTGGGGCCGTTCCACCCCCGCGGCGCAGGAACGGTCCTCCGGGGTGGTGGCGCGGTTCACCGCGTACCCCGTCAGACTGCCGACGACGGCCAGGGTCACCACCGTCGTGAGGACCTTCTGGCGCGGGGTGTGCCAGAGGTGGAAGCGCAGCCAGTCGAGCATGGTCCTCAGACTCCGTCCTCGCGCGCCGGCGGGAGCGAGAGCTCCCGCCAGGCGCGGATGTCCGTCGGCCAGTGGGTGGCCGCGTCCCACAGCGGTCGGTTGCCCGTCAGATGGCGGCCGGACAGTTGGCGCAGCTCGAACGCCAGCTTCTCGGTCACCTCGTCGTCGGGCAGGGCGAGCGGGTCGGTCAACAGCCAGACCGCGTGCAGCAACCGCCGCAGACGCAGGTGGAGTTCGGTGGTGGCGGCGTCGAGACCGGCCGGCATCAGGTCGGGCGGCCGCTGCCCGAGCGCGACGGCCCGGCGCGGATCGGGACCGGTCCGGTCGCGGGTGCGCGGGTAGGGGGCGGAGGCGATGAACCGCAGCCGTCCGAGCCAGTCCTCGATGTCCGGACGGGGGAACGTGACCCGCAGATGGGTCACGGCCTGCTGGGTCCGGCCGAGGGCGAGTTCGTGGTGCAGCCGGTACGGGAGCCCGCCCTCCTGGTCGTAGTGCCGGTGCAGGGTCTCGTGGACGGCCCGCCAGGTCGCGTACCCCTCGCCGTCCTCGAAGCGCAGCCGGTGCAGCAGCAGGGCGCGCAGCAGCGGATCGGCGACGAAGTGCTCCGGGCTCTCCGGCCAGCCCTCGGCGCGCAGCCGGTCGCGGACCTCCAGGGCCATGTCGCCGTCCGGGGACTCCCCGGGCAGCCGTGTGTGCGCGAGGAGCCGGGCGGAGGTCTCGTCGTGGGCCGCGGCGAGCACCGCGAGCCGGCCGTGGTGCTCCCCGGGCAGCAGCTCGCCGAGCAGCGTCGGCGCGACCGGCACCGGCGGAGTGTCCTCGCGCAGCTCCACCGTCAGGTCGAGCAGCGCGCCCGGGGTGAGGTCCGCGCGCAGCTCCGCCGGGGCCTCGCCCGCGGTACGGCCGAGGAGGGTCACTCCCAGTGGGCGCCCGCCGGCGAGCCGGTGGACGCCCCGCGCCAGGTCGGCCGGGGTCCGGCCGGCCGGGTCGTGCCGGTCGAAGGCCGACTGGGCGTGCGCGGGGGAGAGCGGGGTGAGCTCGACGGCGAGGATGCCGGAGGTGACGTCCGTGCCGCGGGGGCAGGGAGCCAGCCGTGCGGTCTCGGGCAGCCTCAGCCGGGTCGCGCGGCGCATGCCCTCGTGGTCGCGGACGCGGGAGGAGGCGAGGACCACGATCCGGTCGCGGCGCCCGGCGGCCCGGTCCCGCAGGATCGGTTCGAGCAGGCGACGGCCCAGCGGTTCATGGGCGTTGTCGAGGAGGAGGACGGGGCGGCCGCTGCGGGCACCGGCCCGCAGCAGCCCGGTGAAGGCGCGGTGCAGGTCCTCGACGAGCGCGCGGACCAGGAAGCCCTCGGCCTCCTCGCGGCGCCGGCCGCCCTGATCGAAGTCGTTGGCGAGGTACTGCAGGCCGATCTTGCCGCGGCCTCCGGCGTTGCGGTAGAGCCCGTACCAGTTCTCCGACCTGCGCTGGCTGCGGCCGAAGACCTCTTCCAGGACGGTCTCCACGGTCGCCTCGGCCAGGAGCCCGGCCATCGGCGCCGTGGCCTCGGCGAAGTTGGCGGCCAGCTTGCTCAGGACCTTGGTGACCCAAGTGGCACCGGCCCCCTTCGCCGCGTCGACGGTCGCGAGGACCGGCCCGAGCCGCTGCAGATCGCGCCGCGCGCGCTCCTCGTCCTCCCGCGACCAGCTGATGGAGGCGACGGCGACCAGACCGAGCGACAGCCGCGGGAACTCCACGGGGGCGCTGGCGAACCCGCGCGGGGCGAGCTGCCCGGCGAGCTCGGCGAGGGCTCCGGTGAGCGGGTTCCAGCCGGGCCCGTGGTCGGCGGGCGGCTCGATGTGCGCGCAGTCGAGGAACGCGAGCGGAGTGGCCCCCTTGTACGCGTTGCGGAGCTGCTTGAGCAGGGCCGTCTTGCCCATGCCCCGGCCGCCGGTGAAGACGGTGACCGGCGGATCGTCGCCGTGCTCGTACGCGGTGCGGGCGAAGCGGTACGGGGCCAGGCCGGTGAGCCGCGCGGCGAGTCCGGATTCCTGGAAGACCGCCTCGCGGCCGTACAGCTCTCTGTCCACGCCCCGTCACCCCCGTCACAGTCAACTCCAGGATATCGACGGTGTGTTGGGAAAGCGGCAGGCTTTTCGAGTCTGTTGTGCAGGTGTTGTCAGTCCGTGGCGATGGCGTCGAGCTGAGCCCGGAGATAGGAATGGGACTCGATGCCGTGGATCGTGGTGCCGGGGTCGCACTCGTAGAAATAGACCAGCGACATCAGCTCCTCGGCGGGCGCTTCCGCGGGCGGCGGCAGCACGCGGTGACGACCTGAGCGCCACCGTCCACCGGTCCAACCGGCCATCACGTCACCGATGTTGACGGTGAAGGCGGCGGGATCGTACGGCGCGTCCTGCCAGCCGCCGGCGTCGGTGAAGACCTGGAGACCGCCCCGGCCGGCCTGCCGGTCGAGGATGGTCACCGTGCCGAAGTCGGTGTGCGGCCCGATCCGGAACTGCCCCGGCTCCGGCTCGCCGGTCCGCTCCCGCCCCGGGTACCAGTTGATGTTGAAGCCGAAGGTCGGGTGCCCGGTGTGCCGGGTGAAGAAGTCCCGCTCCTCGCCGAGGGCGACGCCGAGCAGGTCGAGAACTCGGTCTGACAGGGCCTGCATCTCCGCGAGATACCTCTGGACGAGCGGTTTCAGCTCCGGCACCTCTGCGGGCCAGGTGTTCGGCAGGAACCACTCGGCGTCCACGACCGGGTCGCCGGTCGGCTCGTCCGCCGCGAAGGAGAGCGACTCCTTCAGGTCGGGCGGGGTCGCCGTGCCCTCCGCGTACCCGTTGGCCTCCGCGCCCGGCCCGAGCCAGCCGCGCCCGCCGACCCGCACGGCGTACGGCTCCTTCGCGGCGGGCTGGAGGTGGAAGAACCGGCGGGCGACGGCCCGGATCTCCGCCCGCAGGCCGGGGTCGACCCCGTGCCCGGCGACCAGCAGGAACCCGGCCTCGCGCAGGGCGCGGTCGACGGCGGGGAGCTGCGGGGCGGGATCACGGGCGAGGTCGATGGTGGGGAGGCTCGCTTCACTCATGGCCGATGTCCTCGTTCCACAGTGCCGGGTGCTTAACGATGAACTCCCGCATCAGCCCACGGCATTCGGGGTCGTCGAGCACCAGGACCTCGACGCCGTGCTCGGCCAGCCAGTCGTGGCCGCCGTGGAAGGTCTCCGCCTCCCCGACGACCACGCGCGAGATCCCGAACTGCCGCACCAGGCCGGAGCAGTACCAGCAGGGCGAGAGCGTCGTCACCATGGTCGTCCCCCGGTACGAGCGCTGCCGGCCGGCCGCCCGGAACGCGGCGGTCTCCGCGTGCGCCGACGGGTCCCCGTCCTGCACGCGCCGGTTGTGCCCGCGCCCGAGCAGCGTCCCGTCGGCCGCGTAGAGGGCGGCCCCGATCGGAATCCCGCCCTCGGCGAGCCCGGCCCATGCCTCGACGAGGGCCGTCGCGAGCCACTGGCGTGCCTGGTCCTGGTCCACGAGGGGACTCTTCCCGCGCGGGCGGCGGTGTCACACCTTGTGGTCGCGGGGCTGGACCGTGCGGGGCATGAGCCGCACGAGGGCGGAGCAGACGAGGACGGCCGCGGCGACCAGGGCGAGGCTGTGGACGGTGGCTTCCGGGGAGCCGCCGGAGCTGTGGAAGTAGACGGTGGTGACGACCGCGGCGCCGATGCTGTTGGCGAGTTGGGTGACGGCGGTCAGGGAACCGGAGGCGCTGCCGGACTCGTTCGGGGCGATGTCGCCGAGGGTGACCTCGTAGATCGTGCCGAAGCAGGTGCCGAGGCCGAGGCCGGTGACGAACACCGGGACGAGCAGCGTCCAGCCCGTCGGGGTGGTGGCCTGCACCAGCGCGAGCAGGGCCAGGGTGCCGGTCAGGGTGAGCAGCAGGCCGATGAGGATGAGGGTGCGGCCGAGGCGTGCCTTGAGCCGGTGCGAGGCGATCGAGGCGGCGATGATGCCGGCGGCGACGGGGGCGAGGCCGAGGGAGGCCCCGGTGGGCGTGCGGTGCAGGCCGTCCTGGAGGTAGAGGGACAGGACGAAGAGCAGGCCGGCGACCGCCGCGTAGAAGACCAGGCCGAGGACGAGGCCCGAGGTGAAGCCGCGGTTGTGCAGCAGCGACGGTTCGATCAGGGGAGCGGCGGCGCGGCGCTGGCGCAGGCAGAACAGCGCGAAGAAGGCGGTGCCGGCGGCGAGGGAGAGGACCGGGCCGAGGGTCCAGCCGTGTGCGGCGCCGTCGATCAGCCCGTGGAGCAGGCCGAGCATCGTCGCGGCGAGCAGGGCGGATCCCAGGCCGTCGAGGGTCACCTCCCGGTCGCCCGTGTCGCGGGGCAGCAGCCGGACGGCGAGGACGATCGCGAGGCCGCCGAGCACGATGTTGATCAGGAACATGGAGCGCCAGCCGAAGGCGTCGATGAGGACACCGGCGAGGACCGGGCCGCTGATGGCCGACAGTCCGAGGGCGGGGGCGAAGACGCCGAACGCCTTGCCGATCTCCTTGGGCGGGAAGACCGCGCGGAGGATGCCGAAGCCCTGCGGGATCACCAGGGCGCCGAAGGCTCCCTGGAGCAGGCGGAAGCCGATGACGGAGGCAGGGTCGTAGGCGAGCCCGCAGGCGACGGACGCGAGGGTGAAGCCGGTGAGGCCGATCAGGAACAGCCGGCGTCGGCCGAACCTGTCGCCGAGCCGGCCGCCGACCACGAGCAGGACGCCCATGGACAGCGCGTAACCGGCGCCGAGCCACTGGACGAGGGACTCTCCGCCGTGCAGGTCGGCGGCGATGGTCGGGGCGGCGATGTTGGTGATCGTGGCGTCGAGGAGGTCGAGGGCCGCGGCGAAGAGGACAACGGCGAGGACGGCCCATCGGCGGCGATCGGTGGTCGGTAAAGCGGTGGGAGTCTCGGGGAGGGTGGTGGACATGGGGGACTCCTTGAAGGGGTCGGGGTGGGTCGGTCAGTGCTGCGGGGCGAAGGCGCCGGCGTTCTCGCGGGCCCACTGCCGGTAGGTGCGGGCGGGGCGGCCGAGCAGGGACTCGGTGGTGTCGGCGACGGTGGCGGGGCCGTGGGCGGCGGCGGCCTGCCACAGGTCGAGCAGCGAGCCGACCATGACCGCGGGCATGTGGCGGCCCATCTGCTGCTCCGCTTCGGCGCGGGTGATGTGCTCGACCGGGATCGCGCGGCCGACGGCGTCGGAGAGAACGGCGAGCTGCTCGCGGAAGGTGAGCGACTCGGGGCCGGTCAGGGTGATCGAGCGACCCGTGAGGGAGTGGCCGGTCAGGGCCTCGACGGCGATGTCGGCGATGTCCTCGGGGTGGATGGGCGCGATGTGCGCGTCCGGATAGGCGAGCTGGACCGGCAGGGAGCTGCCGATGAAGTACGCCCAGCCGAGGGAGTTGCTGGCGAAGGCGTCGGGCCGCAGGAAGGTGCAGGTGAGGTCGGATTCGGCGAGGGCGCGCTCGACCTCGAGGCTGTGGCTCGCCAGCGGGTCGTCCTCGGCGTCGGGGCCGAGGACCGAGGACGAGGAGAGCAGGACGACGTGCTCGACGCCGGCGGTCTCGGCGGCCTTGATCAGCTCGTGGATGCCGGCGGGCTCGGGATAGAGGAAGACCTGGCGGACGTCGCGGAGCGCGGAGTCGAGGCCCGCGGGGTGGTCGAGGGCGAGCTCGACGGTCTCGACGCCGTCGGGGACGGTCAGCTCGGCGGGATCGGCGCTGGCGGCGCGGACGGTGTGGCCGGCGGCGTGCAGGCGGGCGATGACGCCCTGGCCGACCTTGCCGCGGGCGCCGGTGATGAGCGTGGTCATGGGAAAGCTCCTTCGTTCGAAGTTCGGTGCCGCTCGGTGTCGTTCTTTGCCGTTCGACATATGCATGCTCGCATGCACACGATTGCGAGTCAACACATGCCTTCGAGGAGTCATCCATATCTGTACGATGAGGGCATGACGAAGCGTGAGCCGAAGACGGCGGACGAGCTGATGAACGCTGTGGGCCCGGCCTTCGGGAAGCTCCGGCGCTCCTCACTCCTGGAGGTCCAGGACCCGATCTCCCAGAAGGACCTGAGCCGCACGCTGGTGCTCAGGATCGTCCTGGACGCCGAGCAGGAGGACACCGGCGAGGTCACGGTCGGCTCGGTCGCCCGGCACCTGGGCGTGGACCCGTCGGTGGCCAGTCGCATGGTCTCCGACTGCATCTCGGCCGGCTATCTCGTCCGGGCGGCCTCCCAGCAGGACGGCCGCCGCACCGTTCTCCATCTCAGCCCCGAAGGCAGGGAGTTGATGACCCGCTTCGGTCGCCACCAGCGCTCGGCCTTCGAGTACATCACCGGCGAGTGGACCGAGCACGAACGACTGGAGTTCGCCCGTCTCCTGCTCAAGTACGTCGACTCCCAGGACAGCCTCGCCCAGCGCGCCGAGGACAAGACCTCCTAGCGCAACCACCTGACGCGACGTCGGCACCGGCCCATCGGCAGGGCGACGCCCCCTGGCCGCGGGCTCACGTGATCACGAACCGGACGTCATGCGACGACGCCCAAGCCCCGCGAGAAGCCGAATCACGCGCGGCACGATGGGGCAACCCCGAGTCGGAAGGCGTTGGCGCCGTCCTCGGCGAAGGGGGTGGCGAGCCAGCGGCGGGCCTGTTCCTGGTCCATGGGGCCCCTCCCCGGCGGGGCGGGGGTGTCACGCCTCGGTCGGAGGGCTGTTCTTTCCGGCAGCGGGCAGGACGTAGGAACCCTTACCGGGCACGGTGATGATCAGTCCGCGCTCGCGGAGTTCCCGCATGGCCCGGCGGGCGGTCAGCACGGCGATGCCGTACTCCTCGGAGAGGCGGCCGGGCGTGGGGATCATCCGGTCGGGGGCGAACTCCCCGGAGGCGATCTTCGCTGCGATCACGTCGGCCAGCTGCATGTACAGCGGGCGTGCCGACTGCGGGTCAAGGCTCATAGGTCAACGCTAGATAGTCATACAAAGACACGTTCGGATGGGTCTAGCTGCACAGTGATGCATCACTGTGCATCACGCACTACGGTGTGGGCACGAAATGACCCCGGCGACCGCTGGTACCGGCCCCGGGGCATGGCCACCAACTTCAAGGGAGTTGATGACGTGCGGAACCCTATCGCGCGCGTACTGGGCAAGGCGCTGATCCCCGTTCTACTCGGGCTGCTCATGCTGACCCTGCCGCCCACCGGCAGGCACCGCCCCCGACCGGTCACCCACCGCCGCCCGACCTTCCCGCCCCCGGCGCCGCGCCATCGTGTCCCCACCCGCCGGTCTCCGTACGCCCGTGAGCAGGCGATGCTCCTCGACGGGGCCCGGTCACCCCTGGAGCGCCCCTACCTGACGGCGGGCTCCGCTCGGGCGGTACAGCGGAGGCGTCGGCGGGCGCTGTGGCTAGCGACCGTCGGGGTGGACGTCGACCACCGGAACATCCATGCCGGGGGTGCCCGATGAGCCGTTGTGGGGCGAGGCGGTCCGTGTTCGCGATCGCGGAAGTGGTGCGGCCGGTGTGCGCGGGCTCGGTCTGCGTGCTCGACGTGGGGCACGACGGTCCGCACCGCGACCGTGCGGGGGACGGCTGGTGGGTGACGCCGGAGATCGCCGACGCGGTGAGCGTGCCCCTGCTGGCCCGCGCCTTTACGGCCGCGCCCGAGCCGGAGTTCCGGTCACCGCGCTGCATCGTCGGCCGCCACGACCGCTGCCGGGACCACGTGCCCCGTGACAGCGGCGTACAGGGCGTCCGTCATCTCGTGTGCGGGTGCGTCTGCCATTTTCCGACCTTCGCCCTGCCCGACGAAGACTGCCCATGAGGTGCCGCGCCTGGACGGCCGCGCTCCTTGCGGTCTCAACTGTGGCGCTCCTGCTGCTCCTGCACGCCCTCTTCGGCGAAGGGATTCAGTAGCGGCGCGCCGCCGTAGCTGCCTCCTTGAGTGGGGCGAGGTCCAGGCCGACAACGCGCATCTGTCCGGTCCGCAGGACCTCGTGGTTGAAGTACAGGGCGCCGAATCGGTGCTCCTTGTGTCGCTGGAACTCCCACTTTGCGGTGCGCAGTTCAGCCAGTCGGCCGCCGCCGGAGACGCGGGCCCGGGACGCCTGGCTCACGATCCACCGAGCGTGCTGATCGGCTTGGTCGCGCTCGCGGCAGTGCTGGACGGCCAGCGACCAGAGGATGGCCGGCGAGGTGTCGGGGCCGAGGACGGCCACGATCCCGACTTCGCCGTACGGGATGTCGCCTTCGGAGCGGGTGGTGTAGGCGAGGATCTCACCGAACATGTGGAAGACGGTGACGCGGTCGCTGTCGACGAGGGGCATGGGGGTCGGCCTTCGATGGGGTGCCGTCCGGCACGCGCACAGCCGGCGCGTGCCGGACAGCCGGGAGAAGGGAATCAGCAGCAGGGGCCGTCGCCGCAGCACGCGGATTCGTTGCACTCCGCCGCGGTTCCCCACAGCTTCTTGTCGACGGCGAAGCCGGCGTCACGGATCATGTCCGTGACGTCGTACATGAGGCCGAGCGTGCGGGTCTTGCTGTTCGGGGCGTGGTGGAGGAAGCGGCCGAAGTGCTCCTGGCACCAGTCCGTGTACTCCTGGCTGTGAAGCATGAACGTGTGCCACGCGGGGTCCACGTCCCTACTCGGCGCCATGACGTCGCCCTTGCCCGTGGTGCCCATGGTCCAGAGGAAGGCCAGGCCCTGGTCCATGACGCGTTCGGCCGTGGGCAGGTCGATGCGGTACTCGTCCGCGCAGAAGGCGGCGAGCCGCTGGAACAGCGGCGGCGGGACGAGGTCCCGGCCATGACGGACTTCAAGTGAGGTCGCGGTCATGCAATGCTCCTTGAGTGCGTGCTCGGCATGCGGCCCACCCGCTTGCCGTCGTGCGCCGGGCTCTCGGCGAGAGCCCGGTTCCGCCCCGGTCGCTGTCCGGCCAGGAGGAGACCGGGGCGGTGCCCCGCCCGCGTGCGATCGGCGCCGCCGCGGGCAGGAGTTCAGGGCGAGTGATGTTGCATGGCTCGCGCGATGTGGCGTTCCACAGGGCTCGACAGGGTGTCGAGCGGCGACGTGGACGCGACCATGGGGCCGCACTCCGCCGGATCCGCGTGCCAGTACGCGGGGATGTGGACGCCGCTCGCGGCACCGTCGCTGATTGGTAGGGCCTCGCCATGGATCGGCCGGTCGCAGTAGGCGCAGTGCTTCGCCATCTCGCCTCCTCGGGCGCAATGCGGGCGTGGCAAGGGCAGTCACAGCGGCTGGGAGGCACGGCCAGGTCGCCGTAGCTGGTGTATACGGCGCCAGGCTTGCACCACCGGTGTTCGCCGAACTGGCAGGCAGGCCGCACCATCAAGAACCCGTTTGCGGTGCTCGCCGCGGGTTGCCAAGCCCGACGCGGTTCCTCAGCGAAGACGTGCATGGGCTGTTCGCCCCGGGCTGCCGCGCAGGCCCGGTGGGCGAAGACGTGCAGGCCGTCGGCGTGCGCGCGAACGCAGACGTCGGCGCCGGGCTTCGGGCAGTGCGTGCAGGGCCGTTCCC
The DNA here is from genome assembly GCF_042731085.1 of Streptomyces sp. NPDC059875. NCBI lineage: Bacteria > Bacillati > Actinomycetota > Actinomycetes > Kitasatosporales > Streptomycetaceae > Streptomyces > Streptomyces sp. NPDC059875. The sequence continues at coordinate 61,833 of NZ_JBHWJZ010000027.1, forward strand.
TGCGGGTGCGGATCGCCATGACCGGGACGGTAGGCCGTGCAATTGCGGGGCCATGTGCATATTGCGCCGGATTGCGCGGGAAGCCCCGGTGACTCCGACGGATTGCTCAGGCAGCCCCGAGAGCGGCCCGTACACGACCGATGAGGCGCTGCGCCTGCCCGCCGTACACGGCGGACTCCGCAAGCCACTCCCACGACCGTTCGTACAACGTGACAGACGCCTCGTCCGCGAGCCACATTTCGGTGTTGATGGTCTCGACGATGACGAGGCGCCGGTCGTAGATCCAGAAGCCGTGCGACGGAGCGCGCCGCAGCCGAGCGCCGAGGGGGATGATGCCGAGCTTCACGTTGTCGAGGCCGATCACACCCATGAGGCGGTCGAGCTGGGCGACGTGGACCGGAACGGGGGATGTGCGTGCGTGCAGCGCGGGTTCGTAGACGAGGAAGTGAAAAGTCTTGTCGGGGTCGTAGAGCGCTCCCTGGCGCCGTACGCGGGCCCGAACAGCGGCGTCCACGTCTCGGGGGGTCTGCCGGAACTCTGCGTTCTGCTCGAAGATGTACCGGGCGTACTCCGGGGTTTGGAGCAGGCCGGGCACGCGGACGACCTCGACGCCACGGGTGAGGCTGGTTGCGGCGGTCTCGGCGACGCCCTGCTCCTGGCGCGCACGGTGGCCGGCGGCGAGCTGGCGTCTCCACGAACGGTAGGTGGTCTCAAGGCCGGCGGTACGGGCCTTGAGCTCGGCGACGACCTCGGGCTGTCCTGCGGCGCGAGCCCACGCTTCCACATCGCCGACGGACGGGGTCTGCTTGCCGGTCTGGAGCCGTGACACCTTGGAGGCGGGCCAGCCGAGGCGCTCGGCGAAGTCCTTTCCGCTCAGGCCGGTCTCGGCGCGCAGTTCGCGCAGCCGCGCGCCGAGGGCCTCCCGGCCAGACTGAAAGTCGGTACTGCTCACATCGAGGAACGTACCCGCTTCGCGTACTCGGCGGTGGGCACGGCGTGGTGCCATGCGGCGTCCCGTACCTGGCAGGCCGTGGCGACTTCGGCCGGGTCCTCCGAGACGATGACGCCGAGAGTGTGGTCGTCTTCGTCGAAGACGAAGCGGACGAGTGTGCGCGAATCGAAGAGCCAGAAGTCGTAGTCGGGCAGCCGCAGTTGCTCCGCCTCGGTGCGGGTGAGGTTGCGGATGTCCTCGCCGGCTGCGACATTCCCGAGCCCGGAGGCGACGAGGAAAGCCTGCCCTTCGGTGAGCGGTTCGTCGACCAGGCGCACGCGCTCGAAGCGCTTTCCGGCGGCCACTTGCTTCTGGACGTTCTCGCGCCAGGCGTTGAGTGGGTCGGCGGTGATGTCGGCGCCCGCCTTCCAGCGGGCCCACCTCGGGCTTTTGCGGTCGGAGGCGTAGCCGCGGCGGGTCTCCAGGCGCCACGCGGTGTGCTTGAACTCGGCGAAGAGGTCGCTGATGTCGGAGAACGGGACCACCTCACGGGCTTCGGCGCGCGGGGCGAAGCGGGCCAGAAGTTCGCGGGGAACGGTCACGAACGTCTCCGACTCCTTGACGTCGCGGAGCTCCGCGAGCTGGGTGGGGTCGGTGACGCGCTCGCCCTGCACGAGGATCTCGCCCGTGGACTCGACCTCGTACAGGGTGGGGCAGTCGCCGTCATCGCTGGTCGTGCCGAGGAACCTGAGCGGCATGTCCGGGCCTCCCTTGTTTGGGTGGTTGGGGCTCCAGAATGCGTGGCTGTGCGGCGGTGAGGGTTCGGATTGCGCGCGATTGCGCGCGATGGGGTCATCGGCTCCGCCGATGGGGGGCATCGGCAGGACGCCCCACTGGCTCGTGGACCGGGCCGGGCCCGTCTCCGTAGCGTCGCAGTCATGAGAAACGAGAGCGGAACGCAGACCAGGGGAACCGTCGAACTGACCCTCGCCATGGTGCTCTCCGGCACCCTCGGCATCTTCGTCGTCGAGTCCGGGGCGTCGCCCTTCAACGTGGTGTTCTTCCGGTGCCTCTTCGGGGCCGCCGCCCTCGGCGCGTACAGCCTCGCCCGGGGCTACTTCACCGGGCACGGTTTCACTTCGAAGAAGCTCGGACTCGCCGCGCTCGGCGGGGTGTTCATCGTCTTCAACTGGGTCTTCCTCTTCGAGGCGTACGAAGCCACCTCGATCTCGTTCGCCACCGTCGTCTACCACACGCAGCCGTTCTTCCTGGTGGTGTTCGGCGCGGTGCTGTTCCGGGAGCGGATCACGGCCGCCAAGTTCGGCTGGCTCGGTGTCGCCTTCGTCGGGCTCGTCCTCGTCTCCGGCATCCGGCCCGGGGACACCGCCTCCCTGAAGGGGCTCGGGCTCGCGCTCGCCGCCGCCGTGCTCTACGCGCTGTCGACGATCGTCACCAAGCGGATCACCGGCGTTCGGCCGCATCTCATCGCCCTCGTGCAGGTCCTCGTCGGCCTCCCGCTGCTGCTGCCGTTCGCCGACTTCGGCGCGGCCTCGCGTCTCGGCGCCGGCTGGGGCTGGCTCGCAGGCCTCGGACTGATCCACACCGGGCTGATGTACGTGCTGATGTACGCGGCGTACCAGAAGCTGCCCACCGCCAAGATCGCCGTGCTCGCCTTCACCTACCCCGCCGTCGCGATGGTCGCCGACTGGGCGGTGTACGGGCACCACATCGGCCTCGTCCAGGCGCTCGGTGTCCCGCTGATCGTCCTGGCGAGCCTGAAGGTCACCCTGTCGGGCTCTGCTCCCGCACGAGCCGTCGCGTCTGCTCCACGAACAGCCGCACATGAGCCGGAAGCCGCTTCCCCCGCCGCCACGCGATCTGCGTGAAGAGGGTGAAGGGCACCTTCCAGTCCAGCTCCACCAGTGCCCCGGACGCCAGCTCCTCGGAGACGGTGACCCGGGGCACCAGGGCGATGCCCAGGCCGCCCGCCACGCCCCTCTTCGTCGCCTCGATCGTGCCGAACTCCATGAACGGTGGGGACCATTCCCGAAGCTCACGCTCGAACAGATCGCGGTACGGACAGCCCGGCTCGGTCCCCACCAGTTGAGCCACCGCCAGGTCGGCCGGCGTCAGATCCGTACGTCCCGCCAGCGGATGGCGCGGTGACGCGACCAGGACCAGCGGCTCCTCGGCGAGGACCTCGCTCTCCAGGCCCGCGTGCTCCGTCTCCGGCTCCATCAGGAAGCCGACGTCGTACGTCCCCTGGCGCAGCGCCTGCCGGGTCTCGTCGCCGAGCGTGGGGCGCAACGACAGCTGGACCTTCGGGTAGCGGTGGTGGAAGAGCTCCAGGAGCGGCGGCAGCCGGTAGGAGGTCAGCGACTCCATCGTGCCGACCGCGATCGCCCCGGCCGGCTCCTCGGTCTCCACGACCGCGGCCCGTGCCTCCTCGGACAGCTCGATGATCCGGCGGGCGTACGGCAGGAGCCGCTCGCCGGCCTCGGTGAGCCGGATGCGGCTGCCCAGGCGCTCGAAGAGCTCCACGCCGAGCGAGGACTCCAGGGCGCGGATCTGGCTGGTCACGCTGGACTGGGCGTACCGCAGTTCGGCCGCGGCGCGGGTGAAGGAGAGGACGGTGGCGACCTTCTCGAAGGTGACAAGGAGCCGCAGCTCCATCACTGCTCCTTGTCGCCGTCCTGCTCGCGCTTCTTCAGCTCCTCCTCGCGGCGGCGCAGGTCCGCCTCCCAGTCCTTGAGGAGGGACTCGTCCTTCTTGTTCTCCTCGCGGATGGACTTGAGGAACTCGGGGTTGTCGTCGGGGGCGACCCACTCGTGGCGGTGGTTGCGGTGCCATTCGGAGGGGGTGCGGCCGCCGGTCGGGGGCTTGCGCATCTTGCCGGCGGCGAACCAGACGATCGGGCCGACGATCCAGAACAGCAGGATGATGATGACCCAGACGACCTTGGGCAGGTGCTTGGCCTCGTCCTCGGGGGTGTTGAGGCAGTCGATGAACGCGTAGATCGTCAGCGCCAGCGGCAGGATGTACATCAGCGCCCTGAGCATGTGGGACAGCCCCCTGGAAACAGTGGCGGGGTTCGTTTCTTCGGCCCCGGTGACGGGTCAAGCCTAGCCGGTGACCGATACTTGCCCCTATGGCTTACGACGATCTCCGCTCGCTGCTCAGGGCACTGGAGCGCGAAGGCGACCTCAAGCGCATCAAGGCCGAAGTCGATCCGTACCTGGAGGTCGGGGAGATCGTCGACCGGGTGAACAAGGCGGGAGGTCCGGCGCTCCTCTTCGAGAACGTCAAGGGCTCCGCCATGCCGCTCGCGATGAACGTCTTCGGGACGGACCGCCGGCTGCTCAAGGCGCTGGGGCTGAAGTCGTACGGCGAGATCAGCGAGAAGATCGGCGGGCTGCTGAAGCCGGAGCTGCCGCACGGCTTCGTCGGGGTCCGCGAGGCCTTCGGCAAGCTGGGGTCGATGGTCCACGTACCGCCGAAGAAGGTGAAGGACGCTCCCGTCCAGGAGGTCGTCCTCACCGGGGACGACGTCGACCTGGACATGCTCCCGGCGCTGTTCACCTGGCCGAAGGACGGCGGATCCTTCTTCAACCTGGGTCTGACGCACACCAAGCACCCGGAGACGGGCGTGCGGAACCTCGGGCTGTACCGCCTCCAGCGGCACGACAAGCGCACCATCGGCATGCACTGGCAGATCCACAAGGACAGCCGCAACCACTACGCGGTGGCGGCGGCGAAGGGCGAGCGACTGCCGGTCGCGATCGCCTTCGGCTGTCCGCCGGCGGTGACGTACGCGTCGACGGCGCCGCTGCCCGGTGACATCGACGAGTACCTGTTCGCGGGCTTCGTGCAGGGCAAGCGGATCGAGATGGTCGACTGCAAGACGGTGCCGCTCCAGGTGCCGGCGCAGGCCGAGGTGGTCGTCGAGGGCTGGCTGGAGCCGGGCGAGATGCTCCCCGAGGGTCCGTTCGGCGATCACACGGGCTTCTACACGCCGCAGGAGCCGTTCCCGGCGCTGAAGATCGACTGTGTGACGATGCGGAAGCGTCCGCTGCTCCAGTCGATCGTGGTCGGCCGGCCGCCGACGGAGGACGGGCCGCTCGGCCGTGCGACGGAGCGTTTCTTCCTGCCGCTCCTCAAGATCATCGTGCCGGACATCGTGGACTACCACCTGCCCGAGTCGGGCGGCTTCCACAACTGCGCGATCGTCTCGATCGACAAGAAGTACCCGAAGCACGCGCAGAAGGTCATGCACGCCATCTGGGGCGCGCACATGATGTCGCTGACCAAGCTGATCATCGTGGTCGACAAGGACTGCGACGTGCACGACCTGCACGAGGTGTCCTGGCGGGCGCTCGGCAACACGGACTACGCCCGCGACCTGACGGTCGTCGAGGGCCCGGTGGACCATCTCGACCACGCCTCGTACCAGCAGTTCTGGGGCGGCAAGGCGGGCATCGACGCGACGAAGAAGCTGCCGGAGGAGGGCTACACCCGGGACGGCGGCTGGCCGGACATGGTGGAGTCGGACCCGGCGACGGCGGCCCTGGTGGACCGCCGCTGGAAGGAGTACGGCCTGTGACCACCGCGGCCGTACCCGGCGCGCAGCCGGGCCGTACGAAGGCCTTCCTGCGCCTTGTGATGATCGAGCACTCGGTGTTCGCGCTGCCGTTCGCGTACATCGCCTCGCTGACCGCGATGTTCCAGCTGGACCGGAACATCCACTGGGCGAAGCTGCTCCTCGTCACCATCTGCATGGTGGGGCTGCGGACCTTCGCGATGGCCTGCAACCGGATCATCGACCGGGAGATCGACGCCCGTAACCCGCGGACCGCCCAGCGCGAGCTGGTGACCGGGGCCGTGTCGGTGCGGTCGGCGTGGACGGGGGCGGGGGTCGCGGTCGTCGTGTTCCTGGGGGCCGCCGCGCTGCTGAACCCGCTGTGCCTGGCGCTCGCGCCGCTCGCCGTGGTGCCGATGGTGGTCTACCCGTACGGCAAGAGGTTCACGAACTTCCCGCACGCGATCCTCGGGCTCGCCCAGGCCATAGGGCCGATCGGCGCCTGGCTCGCGGTGACCGGGGAGTGGTCCTGGGACGCGGTGATCCTCGGGCTCGCGGTCGGCATCTGGATCGGCGGCTTCGACCTGATCTTCGCCTGTCAGGACGTCCAGGCGGACCGCGCCCACGGCGTGATGTCCGTGCCGGCCCGCTTCGGCGTCCCGGCGGCGCTGTGGGGTGCGCGGGGCTCGGCCGTCGTCACGACCGGTCTGCTGGTCTGGTACGCGCTGGCCACCGAGGCCGGGACGTTCTTCTGGATCGGTCTGGTGATCGTGATCGTGGCGTTCTGCTACGAGCACACGATTGTGAAGCCGCACGACCTGTCCCGGCTGAACCGGGCGTTCTTCACGACGAACGGCTTCATCGGGATCTCCCTCTTCGCCTGCGCGCTGCTCGACCTGCTGGTGCGCGGCCTGACCGTCTAGGGCTGCCAGGGCTGCCAGGGCTGCCGTCCCGCCGGCCGTGGGGCACGGCGGGACGGCCCCGTGGCTCAGTCGCGGCGGTACTGCGCCGGGGAGTTCTTCGTCGCGGGATCCTCGTACGAGCCGGCCCTGCCGCGGTCCACGTGGAACGTGGTCAGCGTGGTGACCGGGGAGGCCGGGTCGCGGCGGTCGCCGATCACCCGCATGTGGGCGCTGAAGCGCTCCGGGGTGACCTCGTAGACGTCGTAGCCGTAGCGGTTGCCCTCGAAGTACTTCAGGTGCGGGTTGGCCGCGCCCATGACCGGGCCGTTCGTCGCGTTCCAGCTCGCCGAGTACGCGCCCGAGGTCACCGAGTGCGCGGTGAACTCCGTACCGATGACGGGCGACGCGACGTTGTCGAAGTCGGGCCGGATGTCGTCGACGAAGGCCGAGTGCCAGTCGCCGGTGATGACGACGAGGTCCTCCATCCCGGTGCTGTGCACATGCCCCAGGACCTCCTTGCGCTCGGCGAGGAAGCCGTCCCACTGGTCGGTGAACATGTACGAGCCGCCGGGACGGCCGCGCAGCTGGCTGAGCATGATCGAGTTGGCCCAGACGTGCCAGGTGTCCGGGGCGCGGTCGATGTTCTGCTTCAGCCAGGACTTCTGGCCGGCGCCGAGGATGGTGCCGTCGGCGAGGTTCTGCGCCGAGCGGTACGAGCGCAGGTCGAGCACCGTCAGCTCGAGCAGGTCGCCCCAGCGGCGGACCCGGTGGATCTCGGGGTCCGGCAGCGCGGTCGAGGCGCCGGCCCCGCCGTCGCGGTGCGGCATGTTCTCGTACCACGCCTGGTACGCGGCGGCCCGCCGCTGCATGAAGGGCGCGCCCCCGCCCGTACCGGAGTAGTCGTTCACGACCTCGTGGTCGTCCCAGGTCAGGAACCAGGGGTGGGCGGCGTGCGCCTCGCGCAGGGAGGCGTCGCCCTTGTAGAGAGCGTGGCGGCGGCGGTAGTCGGCCACCGTGAAGATCGACGGGCCCTCGTGGTCGCGGACGTGGTCCGCGGGGACACCGCCGACCTGCCCGTGCTCGTAGATGTAGTCACCGAGGTGGACGACGAAGTCGACGTCCTCGCGCGCGATTCCGCTATGCGCGGCGTAGAAACCGTCGTGGAACGCCTGGCAGTTGGCGGCGGCGAAGCGGACAGAGGCGACGCCTCCGACGGGCGCGGTCTTCGTGCGGCCGATCCGGCTCCGCTTGCCCAGCGCCGTGAAGGCGTACCAGTAGCGGGTGCCGGGGCGCAGGCCGTGGACGGGCACGTGGACGCTGTGGCCGAGCGTCGCGGAGGCCGGAGCCGTACCGCGCGCGACGACGCTCCGCAGCCGGGGGTCGGTCGCGACCACCCAGTCGACCTCGACGATCTCGGGCAGCTGCTGTTCGGCGGCCAGCGGCTCGGGCGCGAGCCGGGTCCACAGCAGGACGCTGCCGGGCTGCGGGTCGCCCGAGGCCACGCCCAGGGTGAACGGCGCCGGATCGTACTCCGCGCCGAGCGCCTGGGCGGCCTCCAGGGCCTGGGCGGGCGAGAGCCCGGCGGCCAGCGGCCAGACGAGGTTCAGGGCTCCGGCGGCTCCGGCGGCCTTGAGCAGATCGCGTCGGTTGAGCCTGGTCACTTGCGTCCCCCCGTGGTGTGCAGCGTGAGCGATATGGCGTCGGCGTAACCGTCGTTGGACGTCCCGCCGCCGCTGCGGGTGAGGACGAGCAGGACGCGCGCGGTGCGGGCGCCGGGCGGCACGGTGGCGGTCGCGGTGCGCTCCAGGAGCGCGGTACGGGACAGCCGCTCGGCGGCCGTCACCGGACCGAGTACGGAGAGGGCGACCGGCGTGCCCTGGCCGTCCCTGAACTCCACCGAGAGCCGGGCGCCGTCCTCCTGGGTCGCGTATCCGCCCAGCCAGCCGGCGAGCGTGTAGCGCACCTGCCCTGCGTCGACGGCCCGCCGCCCGGTGGTGCCGAGCGTGGGCAGGGCGATGTCCTGGACGAGAGCGGTACGGGGGCTGTTGCCGCCGGAGAAGAACCGGGTGCCCCGGGCGGCCGGTCCGGGGTCGGCGGGCCCGGGGTAACCACCCCCGAGGCTGTACGCGATGAGCGCGGGTGCCCCTTCTCGTACCTCCCAGCCGGTCACGGCGGTGACCGGCTCGGCGAACCCTCCGGGTCCGCTCTCGGCGTCGCCGTTGACTACGAGATTCACTCAAGCCTCCTGGATCGAGCGCAGCTGAAATCGGCTTGCGCATCGCACCAGTTGGGAGTGAACCGGGGAAGACGGGTCGGAGAACGGAGGTCGCGAGTTGTACAGACAACTACCGGGTAGCCGGATCCCGCGGCGGAAGACGAAGGCCGGCGCCTGACCGTGTGAGCAGGTTGCGGGTGTCTCCCGGTCCACCCCGGTGCCGCCCGACGTGCGGCGGGAGCAGTACGGACCCGCGGGTGTGTACTGTTTCGGTATGGACACCTATCCGCTCGTGGAAGCCCGCAATCAGCTGGGGCAATTGGTAGGCCGGGTCCGCCACGGCCATGAGCACATCCTGATCAGCGAGTACGGCAAGCCCGCGGCGGCGCTCGTGCCGATAGAGGAGCTCGCCGAACTCCAGCGCCTGCGCGACGAGGCGGACATCGCCGAGGCCAGGCGCCGCGAGGCGGATCCGGGCGGCGCGCCGCTCAGCCACGAGGAGTTCATGGCCCAGCTGGAGGCCGAGGACTTGGAGGCGCAGCGGTGACCTACGCCGTGGTGTGGGAGCACCTGGCAATGCAGGAGTTCCGCCGTCTTCGCACGGTCGACCCCGTGGGCGCGAAGGCGTGCGCGGCGGCCGTCCGGTCGTTGGCCGACCAGGCGCGCCCCGCCGAGGCGCGTCCCTTGGGCGGCTCTGGGTACTACCGGTTGTCGGTAGGGGATTGGCGTGTGTTGTACCGCCCGGACGACGTGACGATCACGGTGTACGTCGTCAAGGTCGGAAGGGCAGCCTGAGGAGGCGCCCCGCGCGGGCCGCCGGATAGGCTCGTCGGCGTGGAGCCGGTAGAGAAACAGCAGCGTCGTCCCTGGGTGGTCGGGGTGTCCGGGGCGTCGGGAACCCCGTACGCGGCCGCCGTCCTGAGGGGGCTGCTCGCAGCGGGGGAGAGCGTCGATCTGGTGGTCTCGCGGGCGTCGCGGCTGACCCTGCTCGACGAGACGGGGATCGCCTTCCGGGACGCGCACTGGCGCGAGGACCTGGCGGAGTGGCTGGCGCGGGGTGCCGACGGGAAGCCGGGGACGTTCGCTCCCGACATCGGCGACGTGCGGTACTGGAGCGCCGGGGATCTGGCCGCGGGGCCGAGCAGTGGCTCGTACCCCGTGAAGGGGATGCTGATCGTGCCCGCGTCGACCGCCTCGGTGGCGGGTGTGGCGCTGGGGCTTTCGAAGGACCTGCTGCAGCGGGCGGCGAGCGTGACGCTCAAGGAGCGGCGGCCGCTGGTGGTCGCGGTGCGGGAGACCCCGCTGAGCGGGCAGACCTTGAAGCAGCTGGTGGCGCTGGACGAGGCGGGCGCCGTGGTGCTGCCCGCCTCTCCGGCGTTCTACGCGGGGGCGACGCACATCCAGGATCTGGTGGACTTCGTCGCCGGGCGGGTGCTCGACGCGGCAGGGGTGCCGCACCGGCTGTACCGCCGTTGGGAGGGAGAGCTCGGTGGAGCCGCCTCCCGGGGGGATTAGCGCTTCTTGGCGGCGCGCTTCTTCTCTGCGCGCCGGGAAGCGGCGGACGGCTGGTGGGCACGCGAGCGGTTGGCCAGGTCCTGCAGCTCGCGCATACGGGCGTAGGCCATCTCGATCGTGTACACGGTGAACACCACTCCTGAAAGATCGTCTTTGATCAACTGAAAGATTCACAGGGTGTCGCCCCTGTGTGCCTTAGATTCTATACCTATACTCGCGGTATCGCTGGACAATGGAAGGCTTCATACCTATGGACGCCGTGGACAGGCAGCTCATCCAGGCTCTGCGCGAGAACGGCAGGGCTTCGTACGCCGAACTCGGCCGGCTCGTCGGGCTCTCCGGCCCCTCCGTCACCGACCGCATCAACCGTCTGGAGGCGGCCGGCGTCATCACCGGCTACCGCGCGACGGTCGACGCCGCCTCGCTCGGCCTCGGCGTGACGGCCCTCATCGGCATCTCCCTCTCCGACGCCGCCGACCACGAGGACGTGGCGCGCCGGCTGAAGGACCTCGCCGAGATCGAGGACTGCTGGTTCATCGCCGGCGACGACTCGTTCATGCTCAAGGTCCGGGCCAACGACGTCGACGGCCTGGAGAAGACGATCCGCCGGCTCTCCGGCACCAAGGGCGTCTCCCGTACCCGTACGACGATCGTGCTCTCCACCAAGTGGGAGAACCGGGTCGGAGATCTGCCCGAGGAGGGCTGAGAGTACGGTGGGTGGAGCCTGAAATCGTCAGACATGGGAGGCGGCCGCATGGACGCGGGACTCAAGCGCGAGCTGGAGCAGAAGGTCCGTTCCGGAGAGCGGCTGAGCCGCGAGGACGGCATCGCGCTGTACGAGTCCGACGACCTGGCCTGGCTCGGCGGCCTGGCCCACGAGGTCCGGACCCGTAAGAACGGTGACGTCGTCCACTTCAACGTCAACCGCCACCTCAACATGACGAACGTGTGCACCGCGTCCTGCGCGTACTGCTCGTTCCAGCGCAAGCCGGGCGAGAAGGACGCGTACACGATGCGCATCGAGGAGGCCGTCCGCCTCGCCAAGGCGATGGAGAACGAGAACCTCACCGAGCTGCACATCGTCAACGGGCTCCACCCCAACCTCCCCTGGCGCTACTACCCGCGCTCGCTCTCCGAGCTGAAGAAGGCCCTGCCGAACGTCTCCCTCAAGGCCTTCACCGCCACCGAGATCCACCACTTCGAGACCATCTCGGGCATGTCGGCCTCCGACATCCTCGACGAGCTGATCGAGGCCGGCCTGGAGTCCCTGACCGGCGGCGGCGCGGAGATTTTCGACTGGGAGGTCCGCCAGCACATCGTGGACCACCGCACCCACTGGGAGGACTGGTCCCGGATCCACCGCCTCGCGCACGAGAAGGGCCTCAAGACCCCCTCGACGATGCTGTACGGGCACATCGAGGAGCCCCGGCACCGCGTCGACCACGTGCTGCGGCTGCGTGAACTCCAGGACGAGACCGGGGGTTTCCAGGTCTTCATCCCGCTGCGCTACCAGCACGACTTCGTCGACATGCAGGACGGCAAGGTCCGCAACAAGCTCCAGGCGCGCACCACGATGGCGACCGGCGCCGAGGCGCTGAAGACCTTCGCGGTCTCCCGGCTGCTCTTCGACAACGTGCCGCACGTCAAGGTCTTCTGGGTCATGCACGGCGTCCAGACCGCCCAGCTGGCACTCCAGCACGGCGCGGACGACATGGACGGCTCGGTCGTCGAGTACAAGATCACGCACGACGCCGACAACTACGGCACGCCGAACAAGCTGGGCCGCGAGGACCTGCTGGAGCTGATCCGCGACGCCGGCTTCCGCCCGGTGGAGCGGAACACGCGGTACGAGATCATCCGCGAGTACCCGGGTCCGGACGCCGACCGCCGCGAGTCGCCCCAGCCGATGCGGGTCTGAGGCCGGGTCGGAGATGGCCCTGCGCTTCGCACTCGATCCCTCCATGTCCCCTGCCCTGCGGGACGGCATCCTGCGCCTGTGGGCGGACGTCTCCAACGCGGGCGGCGCCGTCGGCTTCGTACCGCCGGTGAGCCTGGACGACGTCCGGCCCGAGCTGGTCAAGCACCTCGTCGCGATGGCCGAGGGCCGGATGCGGCTCGTCGTCGGGTACGAGGAGGACGGCACCGTCGCCGCCACCGCCTTCGTCGCGTACAACACGCACCGGCTCATGAAGCACTGGGTGTGGCTGTACACCGTGATGGTCCACCCCTCCCACCAGGGCAAGGGATACGGACGCGACCTCATGGCCGCCGCCGAGGACGCGGTCCGCGGCTTCGACGGGATCGACGCGATCCGGCTCACCTGCCGCGGCGGCACGGGCGTGGACCGCTTCTACGCCTCCTGCGGCTACAAGGAGGTCGGGCGGGTGCCCGGCGCGATCCGGGTGGCCGAGGGAGACGACCGGGACGACATTTTCATGCTGCTCCCCCTGAATTGACCGCCCACCCGTCGCCCGACCGCCACCCCTCGTCGAGGCCCTGCGGGCCGCCCCCTTTGTTCCGCGTGCTTCACTGGTGGGGCGAACTGACACGGAAGAGAAAGGGGCCGTCGTGGCCGCGAACGGGACGGGCGCTGCGACCCTCCGCTACACCCTCATGCGCCTCGGCATCTTCGCCGGGTGCTTCTTCGCGCTCTGGGGACTCGTCTACGTCGGCGTGCTGCCGCGCGGCCTCGGCGACTCCAACCTGCTCTGGGTGCTCCTGCTCTCCATCGTGATCTCCGCGCCGCTCAGTTTCGTGCTGCTGCGCGGGCAGCGGGACGCCATGTCCGAGCAGATCGTGGCCAAGGTGGACCAGGCGAAGGGCCGCCTCGAGGCCAACAAGGCCCGCGAGGACGCATAAGCGCCACGTAAGGTTCCTCACAGCACACACCCCGATCGGGAGCTTCGAAGGCTCCTGACCGGGGTGTTCTGCGTTTCGGAGGCCCTGACCGGCCTCCGGTACCTCAAAGAAGGGCTTTGAGGTTCTCAAAGTTCAAGTGTTAACGTGTTCGCCATGACGACAGCTGTGCGCCTCACCGATGCCGCGAGCATTCCGCTCGTGGCGCGCCTGCATGTCGATCTGTGCCGCTGTATGTCCGCGGTCTGTTGCCGCGAGCTCTGACCCCGGCATCATGCAGCGGTACCGCCTGAGCGCGTGTGTACCGCACCCCCGTCCCCGTATTTCCCCGATACGCACCTGTGGAGTGTGTCTGTGTCCGCGTCCGCGTCCACGCCGGAGACGAAGTCCCCGACGTCCTCCCGCATACCCAAGATCCCCTTCTGGGCCCAGATCGTCGCCGGTCTCGTGCTCGGCGTCCTGCTCGGCTGGCTCGCCCGCAGCCAGGACGTCAGCTGGCTCAAGGAGACGCTCGGTCAGGTCGGCGACATCTTCGTCCAGCTCCTGAAGCTGGCCGTCGCCCCGCTCGTCTTCTTCGCGATCCTGGTGTCGATCACCAACCTGCGCAAGGTCAACAACGCCGCCCGGCTTGCCGCCCAGACGCTGGTCTGGTTCATGATCACGTCGCTGATCGCGGTCGGTATCGGCCTCGCGATCGGCCTGCTCACCAACCCGGGCGCCGGCACCGGGCTCACCCCGCAGGACGGCAAGCTGCCGAAGCGCGAGGGCACCTGGATCGACTTCCTGACCGGGATCATCCCGACGGACGTCATCACGCCGTTCACCGAGCTGAACGTCCTGCAGATCGTCTTCATGGCCGCCGTCGCCGGTGTTGCCGCGCTCAAGCTCGGCGACCGCGCCAAGCCGATCCTCGCGCTCTCCGAGTCGGTCCTCGAGCTGCTGCAGAAGGCCCTGTGGTGGGTCATCCGCCTCGCCCCCCTCGGCACCGTCGGCCTCATCGGCTTCGCCATCGCCGACTACGGCTGGGAGCTGATCGGCAAGTACGCGACCTTCACCGCCGACGTCTACATCGGCTCCGCGCTGGTCATGTTCGGCGTCTACCCGCTGCTGCTCGCGACGGTCGCCAAGGTCAACCCGCTGCAGTTCTTCAAGGGCGCCTGGCCGGCCATCCAGCTGGCCTTCGTCTCCCGCTCCTCGGTCGGCACCATGCCGGTCACGCAGAAGGTCACCGAGCGCCTCGGCGTCCCGAAGGAGTACGCCTCCTTCGCCGTCCCGTTCGGCGCCACCACGAAGATGGACGGCTGCGCCGCGATCTACCCGGCGCTCGCCGCGATCTTCATCGCGCAGATCTTCGACGTCCAGCTGGGCATCCAGGACTACCTGCTGATCGCCTTCGTCTCGGTCGTCGGCTCCGCGGCCACCGCGGGTCTCACCGGCGCGACGGTCATGCTGACCCTGACCCTCTCCACGCTGGGCCTCCCGCTGGAGGGCGTGGGCCTGCTGATGGCGATCGACCCGATCCTGGACATGATGCGCACGGCCACGAACGTTGCCGGCCAGGCCCTGGTCCCGGTCGTCGTCGCCGCCCGCGAGAAGATCCTGGACGTCGACGCGTACAACGCCGCCTCCTCGTCGCCGGTCGACGAGCGCGAGCCGCTGGCCGTCGCCGCGTAGCGCTCGGGCGCGCAGCCGCCGTCGATGCCCATGCCCCCGGTCACGGGGCATGGGCATCACGGCTTTCCGGTCGCCTGCAGGCGGTCGTGCGGCGGTCAGGTCGTTCCGGCACCCGCGACGGCTCTCGGCCACGGGCCGGCCGCCCACGAGTGAAGACGCCGTAGGCTCTCCCCCGGATCAGGCGAGCGGGGTGGGGGAAGGATGACCGAGGTGGGCGCCACGAAGGTCAAGCGGCTGCCGCGGGCGGTGCGCGAGCAGCAGATGATGGACGCCGCCGTGCAGACCTTCGGGCAGCGGGGGTACCAGGCCGCTTCCATGGACGAGATCGCCGAGCTCGCGGGCGTGTCCAAGCCTCTGGTCTATCTGTATCTGAACTCCAAGGAAGAGCTCTTCACCGCCTGTATCCGGCGGGAGGCGAAGGCGCTGCTCGCCGCCGTCGCGGCCGGGGTGGACCCCCGTCTGCCGGCCGACGAGCAGTTGTGGGCCGGGCTGCTCGCCTTCTTCACGCACACCGCCGAGCACCCCGACGGCTGGGCCGTGCTGAGCAGGCAGGCGCGGACGCACGGGGAGCCGTTCGCCAGCGAGGCCGCGCAGATGCGCGACGAGATCGTGGCGTACGTGGGGACGCTGATCGGGGCCGCCGCGGAGGAGACGCACCGCGAGACGCGGCGGGATCCGGAGCTGGCCGAGCGGGACGTCGCCGGGCTCTCCCAGGCCCTGGTCGGCGCGGCCGAGTCGCTGGCCTCCTGGGCCAACGAGACGCCGGGCATGACGGCCTGGGAGGCGGCGGCGACGCTGATGAACTTCGCGTGGGCGGGGCTCGGCAACCTCATGAAGAGCGAGCGCTGGTCTCCCCGTTGACGCCGCGCAGATGAACCGGCGCCCGCGAGGCCCGGGAGCCGTCGGACCGTCACCTGGCTCCTCGCTCAGACGCTGAGCGGCACCTCGTGGATCTCGTCGGCGGCGTGGCCGGTGCGCTGGTGGATCCGCTGGACCGCGTCGGCCGAGGGGCCGGTGGAGAGGCAGTAGACCGTGCCGGACGCCGGGTCCGCCCAGGCCCTCTGGAAGTGCACGCCCTCGTCCTTCTCGATGGCGAGGTCGGCGGCGTGCGCCTCCCTGAGCTGATCGGCGGTGATGCCCACCATGTTCCGGTGGACGTCCATGTACGTACTCATCTCGTTCCACCTCCTCTTCTCATGGTGCGCCCGCCCCCGGGTCAGGGCCAGAGCAACTCCCGCGCCCAGCCCGACGCCCCGCCCCGCCGGTAGCGGAGCCGGACGTGCCGGCGCTGTGCGTCGCCCTGGAAGAACTCGACCTCGGTCGGCTGGAGGACGTAGACGGTCCAGGTGGGGGAGTGGGCCTCCGGCTCCGCCTGCGCCCGCTCCCAGGCCTCTCCGCTCGCCCGGGTCAGGTCCTCGACCGAGCCGAGCACCTCGCTCTGGCGCCCCACCAGCGCCGAGGCGAGCGCGCCCGTCGTGCGGGCGTGCAGATCGTCGTACGCCTCGCGTGCCGTGCCGGTGGTGACCGGGCCGCGCAGCCGGACCTGGCGGCCCTGGACCGGCCAGTAGAAGCCGAGGGCGGCTTCGGGACGGGCGGCCAGCTGGCGGCCCTTGGCGCTGCCCGCGTGCGAGGCGAAGTGCCAGCCGCGCTCGTCGGCGCCGTGCAGCATGACCGTACGGACGTCGGGCCGTCCGTCCTCGTCGACGGTCGCCAGGGACATCGTGTGCGGCTCGGTCTGTCCCGCCCGGGCCGCCGCCACGAACCAGTCGTGGAACAGCGGCAGCGGCTCGGCGGGGGCGGTCTCGGGGGCGAAGCCCGGCAGGTCGGTGTCCCAGACCCGGAGGGAGCGGAGCGTGCTGTCGAAGTCGGTCATGCGGAAACCCTAGGCCGACCGTCCCCGTGCCCGTCCGCGTACTCCTTCACCGGGACGGCGTGGGCCGCGCGCTGGACGTCGTCGCGGATCTTCTTCGCGATGAGGTTCTTCCACGGTGTGCGGGGGAGCGTGCGCACCATGGCCATGCGCAGGGCGATCTTCCAGCGCGAGGAGACCGTCATCTCCTTCACGAAGCCCTTCGCGAACGTCTGGTTCTGTTCCACGCCGGGCCGCATCACGTGCTCGTACGCGTCGAACGCGGCACGGTGGTCCCCGCCCGCCGCCGCGAGTTCGCCGGCCAGGACGTACGCGCCGGTCAGGGCGAGGCCCGTGCCCTGGCCCGAGGCGGGGGAGGTGCAGTGGGCGGCGTCGCCGAGGAGGACGACGCGGCCGCTGGACCAGCGGTCCATCTCGATGAGGGCGATCGAGTCGAAGTAGAAGTCCTCGGCGTCGGCCGAGTCCGCGATCAGCCGCGGGATCTCCCAGTCGTCTCCGGCGAAGGCGTCGGCGAGCAGTCGCTTCTGCCGCGCGGTGTCGCGGTGGTCGTAGACGAGTTCCTCGGGCGAGGAGAAGACGAAGCAGTTCTTCGCGGTGTGCGCCTGCTCGCCCGCGGAGCTGTAGACGGAGATCAGCTTGTCGGGGCGAGCGTGGTACGTCTCCCAGCGGGTGAGGCCCAGCCGGTTGGGGGCGGTGAAGATCGAGATGTACGCGCCGAGGTGGCGCTTGAAGCGCTCTTCGTCGCCGAAGACGAGCCGGCGGGTGTTCGAGTGCATGCCGTCGGCGCCGACCACCAGGTCGAAGCGGCGGCGGGTCCCGCTCTCGAAGGTGACGTCCACGCCGTCTCCGTCGTCGGCGAGGGCGGCGATGGAGTCGCCGAAGAGGTACTCGACGTCGTCGCGGGTCCGCTCGTACAGGATCCGGGCGAGGTCGCCGCGCATGATCTCGTCGTCCTGCTCGACGCGCCCGCCGAAGATCTCGGCGGGCATCTGCCCGACGGTGCGGCCCTGTGCGTCGACGTACGAACCACCGTCCATGTCGGTGGAGTTGGCCCGGATCTCGTCGAGGATGCCCATCCGGCGGCAGACCTCGACGGCGGTGCCGCGGATGTCGACCTTGTAGCCGCCGGTGCGCAGTTCGGGGGCGCGCTCGACGACGGTCGGGGCGAAGCCGTAGCGGTGGAGCCAGAGGGCGAGGGCGGGGCCGGCGATGGAGGCGCCGGAGATCAGGACCGTCTTGTTCGCGGGCGTGCGCGTCATGGCAGGACTCCTCGTCGGGTGGTGCGGGGCCGTTCCGGCCCCGCACAGATGACTATACGGATGTCCTACACGCCTGTCTATGACGTTTGTATAGATCCCTGGGCGGGGTCGGGCCCCGGGGTCAGCCCCGGCCGAGCACCACCGTTCCCGAGGAGCAGAACCAGCCGCCCGTCCCCGATGCCACCGCAAGCTCCGGCAGGCTCCCGTCCGCCCGCCGCACCTGGAGCCCGGGCGCCTCCCCGCGCAGCTGCCGCACCGCCTCGACCAGGAGGAACAGCCCCCGCATCCCCGGGTGGCAGGCCGAAAGGCCGCCGCCGTCGGTGTTCACGGGGAGCCGGCCCTTCTCCTCGACGAACGGGCCGCCCTCGCCCTTCGCGCAGAAGCCCAGGTCCTCCAGCGTCACCAGCGTCATGTACGTGAAGGCGTCGTAGATCTCCGCGAGATCGATCTCCTCCGGCCGTACCCCCGCCCGTTCGAAGGCGAGCCGGCCGCTGACCGCGGCGGGGGAGACCGTGAAGTCCTCCCACTGCGACATCGCGGTGTGCGAGACGTGTTCACCCGTGCCGAGGATCCACACGGGCGCCTTCGCCGTGTCCGGCACGTACTCCTCGGCGGCGAGCAGCACCGCGGCGCCGCCGTCGCTGCGGATGCAGCAGTGCAGCTTGGTGAAGGGATCCGCGATCATCGGCCCGCCGAGCACCTCGTCGACCGTGATCGGCTCGCGGAACATCGCCTCCGGGTTGAGCGCGGCGTTCGCCCGCGCCTGGACGGCGACCTCGGCGAGCTGTTCCAGGGTGGTGCCGTACTCGTGCATGTGGCGCCGGGCGGCCATCGCGTACTTCGCGATCAGTGTGTGTCCGTGGGAGACCTCGAACTGCAGCGGCCCGCGCGCCCCGAAGGAGAGGTTCGCGGTGCGGCGCCGGGCCCTGATGTCGGCGCGGGCGGTCGATCCGTAGACCAGCAGGACGGCGTTGGCGTGCCCTGCGGCGATGGCGTCGGCCGCGTGCGCGGCCATCACCTCCCAGGTGGCGCCGCCGACGGCGGTCGAATCCACCCAGCGGGGGCGCAGGCCCAGGTACTCGGCGACCTCGACCGGTGCGAGGGTGCCGAGGCCCGCCGAGGCGAGGCCGTCGATCACCGAGCGGTCGAGACCGCTGTCCGCGAGGGCGCGGCGCGCGGCCTGGGCGTGCAGAGTGTAGGGAGTGGCCTCGTCGACGCGGCCGCAGTCGGAGAGGGATATGCCGACGACGGCGACGCGGCGCCCGGCGTGGTCGCGGTTCCGTGAAGTGGTGGGCATGAATCTGACGGTACATCAGATAGGGAGAATGGGATGGTCGGAAGTGCCGCCGAGGACGTGGACGGCTACCTCGCCGAGATCGTGGAACCGGACCGGCTGACGGTCCTGGTCCGGCTGCGCGAGCTGTGCCGTACGGAGCTCCACGGCTTCGAGGAGGACATGGCGTACGGGATGCCGGTCTACCGGCGCCCGGGCGGGGAGCCGGAGATCGCCTTCGCCGCGCAGAAGCAGTACATCTCCTTCTATCTGATGCGGCCGGACATCCGGGAGGGCTTCGAGGACCGGCTCGCCGATCAGGACATGGGCAGGGGCTGCCTGCGTTTCCGGCGTACCGAGAACGTCGACTTCGACCTCGTACGGGACCTCCTGCGGGCGACCGCGCGAGGCCCTGGTGAGATCTGCTGATCCTGGCTCTGTGTTTCTGCCCCTCCCCGGCCTAACATGACGGGCCGTCAGATACGGAGGGGAGCTCCATGGACGCCGCCTTCACCGCGGAGCAGGACGAGATCCGCCGCACCCTGCGCGAACTGCTCGCCAAACGCTCCGGACCCGCCGAGGTCCGCGCCGCCGTCACCACCCCCGAGGGGTACGACACCGACCTGTGGCACCGGATGTCCGGCACCCTCGGACTCGCTGGGCTCGCCCTGCCCGAGGAGTACGGCGGCGTGGGCTGCGGCCCCGCCGAACTCGCCCTCGCCTGCGAGGAGACCGGCCGCGCCCTCGCCCCCTCCCCGCTCCTCGCCACCGCCGTCCTCGCCGCCCCGCTGATCGCCGCCCTCGGCGGCGAACGGCAGCGCGCCGACCTCCTGCCGCGCATCGCCGATGGGTCGCTGACCTGCGCCCTCGCCGTCGCCGGGGGCTCCCTCGCCCTCGCGCTCGGACTGACCGGCGACAACGCCGACGAGCCCTGGGCCGGGGGCGGCCGGGCCGGCGGCGTACAGGCGAGGTCCGCGGAGGGGCGGTGGCGGCTGTACGGAGAGGCGGCCCAGGTCCTCGACGGACACAGCGCCGGCCTGCTCGTCGTCGCCGCGCACGCCGGCGGCTTCGCACGCAGCCGGACCATGCTCTTCCTGGTACGCGGCGAGGCCGCCGGACTCCTCCGCGTACGGCAGCCGACCCTGGACGCCACCCGCTCCCAGGCCTCCGTGCAACTACGGGACGTGGAAGCCGAGTTGCTCGGCGAAGAGCCGGTCGACGTGCTCGGGGCGCTCGCCGCGGTGGGGCGGACGGCTTCGGCCGTCCTCGCGGCCGAAGCGGTCGGCGCGGCCCAGGCCGCTCTCGACCGCACGGTCGAGTACGTCGGATCCCGCGAACAGTTCGGCCGGCCCGTCGGCTCCTTCCAGGCGGTCAAGCACCGGCTCGCCGACCTGTACGTGCAGGTGGAGGCCGCGCGCTCGCTCGCGTACGGCGCCGCCCGCGACCCCGGTACGGGTGCGCTGGCCCTCGCGGCGGCCCTGGAGGCGCTGCGGGCCGTGGCGGCGGAGACGATCCAGCTGCACGGCGGCATCGGCTTCACCTGGGAGCACGAGGCCCACCTCTACTTCAAACGGGCGACGGCCGACGAGCTGCTCTTCGGGCCGGTGCGCCGGCTGCGGGCGCGGGTGGCGCAGGAGACCGGACTCTTCGGGGAGGTGGCGGCGTAGTGGCCGTCGGCGTGCGTCTGATGCAGAAGGTCTCGTCCACGCGGACGTTCGCGAAGGTCGCGCCGCACTTCATCCCGGCGATGGACCGGGCCGTGCACCGGCTGACGCGGGGGAAGGTGATGCTGAGCGCCCAGATGCTGCCCGGTCTGATCCTCACCGTACGGGGGGCGAAGTCGGGGCTGCCCCGGGTGACACCGCTGGCCTGCATGCCCGAGGCCGACGGGAGCTGGCTGCTGATCGGCTCCAACTTCGGGCGGGAAGGGCATCCGGCCTGGACCGGGAACCTGCTGAAACACCCGGAGGCGGAGGTGAGTTGGCGCGGCGAGAGCATCCCCGTACGGGCCGAGCTGCTCGGCGGGGAGGAGCGGGCGGCCGCCTGGGAGGCGGCGCTCCGGTTCTGGCCGCCGTACGCGACGTACCAGGCCAGGGTGGAGCGGGAGATCCGGCTCTTCCGCCTGACGCGGCGGTAGCCCGGGGTGGCCCGGCGGTGGTGGGCCCGGGCAGGTCCGGACATGGGAACGCCGACGGCAGTCTCTCGAACGGGACCGCCGTCGGCGCGACAGGACGGATGAAGGGACGGGTGCGCGCTACTTCGTCGGCTTCTTGCCCGTGATCCCGAGGTGCACCAACAGCGCGAGATTCGGCTTCAGTTCGGCCTGTTTCACGCCCCAGGTCTGGAAGCCCTTCTGGTGACCGGCCACCGAGGCCAGCATCGCCACCAGGGAGCCCGCCATCGCCGCGGGGCTGACGTCCTTGTCGACCTTGCCCTTCGACTGGAGCTCCTTCACCGCGTCCGTAAGGGAGTTGGTGACGGAGTTCAGGATCTTCATGCGGATCTTGTAGAACCGCTTGTCGCCTTCTGCGGCCCCGAGGTCCACGACCCGCAGGATCGCGTCGTGCCGGCGCCAGAAGTCCAGGAAGCCCTCGACCAGTTCCTCGGAGGTCTGCCAGCCCGCCTTGCCGACCCAGGAGCGGCCGGAGACCAGATCGGTCAACCCCGCGCCCTCCTTGGCCATTTCCTCCGCGATCTCGAGGACGGCGCCCTCGACGTCGGGGAAGTACTGGTAGAACGTCGCGGGTGAAGTACCCGCCTTCCGGGCCACGTCGATGACCTTGACGTCCCGGTACGGCGAGGAGCTGAGCATCTCGCTGAGGCAGTCGAGCAGCTTCTGCCGCGTCGCCTGACCGCGTCGTCCGGCCACGCGGCCGTCGACGGTGCGTACTTGTCCTGTCATGCCGTCAGCTTACCGAGGGGTGATCGGCGCGCGATTCGGCCGACTGCAAATGGGGTGCACCGCCTGACCGGGGCGGTCCGCGGAGGTCCCCCGGCTCCGGGAGGGTCCGGGGAGGCGTCGGGGTGATCCCGGGAGGGCGCGGAGGGACGCCCCGGGGGCCGTCCACACTCGAAAAGGCTTATTAACAGCCTGTGGACAACTTCGGTGGACAACTCACGGAAGCCAGGGAGCGCCGGGTCCCTATATGGCGGTATGTTCGATTACGGGGCGTGCGGGGCGGGTCACCCGGACCTAGCGTGGAACCATGGCCGTATTCACAGAGGGCACCCCGTGCTGGGTGGAAGCGCAGCTCCCCGACCTCGAGGCGGGGAAGCGGTTCTACGGTGAGCTCTTCGGCTGGACCTTCGACCCCGACCGCGACGAGGCCCTCAGCGGCGGCAGGCGGGTCGCCGGTCTCGTACCGAAGCGGGACGGGCGGATGCCCACCACCTGGACCGTCTACCTCGCCACCGAGAACGCGGGCACCCTCTCCGCCCGGATCAAGGCCGCCGGCGGGCAGATGATCATGGAGCCCTACCCGGTCGGCCCCTTCGGCGTCCTCGCGCTCGCCGCCGATCCCGGCGGCGCCGTCTTCGGCCTGCGGCAGGCGGGCGACGACAACGGCTTCGAGAAGACGATGCTCCCCGGCTCCTTCTGCTGGATGGAGGTCTACACGAGGGAACGGGACGCGGTCGACACCTTCTACGCCTCCGTCTTCGGCTACCTCGGCCGCCAGGTGGAACCGGACGAGGAGGGCAGGGCGGCCGACTTCGACTACCGCGTCTGGTCACCGCCCGGCTCCCGCCCCGGCGACGACACGGCGTTCGGCGGCCGCGCCGTCCTCACCGAAGCCTTCCCGGCCGAGATGCCGGGGCACGTCCTCGTCTACTTCGCCGTCACGGACTGCGACGAGACCTGCGCGACCGCCGTCTCCCTCGGCGGCCGGGTCACGAACCCACCCTTCGACACCCCGCACGGCCGCATCGCCGTCCTCCGGGACAACCAGGGCGCCCGCTTCGCGGTCCTGGCGGAGCCGTCCGCCGAGCCCGTTGCCGAGCCCGCCGCCGAGCCCGTTGCCGAGTCCGCCGCCGAGCGCGCCGATGAAGCCCGCGCCGAGCGCGGTGACGAAAGCGTCGAAAACGCCTAAGAGCCCCCACCGCGTCCGGCGATGTGAGTCGAGACGCCGTCCCTGAGGGTGGAGGCGAGGACGACTCCCGCCTCCGTGGCCAGGCAGGCGTTCTCGCGATTCCCTGCTTCGGCCACGTCGCATCCCGGCGTGCGGAGCCCTTTCCGGCCTCACTGGGTACCTGGGGACGCCGACGCGGCTCGTGATCAGCGCTCACCCCCGAGTGCCGGGGGTAGCCGCTGAACATAATTCGCCCTATTTATTACCTTCACGAGTAAATTACTGCTAAAAGGGCGAGTTGTGAATTTACCGACTCGGTGCTCTGGGGGTGGGGTGAAGAAAGAGGGTCCATCTCGCGTGCGATGATCTGCGCTCGTGAGAAGAAACAACGGAGTTTGCCGAGGGATTCGGCAGGCCATGGGTGCGGCCACGGTAGGAATCCTGCTCGCCGCGGGTATATCCGTCGGTGCGGGAACCGCGCATGCCGACACGTCATTTGCGGAAATTCCGTACAGTGAATTCGAGATGCGCAGCCACTCGGACCGGACAGAATCTGTAGACGCCCATATTGCGGCTGATCCCCGGCTGTCCAAGGTTGGGCTGGACGCCATTGTCGCCACCGGAACCGGGAAGGCCGGCCTCTGCTATCCCACACCCTTCAATCCCGGTGTGGACGCCGACGGCTACTGCTGGAACAACAGCGAAGACGACAGCGGTTCGACCGGCTGGGCTCCTCAAGGCCTGTCAGTTCCGCACCATGCAAGCAGCGACGGTACATGGAATTCGAAGCGTTGGGAGGTCACCAGCTGGCACGACTCCGGCGACCTGCCGGCGAAGTTGCGTTTCGTCGACCGCTCTTCCGCGACGCCCCGATACATCGACGTCCTCTTGGCCGAATTCAACATGCACGGGGAGCTCGTCCAGCTTCAGACGCACGCCGACAGCGTCGTCTGGTACGGAGACAACCTCCTGGTCGGCAGCGGTGCCGTCATCAACGTCTTCCGCCTCACCGATCTCCTGCGAGCCCAGCACGACCCTTCCGGGTTCCCCTACGTGCTGCCGCTCTCGGCCATGTTCCGCACACCTGAGAACGGGGGCACCCCCTGTGCCGCCGTCTCCGGAGACCGGCCGTGTCTGAACTCGCTGAGCTTCGACCGGGCCAACGGGGCTCTGCTGTCCAGCGAATGGGTTAATGATCCGTCTGGGGGAGGCCGGATTGTTCGCTGGCCGTTCGACTTGAACACCGGTCTGCCCAAGGTGGGGCAGGCCAGTGGTGCTTGGGTTTCCCCGATCGTCCGTATGCAGGGCGCCGTGTACGCCCAGGGCACGTTCTTTATGAGCGGCTACTGCCCGGCCAGTTTCGACAAGCCGTACCGCGAGCAGACGTGCGTGCATAAGGCCACGCCCAACAGTGCAACGTATGTCTTGACAGCTGTCCCCGACATGACACAGAACCTCGACTGGGATTCCTCGACCGGACGCGTCCGGGGAATCAATGAGGTCGTCCAGGCTGATCAGCCCTATCGGCAGCGACTCGTCTTCGACTTCTCGCCCAGCGCCCGCCCGATCACGACATTCCGGCTCAAGAATGTCAGCAGCGGAAAGTGTCTGCTGCCGTACGGAGGAAAACTTCAGGACGGCATCACCATCGTGCAGTGGGGCTGCAATGGAACGAGTTCGCAGAACTGGTTCTGGGACGGTACCCAGATCCGGAACTTCCAGAGCAGCGGCTGCATGACCGTCTATGGCGGAAGCACATCGAACGGCGCTGTGATCAATCAGTGGGAGTGCAATGGCAGTGCGGCGCAACAGTGGTACAAGGCCAGCAGCTCGGCAGGTGGGGTCCTCATGGTGAACTCCGGAAGCAATCTGTGCCTGACGATCTACGGGGGCAGTAGCACCGACGGAGCGGAGGCCGTTCAGTGGTCGTGCAACAGCACGAGCCCTGCGCACGCCTGGACCGGCAGCAGCGTATGAGCAAGTTCACTGGCCCCGTCACCCTCGCGTGCGCGGACGGAGGTACGAGCAGGGGGACCCGGCTGACCTGGACGGCGGCGGGATAGGCCCCGAGCGGGCTGCCGCCGCTTCACGCGGCAGCCCGCCGGGCTGTTGGGCCTGTTCGCAGGTCCCGGACGTGCTTCAGGCAGCCGTCATCCCGACCACCGACAGGCCGCTCAATACCCCGCACGGCCGTATCGCCGTCCTCCGCGACAACCAGGGCGCCCGCTTCGCGGTCCTGGCGGGGCCGTCCGCCGAGCCCGTTGCCGAGTCCACCGCCGAGCGCGCGGACGAAGCCCGCGCCGTGCCCGGTGATGAAAGCGTCGAACCCGCCGAAAAGACCTCCGCCCCGTCCGACGATATGAGGTAAGACACCCCGATCCGCCCCCGGGTTCGCAACCGCCGCCTCGGACAGGAAGAATCAGGGCCACGGGGCCGTATTCTCATGGCCCGTACGGGGAGGTGGCAGGCAAGTGGAGCAGCTGACGCAGCACGACCCGAGACGGATCGGGCCCTTCGAGGTGCTGGGCCGGCTCGGTGCAGGTGGCATGGGGCTTGTCTATCTCGCGCGCTCGGCGTCCGGGCGGCGTGTGGCGATCAAGACCGTGCGGACCGAGCTCGCCGAGGACCAGCTGTTCCGTGTCCGCTTCACCCGTGAGGTGGAGGCCGCCCGGGCCGTCTCCGGCTTCTACACGGCCGCCGTCGTGGACGCCGACCCGCGGGCCGCCGTGCCGTGGCTGGCCACCGCGTACGTTCCCGCGCCCTCCCTCGAAGAGATAGTGAACGAGTGCGGGCCGCTGCCGGCCCAGGCCGTGCGCTGGCTGGCCGCCGGTGTCGCCGAGGCCCTGCAGTCCATCCACGGTGCGGGCCTGGTCCACCGCGACCTCAAGCCGTCCAACGTCCTCGTCGTCGAGGACGGCCCCCGGGTGATCGACTTCGGCATCGCGTCCGGGGTCTCGAACACCCGCCTGACCATGACCAACGTGGCCGTCGGCACGCCCGCGTACATGTCGCCCGAGCAGGCCCGCGACTCGCGCAGCGTCACCGGCGCCAGCGATGTCTTCTCGCTCGGCTCGATGCTGGTCTTCGCCGCCACCGGGCACGCCCCCTTCCACGGCGCCAACCCCGTGGAGACCGTCTTCATGCTGCTCAGGGAGGGCCCGGACCTGGAAGGGCTGCCGGACGAGCTGCGCCCGCTCATCGAGTCGTGCATGCAGATGGACGTCTCGCGCCGCCCCACCCCGGCCGACCTCCAGGCCCAGCTCGCCCCCCATCTCTTCGGCTCGGGCAGCGACGACAGCGGTACGGCCTCGGCCTGGCTGCCGCTGTCCGCCACCTCCATGATCGAGCGGCGTCGGGGTGGCGGCCGTACGGCTCCGGCACCCGCCGCGCCTCCCGCCCCGCCCGCCCCGCCCGCACCGCCGCGTCCGCCCCGGCCCGCGCCGGAGTGGAGCGGTGACCCGCACTCCGGCCAGGCGGGTGGCGGTCGGCACGCCGCCCCGGCCGAGGCCGCCGGTCCCGTACGGCTCGCCGGCGCCGCCGTCCCGATCGGTCCGGGCCCCCGGGTCGCCGACACCCGCGCCGCGATCGGCTCCGCCGTCGACGCGGGCACGGCCACCGGCTGGATCCGCCCGCCCGGCGGCGGCCCGAACGGCGCCGAGCCCGGCCCGCCGCCCGGCTCCCGCCCGCTGCCGGCCCCCGCCCAGGCGCCGGAGGCCGCGCAGGAGCCGGCGCACTGGCGGCCCTGGCGCTTCCGGATGTCGAACGACGTCTGGGGCACCCCGGTCGTCGCCGGGGACCTCCTCTACGTGACCTCCTTCGAGGTGCACGCCCTGGACGTGGCCAGTGGCCGCCGCCAGTTCAAGACGCGGGACGTGGCCTGGTCCATGGCGGTGGCCCAGGGCCGTATCCACGCCTCCGACGGGCCGACGCTGTACGCGCTCGACGCGACCGACGGCAGCGAGCGCTGGCGGCTGCAGACGGACGCCTGGGTGTACTCCCTCAAGGTCGACCGGGGCACGGTCGTCACCGGCACCCGGGGTGGCGGGGTCCAGGGCTGGGAGGCCTCCAACGGCGCCAAGCTGTGGGAGATCACCGGCGCGCAGACCGACTTCGAGACCCCGGAGGCGGGGCCGGCCGTGCACGGCGACACGGTGTACGTGTGGCGCGACGCCCGGTTGCAGGCCCTGGACGCCCGTACGGGTGCGGAGCGCTGGTCGTACCCGGTCGGCGACGCCGCCTCCTGCGGCAACGCGCCGGTCCGGGTGACCCCGGCGGAGGACGGCTGCGTCTACGTCGCGGCCGGGACGCGCGTGCTGTCGATCGACATCGCCGGCGGGCACGTCCGCTGGCACTTCGAGGCGCCCGCGGTCTTCCTCTCTCCGCCGACGTTCGCGCCCGGTCCGGCCGTCACGGGCGGCGGGGTCTATCTCGCCGACTACCTGGGCACGGTGTACGCGCTCGACGCGACCACCGGCCAGGACCGCTGGCGGATCGCCACCGAGTCCCGTCAGTCGATCGAGCCGGTGCTGGTCGTCGACGGCAACGTCCATGTGGGCAGCGGCAGCGCGCTGTACACGCTCGACGCGGTGACGGGCACGCCGAAGTGGCGGTTCGCGGCGGGCGGGGAGCTGATCGGCACGCCGGTCGTCGCCGACGGCCGGGTGCACTTCGGTTCGGCGGACCACGTCCTCTACACGCTGGACGCGATGGGCGGCCAGCTGCGCTGGAAGCTCGCGACCGGCGGCGAGATCACCGGCTCGCCGGTGGCGCGGGGCGGGGTCGTGTACGCGTGCAGCAAGGACCGCTGCGTGTACGCGCTGGACGCCGTGAAGGGCACGGCGACGGGACGGAGCGCGGCGCCGAGGGCGTGAGTCCGCCGGGCGCGGTGGGCCTGGGGTCCGTCCGGCGGATCAGGCCCTAGGCGCGGTGGTTGGGGGGCGGCTCGCGGTCCGGGTCCCAGGCCGGGACGTCCATGGTCTGCGTGGGTGTGCCGTACGGGGTGGGGGTCCCGTACGGGGGAGTGGGCGGGCCGTCGTCCGGCGGCGGGCCGTAGGGCGTCGGGTGCGTCGGGGCGGCCGGTGCGAGGTCCACTCGGTGGCTCCGGGTGCGACCCGACATGACCACCGACGCGATGAGGAGCAGCACGCCGCCGCCGAAGGCGTTCGCGACGCCGTCGCCGAGCCCCGTACCGTCGCCGCCGACCGACAGGCTGCCCTCGGCCTGGCCGACGCGGACCATCCACAGGATGGTGAAGCCGAGCACGATCAGCCCGGCGAAGGCCACGAGCAGGCGGGAGCGGAAGACCACGCCGGCGAGGGTGACCACGGCCGCGAAGGCGAAGGGCAGCAGGATCGAGCCGATCACCTCCGCCTTGGCGTCGGTGATGCCGCCGAACAGGTCCTCGATGCGGTAATCGCTGCCGTGACGGCCGTCGTACCAGGCACGGAAGGGGCTCCAGACGGCGGCCGTCGCTCCGGCGAGGGCCAGGACCGAGCCGATGACGTTGCGGACCATCGATCGGCCTCCTTAACGGTCCGGCTCTCGGTGTCGACGCTACGCCGGGTGCGGGGGGCCCGCCACGCGGCGCTAGGGTGGCGCGGACACAACAGGAAGGGCCGGGATGGCAACGGGGACGGCGCGCCGGCGGGGCATCAGGCTCGCGGCGACGCTCACGGTGGTGGTGCTCGCGCTGACGGGTTTCCAGACGAGCAGCAGCGGCAAGAGCAGGAGCAGCGGCTCCGGTGGTGGTGGCTGCTCCAGTTCCAAGAAGAAGAACAACGACTACGACTACGACGACGCCTCGAGCGGCGGATCCGGCGGCAGCGAGTACACCACCGAGCCCGCGACGCCGAGCGTCTCCGCGTCTCCTTCCTCCACCGTGACGGTGGAGGTCGTCGACTGTGTGGAGCCCGCGCAGAAGAAGCGCAAGGGCAAGCCGGCCCGCAAGGCGGACACCACGGCGTCGCTGCGGATCACCTCGCGCGGGTCGTTCACCGAGACCTATCGGGTGACCTTGCGGTTCGAGGGCGGCACGGGCAACGGGGTCGACTCGACGGACCAGCTGGTGACGGTGGGGCCGGGGGAGTCGAAGGTGTTCGACGTGAAGATGCCGAGCCCTCGGCTCGTCGACAGGGTCAAGAACTGCGTGGTCTACGACGTCCGCAGGACGGACGCCTCCGCCACGCCCACCTCACCTACCTCGCCTACCTCGTCCGGAAGTCCGTCGCCCTCCTCGTGAACAGCTCGCCCTGCCGCTCCGGCGGCAGGTTCCCGAGCGTGATCAGGTGCGGGGCGTGGGCGAGGGCCTGCGCCCTGGCGGCCTCCTTGGCCGACCACAGGGCCCGGACGGTGCCCTGGACCGCCTCGGTCGGGTA
The DNA here is from genome assembly GCF_042731085.1 of Streptomyces sp. NPDC059875. Classification (NCBI taxonomy): domain Bacteria; kingdom Bacillati; phylum Actinomycetota; class Actinomycetes; order Kitasatosporales; family Streptomycetaceae; genus Streptomyces; species Streptomyces sp. NPDC059875. The sequence continues at coordinate 91,345 of NZ_JBHWJZ010000027.1, forward strand.
CCCGGCGATGACGGCGGCGGCCCGGCGGGCGGCGTCCAGCGCGCCGCCGGGCTCCGTCAGCTCGGAGACGAGCCCCGTCTCGTACGCGCGGCGGGCCGAGATCCGTTCGGCCGTGCCCATCAGCGCCATCCGCGCCACCTCCCCGAACGGCATCTTCTGCGCCATGTGGATCGTCTCGAAGGCGCTGACCATCCCGTAGGTGGTGTGCGGGTCGAAGAAGGACGCTCCCTCGCCGGCGACGAGGAACTCCGCCTCCCCGAGCAGGTAGAACGCCCCGCCGCAGGCCATCCCCTCCACGGCGGCGACGACCGGTTTCCACAGGTCGTTCGCCTTGGGGCCGATCGCGATGAGCGGATCGTCGATCGTGTACGGGGAGGAGGGCTGGGGGACCTCGGCCGTGCGGTCGATGCCGGTACAGAAGGCCTTGGTGCCGGCGCCGGTGACGACGACGGCCCGTACGGTGTCGTCGTACCGGAACTCCCGCCAGGTGGCGGCGAGTCGGCGGGCCATGTCCAGGGTGACGGCGTTGTGCTTCTCGGCCCGGTCGAGGGTGACGACCGCGACGCCCGTCTCCTTGTCGTGTGCGACGGTGATGGTCATCCGCGCTCCAGGAGCCAGCGCGGCACGGTGACGCCCTCGATCTCGGCGAAGGCGACCTTCACCCCGGCCCCGATCCGCAGCCGCGCCGGGTCGACCGAGTCGAGCGGGGCGTCCGGGGCGGCGACCACGTTGCCGACGAGACGGATGCGGGGCGCGTCGATGAGTTCGACGACGACGGCGTTGTACGGGGCCTGGGCGGCGTAGTCGGGCAGGAGCGGCGGGTGGGGCAGCACGTACGACCAGATCCGGCCGCGACCGGACATCGGGCGCCACTCGCTGTGGAAGGACTGGCAGTGCGGGCAGCAGGGCCGGGGCGGGAAGCGCAGCTCGCCGCAGTCGGTGCAGCCCTGGATCCGGAGCTCGCCCCGGGCGGCGTACTCCCAGAAGGGCGCGCCGTCCTCGTCGACGACAGGGGTCAGCATCGGTGTCTCAACTCCTCAGCAGAATGGCCGACGTGGGGACGCCCTCACCGGCGGTGACCAGGCAGGTGGCGGCGTCGGGGACCTGGGCGGTGGAGGCGCCGCGGAGCTGCTTCACGCCCTCGTTGATGAGGTTGAAGCCGTGGACGTACGCCTCGGAGAGGCCGCCGCCGCCGGTGTTGATCGGCAGCCGTCCGCCGATCTCCAGGGCGCCGCCCTCGGTGAACGCGGCGCCCTCCCCTCGGTCGCAGAATCCGTATCCCTCGAGGGAGAGCGGGATGAGCGGGGTGAACGCGTCGTAGATCTGGGCGACGTCGACGTCCTGGGGTCCGAAGTCGGCCTGCTTCCAGAGGTGTCGGGCGGCGGTCCAGGCGGGGCCGGAGAGCGGGTCGTCGTTCCAGTAGTTGACCATGCCGTGGTGCTGGGCGGGCAGGCCCTGGGCGACGGAGTGGACGTACACGGGCTTCTGCCGGCAGTCGCGGGCCCGTTCGGCGCTCACGACGACGCAGGCGAGCGCCCCGTCCGTCTCCAGGCAGTTGTCGAAGAGGCAGAGGGGTTCGCTGATCCAGCGGGCGGTCATGTACATCTCGCGGGTCAGCGGCCGCTCGTACGTGATCGCGGCGGGGTTCTGGTTGGCGCGGTTGCGGCAGGCGAGGGCGACGTTGAAGAGGTGGTCGCGGGTGGCTCCGTACTCGTGCATGTAGCGGCGGGCGAGCATGCCGATCTCGTCGGTGGGGCGCAGGAGTCCGAAGGGCCGGGTCCACTGGCCGGGGGTGGCGAGCTGGGCTTGCGTGTTCGTCCACGGCCGGGGGCCGCTTCCGCGCTTGCGTGACCGCCACGCCACTCCGACGCTCGCCTGTCCGGTGGCGACGGCGGCGGCGAGATGCCCGACGGTCGCGCAGGACCCGCCTCCGCCGTAGCCGACCTTGGAGAAGAAGGTGACGTCACCGGCGCCGATGGCCTTGGCGACCTCGACCTCGTCGGTCTCCTCCATCGTGTACGAGGCGAAGGCGTCGACCTCGGCGGGTGGGATGCCGGCGTCCTCGAGGGCGGCGAGGATCGCCCGGCAGGCGAGGGTCTTCTCGGACTCGGGGAGCCGTTTCGCGAACGGTGTCTGTCCGATCCCGACGATGGCCGTGGCGTCCTTGAGCACTGCAACCTCCCCGATCGCGAGCTGCTGACAGCGCGTCAGGCTACAGCTAATCTGACGGATAGTCAGCTACGGGTGCGGCGGGAGGGACTGCGATGCGCGGTGACCTGGAATGGGGCTCGATAGCCGGGCTGGTGCGCTCGGCGGCGGAGCGGTACGGGACGGCGGAGGCGGTGGTCGACGGCCGTACCCGGATCTCGTACGAGGAGCTGGGCGAGCGCGTCGAACGCGCGGCGGCGGCCTGTCTGGCGGCGGGCGTGGAGCCCGGCGACCGGGTCGCGATCTGGGCCCCGAACACCCTGGACTGGATCGTCTCGGCGCTCGGGGCGGTGACGGCGGGGGCGGTGCTCGTCCCGCTGAACACGCGCTTCAAGGGCACGGAGGCGGCCTACGTGCTGTCGCGGTCCCGCGCGAAACTGCTGTTCATCACGGGCACGTTCCTGGGAACGTCGTACGTCGCGTCGCTGCGCCGCTCGGGAGTGGAACTCCCGTACCTGGAACGGGTGGTGGTGCTCGCGGACGCCGCGCCCGAGGACTACACGACCTGGAAGGACTTCCTGGCCGAGGGCGAGTCCGTCTCCTCGGCCGAGGTCCGCGCACGGGCCGGCGCCATCTCCTCCGAAGACCCCTCGGACATCATCTACACCTCGGGGACGACGGGCGCCCCGAAGGGCGCGGTGATCACACACGCCCAGACGCTGCGCTGCTACGGGATCTGGTCGGACCTCGCGGGCCTGCGGGAGGGCGACCGCTATCTGATCGTGAACCCGTTCTTCCACACCTTCGGCTACAAGGCCGGGATCATCGCCTGCCTGATGCGAGGGGCGGTGATGGTCCCGCAGCCCGTCTTCAACGTGGACACCGTCCTCGCGAACATCGCCGCCGAACGTATCTCGGTGCTGCCCGGCCCGCCGACGCTGCACCAGTCGCTCCTGGACCACCCCGCCCGTTCGTCGTACGACCTGTCGGCGCTCCGGCTCGTGGTGACGGGCGCGGCGGTGGTCCCGCTCCGGCTGGTCGAGCGTCTGCGCGGCGAGCTGGGGGTCGGCACGGTCCTCACGGCGTACGGCCTCTCCGAGGCGAGCGGCATCGTCACCATGTGCCGCAGGGGCGACCCGGCGGAGGTCATCGCGACCACCTCGGGCCGCCCGATCCCCGACACGGAGGTCCGCCTCTCGGCGGCGGGCGAGGTCCTGGTGCGCGGCCACCACGTCATGAGCGGCTACTTCGAGGACGCGGAGGAGACGGCCCGGGCGATCGACGCGGACGGCTGGCTCCACACGGGCGACGTGGGCGTCCTGGACGAGGCCGGCAACCTGCGGATCACGGACCGCATCAAGGACATGTTCATCGTCGGCGGCTTCAACGCCTATCCGGCGGAGATCGAACAACTCCTGGGCCTGCACCCCGACATCGCCGACGTCGCGGTCATCGGCATCCCGGACCCGCGGCTCGGCGAGGTGGGCAAGGCCTTCGCGGTCCGGCGGGCGGGCGCCCGGGTGACGGGCGACGACCTGATCGCGTGGGCGCGCCGGGAGATGGCGAACTACAAGGTGCCGCGGGAGGTGGAGTTCGTCGCGGAGCTGCCGCGGAACGCGAGCGGAAAGGTGGTCAAGGGGGTCCTCAGGTCACAACATCGTCCCTGAGCGGCGGAACGTCGGCTTCCGTGTGGCAGGGGGCGGGCGCGCCCGCCACAATCCGCACGCACCACTTCCTCTCCCTCGTCCCCTTGGAGCAGCCGGTGTCGACGCCCGAACTCCCCATATCCCTGACCCCTCAGCAGGCCGCGACGGGTGTGATTCTCACCGTCACGCTGCCGACCGGCCCCACCCAGCTCCGCGTCCCGCCGTGCCGCGACGGCGATCTCGTCCCGGCCCAGCTCGGCGACGGCACGGTGCTCCTGCGCATCCGGGTCACCGGGCCGCCGCAGGCGCCCCGCAAGTCCGGCGGCCTGGGCTGCCTGGTGACGCTCGGCGTCATCGGCGCCGTGATCGCCGCGCTCGTCCTCACGAACGACAGCGACGACGACGCCACGGCCGGTTCACCGGCCCCGACCACCACCTCGGCCACCGCGACGACCGCCCCGCCCACCACCGCCCCGACGACGGAGGCCCCGCCCGACCCGTTCACCAAGGGCACCTGCCTCAACGGAAGGCTCCCGGACTCGACGACCGCGCAGAGCGTGAGCGACGTCGAGGAGGTCCCCTGCTCGGCCTCGGACGCGCACTACCGGGTGATCGAGACGATCCCCCTGACGTCCGACCTGAACCGCTGCAACGACAACCCCAAGACGCAGTACGCGTTCTCGCACCGCTACACGATCAACGGGGCGACCGTCAACGAGTACGTGTACTGCCTGGTCGGGATCGGCTCGTTCGCGCGGAACTGAGCCGCGGGCGACGGCCGCCTGAGGACCACGATGCCGTGCTCCGCGCGGACCCGCTGCCACCCCGTCCCTTCCGCCCGCCGCAGGACGCTGTCGACGGCGCCGGGCGGTAAGGGATCCGCGAACACCAGCACCTGCCGGAGGCCGGGAGGCTGAAGCTGCGCTGCGAGACCGACGGCCCGGCCCGAGTCACCGGCGACGCACGCCAGTTGGAACGGCTGGTCCGGAACGTCCTCGGCAACGCCTGCCGCCATGCGGAGATCGCGGTGCGCCACGGCGCGACGCTCGGGGTCGCGGACAGCGCGCGGGGGGCGCGGCTGGTGGCGAGGCTGCCGGCGAGGAAGCGCTTCGTGCGGGTCATTTCCAGCTCCTCGTAAGGGTGGTGGAACTTCGTTCAGGGACGACCCTGCCAGGATGGGAACACCAGTTCGACAGTTGTGTGAGGTTCCGGTCAACGTTGGCCGGGAGTCGCTGCCAACACATGACGGAGGGGCTGGGTGGAAGCCCAGCCCCTCCATCATGCGTCCGGTTGCGGCCTGCGCCCCGCGCTCACTCCGCCAGGTTCCCCCGAGCCCTGCGGACGTCCCCCGAGCGCCGGCGCTTGGGCCCCGGACATGTACGGCTTCGGCGGCTCCCCCGTTGGTGTCGCCGAAGCCGTCCCCCGTCGGGAAGGTTCAGCCCTGGGTCGGCTTGAACGGCTCCGATGTGGCGTGCTGGTCGAGCGTGGTGATGTCGCCGCCGGTCGCGTGCTGGTCGAGCGTGGTGATGCCGCCGCCCGTGGCGTGCTGGTCCTGGGTGGTGACCGGGGTCTCCTCCGTGCCCGTGGCGTGCTGGTCCTGGGGCTTCAGTACGGGCTCGGTCTTGAGCGGTTCGGCCATGATGAGTCCCTCCCATGTTGTCGCAGTGCAGTTGAGTCCGTTGAACCCGGCCGGCCGCTCCCCCGTGGCCGACCAGCCGGGTTCAGGGCCGTTCACCCTATTGCTTGCGAGCGACGGCCTCATCGGCGACCCGTCTGCCCCCCGACGCGGCGGATCGATGAGAGGAGCATGGCGCGCGGTGATAAACGTTCGATGAACGCGCAGACGGCGGCGCTTCTATGCGGCAGCGGACGGCGTGAGCAGGGACCGGAGGACATCTGCCTCGGGGGAGTCCAGGCTCTCGTGGATGGCGAGTGCGTCGCGCCAGCAGGCCTGAGCGCGGCCGATCTGGCCGAGGCCGCTGAGCGCCTGACCGAGCACGGTGAGAACGTTCGCACGGCGCCACTCTCCGCCGATGCCGTGCAGCACGGCCAGTGCCTGCTCCGCCAGCGCCGCGGCCTGCGCCGGGCGACGGGCCGACAGTTCGAGCTCCGCGATCCGGAAGAGCGTCATGCCCTCCCACAGTCGCTGACGACTGTCCCGGAAGACGGCCAGCGCTTCGCGCAGTGCTGCCGCGCCCGCGGCATGCCGACCACTCTCGGTCAGGGCCATGCCGAGCGCATAGCGGCCGTTGGCCCCGCGGAGCGAGTGCCCCATGGAGTCGTAGATGGTGATGCCCTGTTCCGCCAGGGAGACCGCGCTGGCCAATCGGCCCGTGGCCAGGTGGATACGCGAGAGGTTGCACAGGGCGCTCGCCTCGCCGGGGCTGTTCCCGTCTGCGCGGAAACCCTCGATGGCTCTGCTCAGATGCTGTTCACCGTCGGCTTGCCGAGTCTGGTAGATGGCGATGATGCCCCGGGCGTTGGCCGCCCAGGGCAGCGTCAGGGTGTCCAAAGTCTGCGCAGCCAGCCGCGCCGCGTGTTCCGCATCCTGGTCGGCCTCGTCGAACCGCCCCGTGTAGGTACGGACGTTGGTGAGAGTCATGTAGGCACGGCCCTCGGCGTGCTCGTCGCCGATCTCGTGCGCCGCCTCACGCAGAGCCGCGGCCACCGATTCGTACTGCTTCGAGTTGGTGCCGGATTCGCCCAGGTCGATGCACGCCCACAGCAGATCCACCGCCCGCCGCAGCGTGCTGCCCGTGCCGGCCGACTGCCTCACGCAGGCCAGCAGGCAGTTCGCCTCCGCGTACAGCCAGTCCTGGGCCGCGTGGCGGTCGGTGAAGGTCAGGCCCTCGTATTCCGTGGGTTCCAGGTGGTCGACCAGGCGGTCCCCCGGCCGCTCGATCGCGTACACCCCCGCCGCCGTCGACAGGTAGAAGTCGAGCAGCCGCGACAGCGCCAGCTCCCGCTCCACCGGCGGCTGTTCGTCCCGCTCCGCGCATGCACGCGCGTAGAGGCGCACCAGGTCGTGGTAGCGGTACCGGCCCGGGGCCGCCGATTCCAGCAGGGACGTGTCGACCAGGGCCTCCAGCAGGTCCTCGGTGTCCTGGAGCGGCAGGTCCAGGACCGCGGCCGCCGCGGCCAGGGAGACGTCCGGGCCGTCGGCCAGGCCGAGGAGGCGGAACGCGCGGGCCTGGGCCGGTTCCAGCTGGCCGTAGCCGAGTTCGAAGGTGGCCTTGACCGCCAGGTCGCCCGCCTGGAGCTCGTCCAGGCGGCGGCGCTCGTCGGCGAGCTTCGCGGCCAGGACCGCCACCGTCCACGTGCGGCGCGCCGCCAGGCGGGACGCGGCGATACGGATCGCCAGCGGGAGGAAGCCGCATGCGGCGACCACGTCGAGGGCCGCCTCGCGTTCGGCGCAGACGCGCTCGGAACCGACGATCCGCGTGAAGAGCTGGAGCGCCTCCTCCGGAGACATGACGTCGAGGTCCACCAGGTGGGCCCCGGCCAGGTCCACCATCCGGATCCGGCTCGTCACCAGCGCCGCGCAGCCCGCCGTGCCCGGCAGCAGGGGACGGATCTGGGCCGCGTCCCTGGCGTTGTCGAGAAGCACCAGGATCCGGCGGCCGTCGAGGGTCGAGCGGTACAGCGCCGCCCGCTCCTCCAGCGAGTCGGGGATCGCCGAGTCCGGTGTGCCGAGGGCCCGGAGGAAGGCGCCGAGGACCGTCTCGGGGGCCGCCGAGCGGGAGCCCGCGCCCTGGAGGTCCACGTACAGCTGGCCGTCGGGGAAGTGCGGGCGCGCCTCGTGCGCCACGTGCACGGCGAGGGTCGTCTTGCCGACGCCGCCGATGCCGGCGAGCGCCGAGACGGCCATCACGGAGCCCTCCGCCGTGGCCAGCCGGTCGCCCAGCTCCCGTACGAAGGAGCTGCGGCCGGTGAAGTCCGGCACCGTGGCCGGGAGCTGCGCGGGCCGGGACACGACCGGCGCCGGAGCCGACTCCTCCACCGGTCGGGCCAGTTCGGCGTCCGCTCGGAGGATCTGCTGCTGGAGACGGGAGAGTTCCGGGTTCGGGTCGACGCCCAGTTCGTCGGCGAGCAGCCGGCGCGTGTCCGCGTACACCGCCAGCGCCTCCGCCTGCCGGCCGCTGCGGTACAGCGCCAGCATCAGCAGCTCACGCAGCCGTTCGCGCAGGGGGTGCGCCGCCGTCAGAGCGGTCAGCTCGGAGACGGCCTCCGCGTGGGCGCCGACCTCCAGGTCCATGTCCAGGCGTGTTTCGAGGAGCTGGAGACGCCACTCCTCCAGTCGGGCGCGCTGGGTCTCGGCGTACGGCCCCGGAACGGACGCGAGGGGCTCCCCGTCCCACAGGGCGAGCGCCTTCCCCAGCCGGACGCGCGCCTCGCCCCGGTCCCCGGCCGCCCGCAGCTTCTCGGCCTCGGCCGCCAGCTCCTGGGCGATGTTCAGGTCCACCACGCCGGCCGGCACACGGATCGCGTAGCCGCCGGCGTCGCTGACCAGGACGCCGGGGTCGAGGATCTTGCGCAGCCGCGAGGCGTACGTCCGTACCGCCGCCAGCGCCTGCGAGGGCGATTCGTCTCCCCAGATGGCGTCGATCAGCTCCGAGGCCGTGGCCGTACGCCCGTCGCGCAGCAGGAGCGCGGCGAGCAGCGCCCGCTGCTGCGGGGAGCCGGAGGGCAGGGCCTCGCCGGCGCGCCAGGCCCGCACCGGCCCGAGCACGCCGAAACGCAGGACGTGACCGACATCGTCGCGACCTGTCGACGGAGCGCGCTGCTCCGGAACTCGCGGGCCGTTCTCACGGTCCATAGCTCCCCCTGCTCGTACCGCTGGATTCGCCCAAGACAGTCTGCCTTGTCCGGCGGGGACACGTCAGCATCGGGTCACTGTCTGCACAAGTCCTGCCACAGGATCCGACATGAATCCGGCCGGTCCGGGCCTCCCGAGCAGCTGACGGGTCGTCAGATCAGCGCTACCGTGAAACGTATGGAGACCTTCCCGAAGATCATCTCGGTGGACGACCACACCGTGGAGCCGCCTCACGTCTGGCGGGACCGGCTCCCGTCCAGGTACCGCGACACCGGGCCCCGGATCGTCCGGGCGCCCCTGAAGGAAATGACCTTCCTCGGGGGGAAGTTCGCCCCGGTCATGGGGGCGAAGGGCGACGACGGGCCGATCGGCGACTGGTGGGTGTACGAGGACCTGCACCGGCCGCTCACCCGCCTCGACACCGCCGTCGGCTACGACCGGGACGAGATACGGCTGGAAGTCATCACGTACGAGCAGATGCGGCCCGGCTCCTACAGCGTGCCCGACCGGCTCGCCGACATGGATGTGAACCATGTGCAGTCGGCGCTCTGCTTCCCCACCTTCCCCCGCTTCTGCGGGCAGACCTTCACCGAGGCGAGCGACCGTGAGCTCGGGCTGCTCGGCGTCCGCGCGTACAACGACTGGATGGTGGAGGAGTGGTGCGGGCCGGAGGCCCGGGGGCGGCTGATCCCGCTCACGCTCATCCCCCTCTGGGACGCCGAGCTCGCCGCGGAGGAGGTCAGGAGGAACGCCGCCAGGGGGGTGCGCGCCGTCGCCTTCTCGGAGATCCCGCCCCACCTCGGGCTGCCGTCGGTCCACACCGACTACTGGGACCCGTTCCTGCGGGCCTGCGACGAGACGGGCACGGTCGTCGCCATGCACATCGGCTCCTCCAGCCGGATGCCGTCCACCTCCGCCGACGCCCCGCCCGCCGTCGGCTCCACCATCACCTTCGCCAACTGCTGCTTCTCGATGGTGGACTGGCTGATGAGCGGGAAGTTCGAGCGCTTCCCGAACCTGAAGATCATGTACGCGGAGGGCCAGATCGGCTGGATCCCGTACATCCTCGAACGCGCCGACGTCGTCTGGGAGGAGAACCGCGGCTGGGGCGGCGTCGCCGACAAGGTGTTGCGTCCGCCGTCGGAGCTCTTCGCCGAGCATGTCCACGGCTGCTTCTTCGACGACGCCTTCGGGCTGAAGAACCTCGACGCGATCGGGGTCGGGAACGTCCTCTACGAGACCGACTACCCGCACTCCGACTCGACCTGGCCCAAGTCCCGTGAGGTCGGCGAGGCCCAGATGGGGCACCTGGCGCCCGACGTCGTCGAGCGGATCGTGCGCGGCAACGCGATCGAGCTGCTCGGGCTGACGGCGGACGGGCTCTGGGTGCCGTAGCGCGACGCGCGGAGGCCGCGACCCAGAGGGGTCGCGGCCTCCAGGCGATGTCAGGCGCTCAGCCGAAGCGGACCGACGAGATCGTGTTGTCGAAGCCGATCGACGCGAGGTCGGCGATGTTGCCGGTCACCGACTTCGACGTGCCCTTGCAGTCCTTCTCCGTCCAGATCTTCACCGCGCCGCTCGCCTGGAGCGAGGACGCGCGGTTGTCGCGGCCCACGTTCTGGCAGCCCGTGCCGGCCAGGCCCTCCGACGGGTCGCCGAAGTTCTTCTCGTCGGAGAGCGTGACGCTGCTCGACCCCGAGCCCCCGCCCTCGGCCGGAGCGTCGCCGCCCGCCTTCTTTCCGTCCGGCGTCACCCCGAACCAGGTGCCCCCGACGCCCTGCCCGTTGGTGTCCCCGGGCCGCAGGTCCTTGCTGAAGCGGTAGACGGGCCAGCCCTTGACGGTGACCTGGAGGTTGCCGTCGTCCCGCCGGACCACGCCCACGTCGGACTTCTTCACGCCGTCGATGAAGATCCGCCCGCCCGGGGCGACGACGACCGGCGGCCAGGTGGTGGCGCAGGCGCCGTTGCAGGTGGACTTCGACGGGTTCGCCGTGTCGTTGTCGAAGCGGTAGAGCGTGAAGCCCGCGCCGTTGACCACGACCGGGTCCAGCGCGCCCGCCCGAGCCGCGCTCAGCTGGACCCACTTCTGCGGCTTCCCGGGAGCGTTCGCCCAGTCGCCGGTCTTCGGCTGCGCCTTGTTCTGCTTCGCCGTGCCGCTCAGGAAGTCGAACTCCGATGCGGCCGACGACGCGGCCCCCTTGCCGGCCCCCTCGACGGCGGCCTTGTCCTCCGTGCCCCCGCACGCGGTGAGCAGCAGGGCGGCGGTCGCGGTCACGGCGGCGATCATCCCGAAGCGCTGGGTGTTCATGGTTCCCCCTCAGTGGTGTGTGGTGCCTTCGCGGGGGAGTACGGGGACGGCTGTAGGGGCCACTCAGCCGGTTACGAGTTCGGCACTCTGCCGGGACGGTTCCGTCACCGGGTCACGACACACCCCTTGTCTGATGGACCGTCAGACGCAAGCATGAGAGCCGCCAATCGATATGACGATTCGTCAGATCCGTGAGGGGGTCACCATGGTGGTCTACGGGATGCAGCTCCCGATCCAGTCGCAGAGCACCCTCTACGCAGAGCCCTGGGAGGCCGCGGCCGGCCCCGCCGACCTGCTGGAGATCGCCCGCGTCGCCGATCGGACCGGCTTCGACTACATCGCGAGCTGCGACCACGTCGCCATCCCGCGCCGTCTCGCCGGGCCGATGGGCACCATCTGGTACGACCCGGTGGCCACGCTCTCCTTCCTCGCCGCCGCGACCGAGCGCGTCCGGCTGCTCTCCCACGTCGCCGTCGTCGGGCTGCGCCACCCGCTGGTGACCGCCAAGGCGTACGCGACCCTCGACCACCTCTCCGGCGGCCGGCTGGTCCTCGGGGTCGGGGCGGGTCATGTGCAGGAGGAGTTCGAGGCCGTCGGCGCCGACTTCGAGGGCCGCGGAGGAGTCCTCGACGAGATGATCGACGCGCTCAAGGCGGCTCTCGGACCGGAGGAGTTCCCGGAGTTCAGCGGTGAGCGGTTCTCCTTCAAGGAGCTGGGGCAGCGGCCCCGGCCCGCCCAGGAGCGGGTGCCGGTCTGGGTCGGAGGATCCTCCCCCGCTGCCGTGCGCAGGGCGGCCCTCAGGGGCGACGGCTGGCTGCCGCAGGGCGACCCGCGGGAGAAGCTCCCCGCCCAGATAGCCCGGCTGAGGACGTTGCGGTCCGAGGCGGGGATCGAGGAGCCGATCACCGTCGGGGCGATCGTCGAGCCCCTGTACGTCGGCGAGGCCGGCTGGGAGGTCGGCCGGCGGACGCTGACCGGGAAGCCGGAGGCCCTCGCCGAGTCGCTGCGGGCGTACGGCGCGATGGGCGTGCATCAGATCCAGGTCCGGTTCCGTTCCCGGAGCCGTACCGAACTCACCGATCAGATGGCGACGTTCGCCGCCGAGGTCGCCCCCCACCTGAGCTGAGGAGTGGACGGACATGGGCAAGCTGGACGGGCGCGTCGTCGTCGTGACGGGCGCGGCGCGCGGGCAGGGCGAGCAGGAGGCGCGGCTCTTCGCCGCCGAGGGGGCGCGGGTCGTCCTCGGGGACGTGCTCGACGATCTCGGCGAGGCGCTGGCCAAGGAGCTGGGGGAGGAGCGGGCGGTCTACGTCCACCTCGACGTCACGAAGGAGGAGGACTGGGCGGGGGCGGTCGCCGCCGCCAAGGAGCGCTTCGGGCGGATCGACGGACTCGTGAACAACGCCGGCATCCTCCGCTTCAACGAGCTGGTGTCGACGCCGCTGGAGGAGTTCCAGGCGATCGTCTCGGTCAACCAGGTCGGCTGTTTCCTGGGGATACGGACGGTCGCGCCGGAGATCGAGGCGGCCGGCGGCGGGACGATCGTCAACACCGCCTCGTACACGGGCGTGACGGGCATGGCGGGCGTCGGCGCGTACGCGGCCACCAAGCACGCCGTGCTCGGGCTCACCCGGGTCGCGGCCCTGGAGCTGGCGGCCAAGAAGATCCGGGTGAACGCGGTCTGTCCCGGCGCGATCGACACCCCCATGAGCAACCCGGAGGGCGTGGACCCCGAGGCGACGGCGGGGCTGTACCAGAAGCTCGTGCCGATGGGGCGGATCGGGAAGCCCGAGGAGGTGGCGGCCCTCGCGCTCTTCCTGACCGCCGACGACTCCTCGTACATCACCGGCCAGCCCTTCGTCATCGACGGCGGCTGGCTGGCGGGCGTCGCTCTGTTCTGACAGGTTCTGACGCTCCATCAGGTATTGACGCACCCACCGTGCGGTGCGAAAGTCGGGCACAGAGAATCTGACGGTACGTCAGAAACAACGAGGACGGTGAACCCCCTTGGAATTCGGGATCTTCGTACAGGGATACGTCGGCAAGCGGGCCGAGACCGATCCCGAGGCCGAGCACAAGGCGCTGATGGAGGAGACCGAGTACGTCATCCAGGCGGACAGGTCCGGGTTCAAGTACGCCTGGGCGTCCGAGCACCACTTCCTGGAGGAGTACTCGCACCTCTCGGCGAACGACGTCTACCTGGGCTACCTCGCCCACGCCACCGACCGGATCCACCTCGGCTCCGGCATCTTCAACCCCCTCGCGCCGGTGAACCACCCGGTCAAGGTCGCCGAGAAGGTCGCCATGCTCGACCATCTCTCCCAGGGCCGCTTCGAGTTCGGCTCCGGGCGCGGTGCGGGCTCCCACGAGATCCTCGGGTTCATGCCGGGCATCACCGACATGAACCACACCAAGGAGATCTGGGAAGAGACGATCGCCGAGTTCCCCAAGATGTGGCTCCAGGACGAGTACGTCGGCTTCCAGGGCAAGCACTGGTCCCTGCCGCCGCGCAAGGTCCTGCCCAAGCCGTACGGGAAGTCCCACCCGGCCATGTGGTACGCGGCCGGCTCCCCGTCCTCGTACGCCATGGCCGGCAAGAAGGGTCTCGGCGTCCTCGGCTTCAGCGTGCAGAAGGTCTCCGACATGGAGTGGGTCGTCGAGTCGTACAAGACGGCGATCAAGGAGGCCAAGGCGGTCGGCGACTTCGTCAACGACAACGTGATGGTCACCTCGACCGCGATCTGCGCCGAGACGCACGACAAGGCCGTCGAGATCGCGGTGAGCGGCGGGCTCAACTACCTGCAGTCGCTGCTCTTCCGCTACCACGACACCTTCCCGCGGCCCGAGGGCATCCCGGAGTGGCCGGAGCTGCTGCCGGAGTACAGCGCCGAGATCATCGAACTCCTCATCGCCGAGGAGCTGATGATCTGCGGCGACCCGGAGGAGGTCCTGCGCCAGTGCAAGCGCTGGGAGCAGGCGGGGGCCGACCAGCTCTCCTTCGGACTGCCGATCGGGATCCCGTACGAGGACACGATGAACTCGATCAAGCTGATCGGCGAGCACGTGATCCCCAAGATCGACACGGACCCGGTCCACCGCACGACCCGCTTCCGGCAGCAGGCCGGGGAGTAGGGCCGCCCCGTACCGGGGCGGTGTCTTCCCGGACCACCACCCCGCACCGGCCCCGGTCGGGGACGTCGTAGCCGCGGCCGGCTACCGCGTCCCCGGCCGGGGCATGTCCGGCGTACGAAGGAAGGGACCCCATGCTCGATCACCTCATCAAGGGCGCCACCGTCGTGGACGGCACCGGCGCCCCCGCACGCGTCGCCGACATCGGGATACAGGACGGGCGGATCGTCTTCGCCGACGCGGACGCCACCGCCCGCACCACCCAGGACGCCACCGGCCTCGTCCTCGCCCCCGGCTTCGTCGACCCCCACACCCACTACGACGCCCAGCTCTTCTGGGACCCCTTCGCCACCCCCTCCATGAACCACGGCGTCACCACCGTCGCCGGCGGCAACTGCGGCTTCACCCTCGCGCCCCTCCACCCGGACCGGCCCGAGGACGCCGACTACACCCGCCGCATGATGTCCAAGGTCGAGGGCATGGCCCTCAAGGCCCTGGAGGAGGGCGTCGACTGGAGCTGGTCGTCCTTCGGCGAGTACCTCGACGCCCTCGAAGGACGGATCGCCGTCAACGCCGGCTTCATGGTGGGGCACTGCGCCCTGCGCCGGTACGTGATGGGCGCCGAGGCCGTCGGCGGGCAGCCCACGCCCGAGCAGCTCGACCGGATGACGGCGCTGCTCCACGAGGCCATGGACGCCGGCGCCTGGGGTCTGTCCACCACCCAGTCGTCCACCCACTCCGACGGCGACGGCGCCCCCGTCGCCTCCCGGCACGCCACGCCCGCCGAGCTGATCGCGCTCTCCAAGGCCGTCGGCGAACACGAGGGCACCCAGCTCGAAGCCATCCTGGCCGGCTGTCTCGACCAGTTCTCCGACGAGGAGATCGACCTCTTCGTCGACATGACGGCGGCCGCCGGCAGGCCCCTGAACTGGAACGTCCTCACCATCGACGCCGCCGTCCCCGAGCGCGTCCCGCGCCAGCTCGTCGCCTCCGAACGCGCCCGCAAGTCCGGCGGCCGGATCGTCGCCCTCACCATGCCGATCCTGACCCCCATGAACATGTCGCTCGGCACGTTCTGCGCGCTCAACCTCATCCCCGGCTGGGGCGAGATCCTGGGACTCCCCGTCCCCGAGCGGATCGCCAAGCTGCGCGACCCGGCCGTACGGGCCGAGATGCTGCGTCGCGCCGACTCCAAGGAGGCCGGTGTCTTCCGCCGCCTCGCGCACTTCGGCCGGTACGTCATCGGGGACACGTACTCCAAGGAGAACGAGGGCCTCACCGGGCGCGTCGTGAAGGACATCGCCGCCGAGCGCGGCCAGGACCCCTTCCAGTGCCTTGTCGAGATCTGCGCCAACGACGAGCTGAAGACCGTGCTGTGGCCCATGCCCACCGACAACGACCCGGCCTCCTGGGCGCTGCGCCGCGAGACCTGGGAGCAGGAGGACGTGATGCTCGGCGGCTCCGACGCCGGCGCGCACCTGGACCGCATGTGCGGCGCCCCGTACACCACCCGCTTCCTCGGCGACTGTCTGCGGGGCCGGAAGCTGGTCCCCCTCGAACAGGCGGTGAAGATGCTCACCGACGATCCGGCCCGGCTGTTCGGGCTGCGCGAGCGGGGGCGGATCGCGGAGGGCTTCCACGCCGATCTGGTCCTCTTCGACCCCGAGCGGATCGAGGCGGGCCCGGCGACCCTGGTGCACGACCTGCCCGGCGACAGCCCGCGCCTCGACTCGCGGGCGATCGGCATCGTGTCGGTGCGTGTCAACGGCGTGGAGACCATCCGCGACGACGAGGTGACCGGCGCGATACCGGGCCGGGTGCTGCGCTCCGGCCGCGACACGAGGACGGTGTCCACGCGATGAGTCAGCGGCTGTTCATCGGGGGCGAGTGGGTCGAGCCCGACGGCGGGCACTACGAGGTGGTCAACCCGGCCACCGAGGAGGTCGTCGGCCTCGCGCCCGAGGCGAGCAGGAGCCAGGTGTACGAGGCGGCGGCCGCCGCCCGTGCGGCCTTCGCGACCTGGTCCCGTACGAAACCGGAGGAGCGGGCCGCGATCCTCGACCGGGCCGCGGACCTGATGGCCCGCGACGCCGACGCGAACACGGCCCTCGCGCAGGCCGAGACCGGGGCGACGACCGGCACCGCGCGCGGGATGCAGGTCGCCGTCGGCTCCTCCCGCTTCCGGCGGTACGCGCGCGGCGCCCTGGAGCCGGTCGAGCAGGCGCTGCCCCCGCAGATCAACGAGGCCGGGCCGATGGGCAGGGCGGGGGTCTTCGGGGCGGTGGCGGTACGGCGCCCGGTCGGTGTGGTCACCTGCATCACCTCGTACAACAACCCCTGGGCCAACCCGGCCGGCAAGATCGCCCCGGCGCTTGCGATGGGCAACACGGTGGTGGTGAAGCCCGCTCCGCAGGACCCGCTCTCCGTGTACGCGATGACCCGGGCCCTGGCGGAGGCGGGCGTCCCGGCGGGGGTCGTCAACGTCGTCACCGGCACGAGCACCGCCGTCGGCGAGGCGGCCGTCGACTCCCCGGACGTCGACATGGTCTCCTTCACCGGCTCGACGGCCGTCGGGCAGCGCATCGGCGAAGTCTGCGGGCGGGAGCTGAAGCGGCAGCTGATGGAGCTGGGCGGCAAGGGCGCGGCGCTGGTCTTCGACGACGCCGATGTGGACTCCGCGGTGATGGGGATCGGCACCACCTTCTCCTTCTACAGCGGGCAGATCTGTACGGCTCCGACCCGGGTGCTCGCCCAGCGCGGGATCTACGACCAGCTGATCGAGAAGCTCACCGGCTATCTGGGGTATCTGAAGGTCGGCGACCCGGCGGCGCAGGGCACGGTGGTCGGGCCGGTGATCTCGGCGGCCCACCGCGACCGGGTGGAGGCGTACATCGAGCTGGGCAGGAAGGAGGGCGCGCGGATCGTGGCGGGCGGCGAGCGCCCGGCCATGGAGCGCGGCTTCTACGTGGCCCCGACCCTGCTCGCGGAGTGCACGAACGACATGCGGGTGGTCCGGGAGGAGATCTTCGGACCGGTCGTCGTGGTCGTCCCCTTCGACGACGAGGAGGAGGGGGTCGCGCTGGCGAACGACAGCGACTACGGGCTCCTCGACTACGTGTGGTCCGGGGACGTGGCCCGCGCATTCCGTATCGCGGCCCGGCTGCGGGCGGGCGGCGTCGGCGTGAACACGATCGGTCGGAACATGGAGGCGCCGTTCGGCGGCTTCAAGAAGAGCGGCGTGGGGCGGGATGTGGGGTCCTACGCCCTGCACGCGTACAGCGAGACGCAGGCGGTGGTCTGGCCCGGCTGACCCCCTCCCCGAGCGGCTCGGAAAATACTTCGGGAAAATTTGGAAACGGACATTTAGGGCACGGCTGCGGTTCCCGCATATCGGACGGCCTCTGAGACGCCTACCAATCGGTCGGTCCGAACCGGTGGTCGATCTTTCAATCAATGCCGAGAGGGTCTTGTCGCCCTCTCAATGCAAGGTGAAGATCGGCCAACGTCCCGGACTCAACGCCTCCGGATGTGGAAACCGCAGCACTTAACGTCCTGTTCATGACTCAGGTGGATGCACGGCCCCAGGCCGGAGACACGGTAAGGGGCGTCGCCGCCAAGGGCGACACCCAAGGCGTACGCACCAAGGGACTCGGCGGGAACTCCGTCGGGCTGATGGGCAGTGCCGTCATCGGCATCTCGACCGTCGCCCCCGTCTACTGTCTGACCTCCACGCTCGGCTCCACGGCCGGCGAGGTCGGACTCCAGATGCCCGCGATCTTCCTCGCGGGCTTCCTCCCGATGCTGCTCGTCGCCTTCGCGTACCGCGAGCTGAACCGGGTGATGCCCGACTGCGGCACCTCCTTCACCTGGACCGTGAAGGCCTTCGGCCCCCGGATCGGCTGGATGTGCGGCTGGGGCCTCGTCATCGCGACGATCATCGTGCTCTCCAACCTCGCCGGCGTCGCGACCTCCTACTTCTGGCTCCTCGCCGGTGAGATCACCGGCAGCGAGTCCATCGCCGCCCTGGACGACAACAAGGCCGTCCACATCGGCACCTGCCTCGTGCTCATCGCCGTCGCCACCGCGATCAGCTACCGCGGCATGACCGCCACCAAGGGCGTGCAGTACGCCCTCGTCGGCCTCCAGCTCGTCGTCCTCGCGCTCTTCGTCGCCATGGCCTTCCAGAAGGCCGGCAGCGGCGCCTTCGACACGGGCCTGTCCTTCTCCTGGGAGTGGATGAACCCGTTCGCGGTCCAGTCCTTCGCGGCCTTCACCGCCGGCCTCTCCCTCTCGATCTTCATGTACTGGGGCTGGGACGCCTGCATGGCGACCAACGAGGAGACCACGGGCAGCGCGAAGACCCCGGGCCGCGCGGCGCTCATCGCGATGGTCGTCCTGGTCGGCTCCTACCTCGCCACCGGCATCGCCGCCCAGATGGCGGTCGGCTCCGGCGACACCGGCCTCGGCCTCGCCAACCCGGAGACCTCCGACAACGTCTTCGCCGCCCTCGCCGGCCCGGTCATGGGCCCGGCCCTCGGCATCCTGCTCTTCATCGCCGTCCTCGCCTCGGCGGCGGCCAGCCTCCAGACGACGTTCATCCCGGTGGCCCGCACCGTGCTCGCGATGTCGACGTACGAGGCGCTCCCCGCCTCGTACGCCAAGGTCAGCCCGCGCTTCAAGACCCCCGGCAAGGCCACGGTCGTCGCGGGTGTCGCCACCGGCGTCTTCTACACGGTGATGACGCTCGTCAGCGAGAACGTCCTGGTCGACACGATCTACGCGCTCGGCCTGATGATCTGCTTCTACTACTCGCTGACCGCGTTCGCCTGCGCCTGGTACTTCCGCAAGGAGCTCTTCCGCTCCGGCCGCGACTTCGTCTACAAGGGCCTGTGCCCGGTCCTCGGCGGCATCCTGCTGACCGCGGTCTTCGGCAAGACGCTGTACGACATGTGGGACCCGGCCTACGGCAGCGGCTCGTCCGTCTTCGGCGTCGGCTCGGTCTTCGTGATCGGCGTCGGACTGCTGCTGGTCGGCGTGGTGATCATGCTGGTGATGCAGCGCAAGAGCCCCGCGTTCTTCCGCGGCGAGGTGCTCACCAAGGAGACGCCGTCGCTGGTGGTGGCGGACTGACCGTCCTCCGTACCCACCCCTGAGTCACGAACGCCGAGGTGGCGGGACCGGATCGGGGGCCCCCCCCAGGGCGGTTTGGGGGGGCGCGGGCGCTGCGCCCCGGGCGGGGACCCGC
>NZ_JBHWJZ010000028.1:0-108945 GCF_042731085.1 Streptomyces sp. NPDC059875
CAGCGGGACACCCACACGGTGTCCCGCCCTCCGTCGTACTCCTCAGGCGTCCTGCTCAGGCGTCCTGCTGCTCCAGGCCGTCGTCCAGTTCGTCGTCGAAGACCGCGCTGACGTCGAAACGACAGACGATCCGCTCGGGATCGGCCTGCTCGAAGGGGGCGTTCAGCCACTCCCCCGGATCCGGCAGTTCCTCCGCGGCCGAGACCCAGAGGGTGGAGTCACCCTCCTCCAGTCCGAACTCCTTGTGACGCGAGGCGATTTCGTCCGGTTCGTACTCGCCGAAGAGCACCCCGAGCGCCGCGTGCGTGCTGGCCCCCACGACGGGAGCCGCGTCCGCGCCCTCCTCGTCGCTCTCCAGATCGGCGATGCGCTGCGCCTGGGCGAGCAGCCGCTTCGGCTCCACCACCGCGTAGTCGCGACGGATCAGCACGCTGAGGGCGTGCGGCTCCTCGGGACCGGCGTACGGCGGCAGCGAGTCGTCGGCGCCGGGGATCTCGAAGGGGGTGACCTCGTCGTACCGGTCGTAGAGCCGCTCGTCGTAGGCCTCGGCCGCCGCGGCGAGGGCGTTGAAGGCTTCGTAGACGGCCGGGTCGTCGTCCCCCGAGCGGCGCTCGACCGCCTCGAGGTGACGGTCCAGTGCGGCTTTGACCGCCTCGGCGGCGGCACGTACCTCGGCAGCGGTGGGCTGCGCAGCATCAGACATGGGACGCACGCTATCCGTACCGGGCCCGTGCCCGCACAATAGATGCGATGCCGGAATACGAATTTGTCGACGTGTACGTGCCGCGCGGCGTCTCCCGCAAGGAGGCGACGCGGCTCCTGACCGACCATGCCGAGTACGGGCACTGGGAGTTGGACCGACTGAGCCTGCACCGGGACGGCAGCCGCAGGGTGCGGCTGCGCCGGCGCATCATCCGTCAGGTCCGCGCCACCTGGTGACATGAGAAGGGGCCCCGCCGTGCGGGGCCCCTGTGCGTTGCGCAGCCGTCCTAGGCGGAGCGGCGGGCGCGGCGGTACAGGACCGAGCCGGCGAGCAGCAGGCCCGCACCCGCGGGGACGATCACCCCGAGCGGACCGGAGCCGGTCTCAGCGAGCTCCTCGGCCCCCTTGGGCTGCGTGATCATGTGCGTACCAGGCGTGTTCGGCCCGGTCGGCGTGCCGGGCTCGCCCGAGTCACCGGGGTTGCCGGGAGTCCCAGGGTTGCCAGGAGTCCCGGGGTTGCCGGGCGTGCCCGGGTTGCCGGGGTTCCCGGGGTTGCCAGGATTACCGGGATTGCCCGGGTTTCCGGGGTTCCCCGGCTCGCCGGGGTTGCCCGGGTGGGTCGGCTCGACGCCGTTGGCGCAGTCGTTGCCGAACGCCGGGTTGATGGCGCCGATGACCGAGACGCTGTTCCCGCAGGCGTTCACGGGGACGTCGACGGGCACCTGGACGTTGTTGCCGGAGCCGACGCCCGGGGAGTTGCTGGTGCCGCCTCCGGCCGAGGAGCCGCTGCCGCCCGGCTTGGAGACGTTCGCACACTTGTTACCGAACGCCGGGTTGAGCAACCCGATGACGTTGACGGTGTTTCCGCAGACGTTGACCGGCGCGTGCACCGGAACCTGGACGGAATTCCCGGACGCGACGCCCGGGGAATTCGAGGCCGTGCCGTTCGCACCCGAATCGGCGTTCGCATAACCACCACCGAGGGCGAGTACGCCGCCCGCGGCCGCAACGGTGATCAGGCCCTTGCGCGTGACCTGTCGCATAGCTTGTTCCCTGCCTTCTCGGCTTCTGCCTTCTGGCTTCAGAAGAGGGCCACCGGGCACCACGCCCGGGGCCGAAATGCCCACCGGCCCCGGAGTGCATGGCACGCACTCCGGGGCCGGCCTGGCTCAGACCCTCACGGGTCGAGGCACAACGTCAGGCGTTGACGCAGGTGTTGCCGAAGGCGGGGTTCAGCAGCCCGATCACGGAGATCGTGTTGCCGCACACGTTCACGGGGACGTGAACCGGCACCTGGACGACATTGCCCGAGAGCACGCCGGGGGAGCCGATGGCGGCACCCTGGGCACCCGAGTCGGCAACGGCCATGCCCGCACCCGCGAGAACGAGACCGCCGGTGGCAGCCGCAGCAGCGACGACCTTCTTGATCATTATTCCTCCTTGTTGGCAAATGCGGTCCCAGCCGCGGACCGCATCACCTGTAACGAGGGGGAAGTTATGGGGCTACGAGCCTATGAGCGCATTCACTCTTTCCGGTCACATACGTACGCGCGGACGAATTCCGGAAAGGCTGTGACACGGGCAAGGCGCTCAGGAGGCGTCGATGAACCGGTCGAGGACGCGGACGCCGAACTTCAGTCCGTCCACCGGCACCCGCTCGTCCACGCCGTGGAACATCCCGGCGAAGTCCAGCTCCGGCGGCAGCTGGAGCGGGGCGAAACCGAAGCAGCGGATGCCGAGGTCGTCGAAGGACTTGGCGTCGGTGCCGCCGGAGAGCATGTACGGCACGGCCCGGGCAATCGGGTCCTCCGCCTTGAGGGCCAGCTGCATCGCGTCGACGAGGTCGCCGTCGAAGCTGGTCTCCAGGGCCTTGTCCCCGTGCACGTCCTCGCGCTTGACCCGCGGCCCGAGGATCCGGTCGAGGTCGGCCAGGAACTCCTCCTCGTAACCGGGCAGGAACCGTCCGTCGACGTGCGCCGTGGCCTGGCCCGGGATGACGTTGACCTTGTACCCGGCGCCGAGCATCGTCGGGGCGGCGGAGTTGCGCAGCGTGGCGCCGACCATCTTGGCGATGCCGCCGAGCTTGGCGAGCGTGGCCTCCATGTCCTCCGGGTCGAGCGGGGTGCCGAGGGCGTCCGAGAGCTCGTCCAGGAAGGACCGTACGGTCTTGGTGACCCGGACCGGCCACGTGTGGCGCCCGAGGCGGCCGACGGCCTCGCAGAGCTCGGTGATCGCGTTGTCGTTGTTGGTCATCGACCCGTGGCCGGCCGTGCCCTCGACGGTCAGCCGCATCCAGTGCATGCCCTTCTGGGCCGTCTCGACCAGGTAGAGCCGCAGGTTCTCGTTGACGGTGAAGGAGAAGCCGCCGACCTCGCCGATCGCCTCCGTCACCCCGTCGAAGAGGTCCCGGTGGTGGTCGACCAGGTGCCGGGCGCCGTAGGTGCCGCCCGCCTCCTCGTCGGCGAGGAAGGCCAGCACGATGTCGCGCGGGGGCTTGCGGCCACTGCGCATCCGGTCCCGTACGACCGCGAGGGTCATGGCGTCCATGTCCTTCATGTCGACCGCGCCCCGGCCCCAGACACAGCCGTCGGCGACCTCGCCGGAGAACGGGTGGTGGGTCCAGTCCTCGGCGTTGGCCGGCACGACGTCGGTGTGGCCGTGGATGAGCAGGGCCGGCCGGGAGGGGTCCTCCCCCTCGATACGGGCGACGGTGGAGGCCCGCCCCTTGTGCGACTCGATGATCTTCGGCTCGAGTCCGACCTCCGCGAGCTTCTCGGCGACGTACTCCGCCGCCGCCCGCTCGCCGGGGCCGGAGTGGTCGCCGTAGTTGCTGGTGTCGATGCGGATGAGGTCGCGACAGAGGTCGACGACCTCGTCCTCGCCGGTGACGCTCCGGGCCGTGTTCGACTCGCTCACGCTGCTTCCTCCCACTACGTGCCCCACGTGCTTGCTGGTGGTCGCCCCCATCCTCCCGCGCCGAAGGCCCCGGACCCAAGGGCGGCCACCGGCCGACATGTGACTGTCACCCGCTTCCGGCCGGAAGGGGGGTGGTGATCGGCCACTCCGAATGTTTGCTATGGTTTTCCACGTCGGAACGGCCGAGCGGCCGGAAAGATAGACACCTTGTCCGGGTGGCGGAATGGCAGACGCGCTAGCTTGAGGTGCTAGTGCCCTTTATCGGGCGTGGGGGTTCAAGTCCCCCCTCGGACACCACACGAAGTGCCCGTCGAGTTCAACTCGACGGGCACTTCGCCGTTTCCGGCGTACTCCCTCAGTTCCCGCTCGGTCACGGCCCGAGGTGCTCTTTCCCGCGCCCCGGGGTCGCTACGTGGCGTGAAAGAGGCTCGCTCTCCGTACTTCGTGCGAAGGCGGTGCTCGGCAGCAGGCGTAGGGGACGCGGAGAGGGTGTGGTTACCGTGGTGCGGTGAGACGCAGAACGAAGGCTCCGGCGGCCCCGCTCCCCCAGCGCGACGGTATCGATCCCGTACGCGTACGGCTGCCGGAGGATCCCGGCGGCGCGTGGGCGACGGTGCGGGAGCATCTCGTGGCGCGGTTCGGTGGGGCCATCGGGGTCGGGCGGGTCGAGGAGATGCTCGCGGGCGGGCGGTTCGTGGGGGTGGACGGGGCGTTCACCGGACGGGAGACGTACGTCGCCGGGGTGCATCTGTGGTTTCACCGGGACTTTCCCGCGGAGGAGCGGGTGCCGTTCGAGATCGGGGTCGTGTACCGGGACGAGCGGATCGTGGTCGTCGACAAGCCGCACTTCCTGGCGACGATGCCCCGTGGGCGGCACGTCACCGAGACGGCGCTCGCGCGGCTGCGGCGGGAGCTGGGGGTCGAGCGACTGCAGCCGGCGCACCGGCTGGACCGGCTGACGGCGGGACTCGTGCTCTTCGTCGTACGGCCGGAGGACCGGGGGGCGTACCAGACGCTGTTCCGGGATCGGCTGGTCGGCAAGGAGTACGAGGCGGTCGCGGCGTACGACCCCGGGGTCACGCTGCCGGTGACCGTGCGGAGCCGGATCGTGAAGGAGCGCGGGGTGATGGCCGCCCGGGAGGAGCCGGGCGAGCCGAACAGCGAGAGCCGGATCGAGCTGGTGGAGCGCAGGGGCGGGCTCGGGCGGTACCGGCTGCTGCCGGCGACCGGGCGCACCCATCAGCTGCGGGTGCACATGAACGCCCTGGGGCTGCCGATCCTGCACGATCCGGTCTATCCCGTGGTGTGCGAGGACGGGCCGGAGGACTTCTCGCGACCGCTGCAACTGCTCGCGCGGACGCTGGAGTTCACCGACCCGGTCTCGGGTGCGCCGAGGAGGTTCGAGAGCCGGCTGCGGCTCAGTGGCCTCGGTTGATCCACTCCTGGAGGTGCGGGGCCTCGGCGCCGATGGTGGTGGTGTCGCCGTGGCCCGTGCGGACGACCGTGTCCGGCGGGAGGGTCAGCAGCCGGTCGCGGATCGAGCCGACGATCGTGGGGAAGTCGGAGAAGGACCGGCCCGTCGCGCCGGGGCCGCCCTGGAAGAGGGTGTCGCCGGTGAAGACCGTGCCGAGGTCCGGGGCGTAGAGGCAGACGGCTCCGGGGGCGTGACCGGGGGTGTGCAGGACCTTGAGGTCCGTGCCCGCGATGGTCAGGGTCTGGCCGTCGGCGAGTTCGCCGTCGGGGGTGTGGTCCGGGTGGGTCTGCTTCCACAGGGGCTGGTCGGCGGGGTGGAGCAGGATCCGGGCGCCGGTGGCGGCGGCGAGGGCCGGGGCCGCGTCGATGTGGTCGTTGTGGGCGTGGGTGCAGACGATCGCCCGCAGCGTGCGGCCGTCGAGCGCGGCGAGGATGGCGGGGGCGTCGTGGGCGGCGTCGATGACGATCGCCTCCGAGTCGTCACCCACGATCCAGACGTTGTTGTCGACGTCCCAGGTGCCGCCGTCGAGGCTGAAGGTGCCGGAGGTGACCAGGTGGTCGATACGGGTCGTCATCAGAGGACCACCACCGAGCGCAGGACGTCGCCCTCGTGCATCCGGGCGAAGGCCTTCTCGATGTCGCCGAGGCCGATGGTCTCGGTGACGAAGGCGGCGAGGTCGATGCGGCCCTGCTGGTGCAGGTCGATGAGCATGGGGAAGTCGCGGGAGGGAAGGCAGTCGCCGTACCAGGAGGACTTGAGCGCGCCGCCGCGGCCGAAGACGTCCAGGAGCGGGAGTTCGAGCCTCATCTCGGGGGTGGGGACGCCGACGAGGACGACGGTGCCGGCGAGGTCGCGGGCGTAGAACGCCTGCTTGTACGTCTCCGGGCGGCCGACGGCCTCGATGACGACGTCGGCGCCGAAGCCTCCGGTGAGCTCGCGGATCGCCTCGACGGGGTCGGTGGTGCGGGAGTTGACGGTGTGGGTGGCGCCCATCGCCCGCGCGGTCTCCAGCTTGCGGTCGTCGATGTCGACGGCGATGATCTTCGCCGCGCCGGCGAGGCGGGATCCGACGACGGCCGCGTCGCCGACGCCGCCGCAGCCGATGACGGCGACGGTGTCCCCCCGGCCGACGTTGCCGGTGTTGATCGCGGCGCCGATGCCGGCCATCACTCCGCAGCCGAGGAGCCCGGCGACCTCGGGGGCGACGGACGGGTCGACCTTGGTGCACTGGCCCGCGGCGACGAGGGTCTTCTCGGCGAAGGCGCCGATCCCGAGTGCCGGGGAGAGCTCCCTGCCGTCGAGCAGCGTCATCTTCTGCTTCGCGTTGTGCGTGTCGAAGCAGTACTGGGGGCGGCCGCGCAGGCAGGCGCGGCAGGCCCCGCACACGGCGCGCCAGTTGAGGATGACGAAGTCGCCGGGGGCCACGTCGGTGACGCCCGCGCCGACCGACTCGACGACGCCCGCCGCCTCGTGGCCGAGGAGGAAGGGGAAGTCGTCGTTGATGCCGCCCTGCTTGTAGTGCAGGTCGGTGTGGCAGACCCCGCACGCCTGGATCTTCACCACCGCCTCGCCCGGGCCCGGGTCGGGGACGACGATCGTCTCGACCCGTACGGGCTCGTTCCTGCCGGGGGCGATGACCCCCTGGACTTGCTGCGCCATCGGGCACTTCCCTTCCTCTGTAAGGCTCTTGGGTACCACTATCTCCTGACAAACGGCGAGACCCCCGCAGGTGGCACCTGCGGGGGTCTCTTCCCGTGGGGGGTACGACCGGACGTCAGTCCTTGTACGTGGCGGCGGTCGCGCGGACCCGCTTGCGGACCAGGAACCAGCCGCCGACGAGCGCGAGCGCGATCAGCGGGAGGCAGTTCACGGTGGTGCGGCTGATGCCGCCGTCCATCCACATCAGGACCAGGACCGAGCCGAGGAAGACCAGCGTGACGATCTGGGTGTACGGGGCCCAGGGCAGCTGGTAGCCGGGGCGGGTGACCCGGCCGTCCTTGGAGCGGTTCACGAACAGCAGCGAGCAGACCATGATCATGGCCCAGGTGCCGATGATGCCGATGGAGGCGAAGTTCAGGACGAGCTCGAAGGCCTCCCCGGGCATGAGGTAGTTCAGGCCGACGCCGAGGACACCGAAGGCGGCGGTCAGCAGGATGCCGCCGTAGGGCACGCCGCCCTTGTTCATGACGCCGGTGAACTTGGGCGCGGAGCCCGACAGCGACATGGAGCGCAGGATCCGGCCGGTCGAGTAGAGACCCGAGTTCAGGCTGGAGAGCGCGGCGGTGAGGACGACCAGGTTCATCACGCCGGCGGCGCCGGGGATGCCCAGCTTGTCGAAGACGGTGACGAAGGGGCTCTGGTCGCCGGAGTACGCGGTGTACGGCAGGAGCAGCGCGAGGAGGACGACGGAGCCCACGTAGAAGAGGCCCACGCGCCACATGATCGAGTTGATCGCCCGCGGCATGATCTTCTCGGGGTTCTCGGTCTCGCCGGCGGCGACGCCGCACAGCTCGACGGAGGCGTACGCGAAGACGACACCCTGGATCAGCAGCAGCATCGGCATGACACCGCTGGGGAAGATGCCGCCGTTGTCCGTGATCGTGGACAGGCCCGGCGTGTGGCCGCCGACCTCGTGCGAGGTCACCACCAGGAAGATGCCGATCAGCATGAAGGCGACGAGGGCGCCGACCTTGATGATCGCGAACCAGAACTCCATCTCGCCGAAGTACTTCACGGAGATGAGGTTGGCGGCCAGGACGACCGCGAGGGCGATCAGGGCGAGGATCCACTGTGGGACGTCGCTGAACATGGCCCAGAAGTGGGCGTAGGTCGCGGCCGCGGTGATGTCGGCGATGGCGGTGGTCGACCAGTTGAGGAAGTACAGCCAGCCGGCCGTGTAGGCGCCCTTCTCGCCCATGAACTCACGGGCGTAGGAGACGAAGGCGCCGGAGGAGGGGCGGTAGAGGACCAGCTCGCCGAGGGCCCGCACCACGAAGAAGGCGAAGACGCCGCAGACCGCGTACGCGATGAAGAGGGACGGTCCGGCGTTGGCCATGCGGCCACCGGCGCCGAGGAAGAGGCCGGTGCCGATCGCGCCGCCGATGGCGATCATGTTGATGTGCCGGGACTTGAGGTCCTTGCGGTACCCGGCGTCACCGGCGTCGACGTGGGGGGACGCTCCGGTTGCCGTCGCCGGTGGCGTGGCGGACAGCGTGTCGGCCGCAGGGAGGGTGCGGTCACTCATGGAGTTGTTCGCCTTCGTGAGGGGGAGGGTCTGTGCGGTACCCGGCCGCGCGCGTGGAGGTCGTCCACGGCTCTCACGGCCAGCGCACATCGTCACGGCAAGACGGGAATTCAGCAGTGGCCAATGTCACTGCTCGCCCATATTTGAGCTACTTCTGAGGTTCCCCTACGGTGAATGCCTGGGATCCGAAGGATTTACGGCGCGAGAACGTCCAGTTCCTTGAGCGCGCCGACCGCGATCTGGCGGGTGAGCTCCTCGGCGCGGGCCGCGTCCCGCTCCCGTACGGCCTCGGCGACCTGGACGTGGAGGGTGACGGCGGCCGGGTCGGGGTCCTCGAACATCACCTGGTGGTGCGTACGGCCCGTGAGCACCTCGGCGACCACGTCGCCGAGCCGGGCGAACATCTCGTTGCCGGAGGCGTTGAGGACGACCCGGTGGAAGGCGATGTCGTGGACGAGGTACGCCTCCAGCTGCCGGCCGCGCGAGGTGGCGACCATGCCGAGCGCCTGCTCGGTCAGCTCCCGGCACTGCTCGGGCGTGGCGTGGACGGCGGCGAGTCCGGCCGAGACCGGCTCGACCGCGGAGCGCAGCACGGTGAGCGAGCGCAGCTGCCGGGGGCGGTCGGCGCCGGCCAGGCGCCAGCGGATGACCTGGGGGTCGTACACGTTCCACTGCGCCGTCGGCAGGACGATCACGCCGACGCGCCGCCGGGATTCGACCAGGTGCATGGACTCCAGGACGCGGACGACCTCGCGGACCACGGTGCGGGAGACGTCGAAGCGCTGGGCCAACTCGTCGGTGCGCAGCACGCTGCCGGGCGGGTACTCCCCCGCGGTGATCGCGAGACCCAGGGTGGCGAGGACGTGTGGATGGAGCCCCTGGCCCGGTGTCGTCATGGGGGTCAGCCTACGGGGCGATCAAGATCGGGAACAAAAAGTATGACTTTAATGTCACAGCCCCTTGAATACGTCGTACCCAATGGGTTTCATGAGCGCGACGGAATCGCGAAATCGATGTCGAAGAAGACAGCGAGGCACCACCCATGAGCACCACCTCCCCGACGATCCCCCGGGTCGTCGTCGTGATGGGCGTCGCCGGCACCGGCAAGACGACCATCGGTCCGCTCGTCGCGGACGCGCTCGGCGTCCCCTACGCCGAGGGCGACGACTTCCACCCGGCGGCGAACGTCGCCAAGATGTCGGCCGGCATACCGCTGGACGACTCGGACCGTGGTCCCTGGCTCGACGCGATCGGGCAGTGGGCGCACGGCCGGGAAGGGCGGGGCGGGGTGGTGAGCAGCTCCGCGCTGAAGCGGATCTACCGGGACCGGCTGCGGGCGGCCGCCCCGGGCGTCGTCTTCCTCCATCTGACCGGCGACCGCGCGCTCATCGAGCGGCGGATGACCGAGCGCAAGGGGCACTTCATGCCGACCGCGCTGCTCGATTCGCAGTTCGCCACCCTGCAGCCGCTGCAGGACGACGAGGCGGGCGTGGCCGTCGACGTCTCCGGCTCCCCCGAGGAGATCGCCGCGCGGGCCGTCGCCGCGCTGCGCGGGCTCGCCGAGACCGCCCACTGATCCCCGTACCGCACGCTCCCCCCTTCTGCCCCCACCCGTCCCCTAAGGAATCACCGTGACCAGTCTCAGCGTCGAGATGCTGGCAGCGGACGCCGTCGAGCCGATCACCTCGGCCGGCAACGCCCAGCTCGGCATCGCCGTGCTCGCTGGCATCGCCGTCATCGTCCTGCTCATCACCAAGTTCAAGCTGCACGCCTTCCTGGCGCTGACCATCGGGTCGCTGGCCCTGGGCGCGTTCGCCGGGGCCCCGCTCGCGGCGACCATCGACTCCTTCACCGCCGGCCTCGGCAAGACCGTCGCCGGCGTGGGCGTGCTGATCGCGCTCGGCGCCATCCTCGGCAAGCTGCTCGCCGACTCCGGCGGCGCGGACCAGATCGTCGACACGATCCTCGCCAAGGCGAGCGGCCGGTCGATGCCCTGGGCGATGGTCCTGATCGCCTCCGTGATCGGTCTGCCGCTCTTCTTCGAGGTCGGCATCGTGCTGCTGATCCCGGTGGTCCTGCTCGTCGCCAAGCGCGGCAACTACTCGCTGATGCGGATCGGCGTCCCGGCCCTGGCCGGTCTGTCGGTCATGCACGGACTGATCCCGCCGCACCCCGGCCCGCTGGTCGCCATCGACGCGCTGGGCGCCAACCTCGGCGTCACGCTCGCCCTGGGTGTCCTGGTCGCCATACCGACCGTGATCATCGCCGGTCCGCTGTTCTCCCGGTACGCCGCCCGCTGGGTGGACATCCCGGTCCCCGAGAACATGATCCCCGCACGTCCGTCGGAGGACCTGGAGAAGCGCCCCGGCTTCGGCGCCACCGTCGCGACCGTCCTGCTGCCCGTCGTCCTGATGCTGGTCAAGGCGCTGGTCGACATCGTCGTGGACAACCCCGACAACGGGCTGCAGAAGGTCACCGACGTCATCGGCTCGCCGCTGATCGCGCTGCTCGCGGCCGTGCTCGTCGGCATGTTCACCCTGGGCCGCGCGGCCGGCTTCACCAAGCAGCGGCTCTCCTCGACCGTCGAGAAGTCCCTCGCCCCGATCGCGGGCGTGCTGCTGATCGTCGGCGCGGGCGGTGGCTTCAAGCAGACCCTGATCGACGTGGGTGTCGGCCAGATGATCCTGGACTTCTCCAAGAGCTGGTCGATACCGGCCCTGCTGCTCGCCTGGCTGATCGCGGTGGCGATCCGGCTCGCGACCGGCTCGGCGACCGTCGCGACGATCTCGGCGGCCGGCCTGGTGGCCCCGCTCGCGGAGGGCATGGGCACGAGCGAGACCGCCCTCCTGGTCCTGGCGATCGGTGCCGGTTCGCTCTTCTTCAGCCACGTCAACGACGCCGGTTTCTGGCTGGTGAAGGAGTACTTCGGGATGAACGTCGGCCAGACGATCAAGACCTGGTCGGTGATGGAGACGATCATCTCGGTCGTCGGCATCGTGTTCGTCCTGCTGCTGTCGCTGGTGTTGTAGCGACCGCTTCGCCTCTCGTACGGGACCGGGTCCGGGCGCCGCTCAGGCGTTCCGGACCCGGTCCAGTACGTGGTGGCCCAGTTCCAGCGCCTCTTCCGGTTCGCGGGTCGCCTGCTGGAAGTCGACGAAGCAGGCGTCGGCTCCGGTGTCCCGCACGCCCGCGAGGACGGCGGCGATGTCCTCGGCCGAGGCGCCGGGGGTGGCGTTGTACCGGATGCGGCGGCGCAGCGCGTCGGGGTCCCGCCCGGCCTCCTCTGCGGCGCGGCGGGCGATCGCCCAGAGGCCCGCGGCGGCCTCCGGCGGCAGGACGGCGCCGACCCAGCCGGCGGCGCGCCGACCGACCCGGCGCAGCGCGGCGGGGCCGAAGCCGCCCAGGTACACCGGAGGCCCGGCCGGCTGGGAGGGGCGGAGTCCGACGTACGCGCGCGGGATCGTCCACTGCGGGCCCTTGTGCCCGAACTCCTCCTCGGTCCAGATGCCGCCGAGGATGTCGAGGATCTCGTCCAGGTGCGCGCCGCGCCGCCCGAAGTCCGCGTTGACCGCCGTGTACTCGTCCCGGAGCCAGCCGATCCCGAAGCCGACGTCGAGCCGACCGCCGCTCAGCCGGTCCAGGGAGGTGAGACTGCGGGCGAGCAACAGGGGCGGATACCAGGGGGCGTTGAGGGTGGACATGCCGAGCCGGGCCCGGTGGGTGGCGGTGGCGGCGACGGTCAGCACCGTGAGCGGGTCGAGGAACGTCTTGTACTGGTGGGGGTACGGGTTCTCGGGTGTGTGGCCCGGATACAGGTCGCTGGGCGCGACCGGGGTGAGCGAACGGTCGCCCACCCAGAAGGAGTCGAAGCCGGCCTCCTCCGCGTCCCGGGCGAAGCCGGCGATCGTTTCGGGGCGGGCGTGGGTTCCGTACTGGGGCAGTGCGATGCCGATGTCCATCCCCTCATGGTGAGTTGGACACCCTCGGCGCCACGAAGGGCCTGCCGCGTGAGCCGCGCCACACTTCGGGGCGTGGATCCGTCTCCCGCGGCCCCGGCCATGATCCGCCGGACAGGCCCTAGCTCACCGCCTGCGCGGCCGCCCGGCCCGCCGCGCGGCCCGAGAAGATGCAGCCGCCCAGGAAGGTGCCTTCCAGGGAGCGGTAGCCGTGGACGCCTCCGCCGCCGAAGCCGGCCGCCTCGCCCGCCGCGTACACCCCTTCCAGTACCTCGCCGCCCTCCGTGAGCACCCGCGAGGAGAGATCCGTCTCCAGGCCGCCGAGCGACTTCCGGGTGAGGATGTTCAGGCGTACGGCGATCAGCGGGCCGGCCTTGGGGTCCAGGATGCGGTGCGGGGACGCCGTACGGATCAGCTTGTCGCCCAGGTACTTGCGGGCGCCCCGGATCGCCGTGACCTGGAGGTCCTTGGTGAAGGGGTTGGCGATCTCCCGGTCCCGGGCGGTGATCTCGCGCCGCAGCTCCGCCTCGTCGATCAGCGGCTCGTCGGTCAGCGCGTTCATGCCCCGGACCAGCGCGGAGAGGTCCTTCTCCACGACGAAGTCGACGCCGTGGTCCATGAACGCCTTCACCGGGCCCGGCACGTCCGCGCGGGCCCGGCCGATGACGTCACGGATCGACTTGCCGGTGAGGTCGGGGTTCTGCTCCGAGCCCGAGAGGGCGAACTCCTTGCCGATGATGCGCTGGTCGAGCACGAACCAGGTGTGGTCGTACCCGGTCCGCATGATGTGTTCGAGCGTGCCGAGGGTGTCGAAGCCGGGGAAGAGCGGGACCGGCAGCCGACGGCCGCGGGCGTCCAGCCAGAGCGAGGACGGGCCGGGCAGGATGCGGATGCCGTGCTTGGCCCAGATCGGGTTCCAGTTCTCGATGCCCTCGGTGTAATGCCACATCCGGTCGCGGTTGATGTGGTGGGCGCCGGCGGCCTCGGTGATGCCGAGCATCAGTCCGTCGACGTGGGCGGGGACGCCGGAGAGCAGCTTCGCGGGCGGGGTGCCGAGCCGGTCCGGCCACTGCGCGCGGACGAGGTCGTGGTTGCCCCCGATGCCGCCCGAGGTGACGATCACGGCCTGGGCCCGTAGTTCGAAGGTGCCGATGGCCTCCCGGCTGCTGGCGGTGCCCCGCTCGGCGGTGGAGGGCTCGAGGATCTCGCCGCTGACGGTGTCCACGGCGCCCGCCGTGCGGCCCAGGCCGGTGACCCGGTGGCGGAAGCGGAACGTGACCAGGCCGCGGGCGACGCCTTCGCGGACCCGCTGCTCGAAGGGGGCGACGATGCCCGGTCCCGTGCCCCAGGTGATGTGGAACCGGGGCACCGAGTTGCCGTGTCCGTTGGCGTCGTAGCCGCCGCGCTCTGCCCAGCCGACGACCGGGAAGAAGCGCACACCGCGGGCGTGCAGCCAGCTGCGCTTCTCGCCCGCAGCGAAGTCGACGTACGCCTCGGCCCAGCGCCGCGGCCAGTGGTCCTCCTTGCGGTCGAATCCGGCGGTGCCGAGCCAGTCCTGGAGGGCGAGCTCGTGACTGTCCTTGATCCGCATCCGCCGCTGCTCGGGCGAGTCCACCAGGAAGAGGCCGCCGAAGGACCAGTGGGCCTGGCCGCCGAGGGACTGCTCCGGCTCCTGGTCGAGCAGGATCACGCTCCGGCCCGCGTCCACGAGTTCGGCGGTGGCGACGAGCCCGGCGAGGCCGGCTCCGATCACGATCACATCAGCGTCGTACGACATGGACCGAATCTTGGATACACCGATGTATCGAGTCAACAGTTCGGACCGTGCGCACCCCTCCCGTTTTCTAATGTCGAGCATTAATGTGGATCCATGGCGAGGACATCGGGGCCCGAGACCCGGGACAAGCTGATCCGCGCGGCGGAGGAGGTCTTCGCCGCCCAGGGCGTCGACGGCGCCCAGCTCCGCGACATCGTCGCCCTGGCCGGACAGAGCAACCCCTCGGCCGTGCAGTACCACTTCGGCTCGCGCGGCGGCCTCCTCGACGCGGTGATGGCCGGCCGCCAGCGCCGTACGGAGAAGGTCCTCGACCCGCTCCTCGCCGCGGCCCCCGACGAGCCGCGCGCGCTGATCCGCGCCCTGGTCACCGCCGAGGCGAGCGAGCTGCGCACCGAGCGCGGCCTGCGCTGTCTACGGATCTCCGCCCAGCTCAGCCATGAGAGCGGCGTCCGCACCCGCACCCCCCATCCCACGCTCGACGGCACCGTGTACTGGCGGCTGATCGAGCGGGTCGAGGCCTGTCTGACCGCGCTGCCCGACCCCTTGCCCGAGCCGCTGCTCCTGGAGCGCCTCGATCTGGCGCTCACCGTGGTCGGCGCGGCTCTGGCCGACCGGGCCAGGCAGTACCTCGACGGCTCCGAACCGCTCACGAGCGAGGCGCTCTTCCTCGCCGATCTCGTCGAGACCACCACCGCCCTGCTGCAAGCCCCGGCGCCCACGATCCGAAAGGACCTTTCATGAACGAGCCCACTCGCCTCCACGACCTGACCGGCAAGACCGTCCTCATCACCGGAGGCGCCCGCGGCCTGGGCGCCGAGGCGGCACGGCAGGCCGTCGCCGCCGGGGCGAACGTCGTGATCACCGACGTACTGGACGACGAGGGCAAGGCGACGGCGGCCGAGCTGGGCGAGCGGGCTCGCTTCCTCCACCACGACGTCACGTCCGAGGAGGAGTGGGCCGCGGCCGTCGCGTACACGGTCGCCGAGTTCGGCGGTCTGCACGGTCTCGTGAACAACGCCGGGATAGCCACCGGCGCCTTCCTGGAGACCGAGTCCGTCGAGAACTTCCGCAGGGTGCTCGACATCAACCTGACCGGTGTCTTCATCGGCATGAAGGCCGCGATCCCGGCGATGAAGGAGGCCGGCGGCGGCTCGATCGTCAACATCTCCTCGGCGGCCGGACTGATGGGCCTCGCGCTGACCGCGGGCTACGGCGCCTCCAAGTGGGGCGTGCGCGGGCTGACGAAGATCGGCGCGGTGGAGCTCGGCACGGCGGGGATCCGCGTCAACTCGGTCCACCCCGGCATGACGTACACCCCGATGACGGCCGCGGTCGGCATCGAGCGCGGCGCGGGCAAGTACCCGAACACCCCGATGGGACGGGTCGGCGAGGCGCCCGAGATCGCGGGCGCCGTCGTCTTCCTGCTCTCGGACGCGGCCTCGTACGTGACGGGCGCGGAGCTGGCCGTGGACGGCGGCTGGACGACCGGTCCGACGGTGAAGTACGTCATGGGTCAGTGACGGTGCACGTCACGGGCCGGTGATTTCATGGCGGGATGACGAACCCCGCCGAAGAGATCCTGGACGTCGTCGACGAGCACGACGAGGTGATCGGACAGGCCCCGCGCGCCGAGGTGTACGCGCGGGGCCTGATCCATCGCTGCACGTTCATCCAGGTACGGGACGCCGAGGGCCGGATCTTCGTGCACCGGCGCACGCCCGTGAAGCTGGTCTACCCGTCGCTGTACGACATGTTCGTGGGCGGGGTCGTCGGCGCGGGCGAGTCGTACGACGACGCGGCGCTGCGGGAGGCCGAGGAGGAACTGGGGGTCTCCGGTCTGCCGCGCCCCGAGCCGCTGTTCCGCTTCCTCTACGACTCCGGGGGCGTCGCCGGCAAGTGGTGGTCGGCGGTCTACCAGGTGCGCTGCGAACTGCCGGTGCACCCACAGGTGGAGGAGGTCGCCTGGCACGCCTTCCTGTCCGAGGAGGAACTGGTCTCGCGGCTCGGGGAGTGGGAGTGGGTCCCGGACGGGCGGGACGCCTACGAACGACTGCGCGCGCACCGCGGTTAAGGTGCCCGGGTGAGTGACTTCGTGCAGAGTCTGCGGCTGTGGTTCGCGCCGCAGCGGATCCGGGACGAGGGCGAGACTCCGGACTACCGGTTCTCGCTCGCCAACGAGCGCACCTTCCTCGCCTGGATCCGGACCGCACTGGCGCTCATCGGCGGCGGTTTCGCCGTCGACCAGTTCCTGCCGGATCTGCGCTGGGGGGTACGGGTCGGGCTCGCGCTTGCGCTGCTCGGCGCGGGCGTGCTGTGCGCGCTGCGGGCGGTGAACCACTGGGTGCGGTGCGAGCGGGCGATGCGGCGCGGTGAGGACCTGCCGGTCTCGCGGTTCCCGACGGTGCTGAGTCTGGCGGTGGCCGTGGTGGCGCTGGCGATGGTGGTGGTCATCGTCTTCGGCTGGGCCGGGCGGTGAAGCAGGGCGTGACGCCGGCCCGGGATCCCGGGCTGCAGCCGGAGCGGACGCGGCTCGCGTGGCGGCGTACGACGCTGGCGTGCACGGTCGTGGCCGTGCTCGCCGCGAAGTCGGCGATCCGTGACGAGATCACGGCGGCGGGGGTCGCGGGCGCCGCGCTGACGGCACTGGTGTGGGTGGGGTTCCTGGCCGTCGCCCACCGCCGGATCCACGCCCTGGACGCGGCACGGCCGGGGCCGTTCTCGCGCCGGGGCGCGCTGCTCGCGACGGCGTGCACGGTCGCGCTGGCGGCGTTTGCGGTCGGGGTCGTGCTGTAGGTCGGCGGTCGTGTTGTGGGTGGACCCTGTTCTGCAGGTCGGGGTCGTTCGGTCGGTCGTCGTCGGCGGCGGTCGGCTAGTCGGGCCAGTCCACTGTGACCACGACCTTGCCGTTCAGCCCGCCCTCGGCGTTCGCGCGCTGGGCGTCGGCCGCCTGTTCCAGCGGGAAGGTCCGCGCGACCCGTACGGACAGCACGCCCTCCTCGGCGAGGCCGGCGAGCGCGGCGAGGTCCTGGGGGTCGGGGCGGACCCAGAAGTAGCGGCCGCCGAGGCCGATGACCTCGCCGTCGGCGATCGACGCGAGGCGGCCCTCGGGTGCCAGCACATCCGGGGTGATCTTGAGGAACGGGCCGCCGATGGTGTCGAAGGCCGCGTCCACGCCGTCCGGCGCCAGCTCGCGGATCTGCGCGGCGAAGGTGTGCTCGTCGTACCGGACCGGCTCGGCGCCCAGTTCCTTGATCCGGTCCTGGCCCGCCTCGCGGGCCGCGCCGATCACCCGGCAGCCGAGGTGACGGGCGATCTGGACGGCCATGGAGCCGACTCCACCCGCCGCCGCGTGCACCAGGACGGTCTCGCCGGAGCGGACGGCCAGGGCCTGGTGGAGCACCTGGTACGCGGTCAGTCCGGCCAGCGGGAGCGCCGCGGACTCCTCGAAGCCCATGGTGCGCGGCTTGCGGGCGAGGGTGCGGACCGGGGCGGCGACATACTCCGCGAAGGTGCCGCGGGAGAGGAAGTCCTCGCGGACGTACCCCATGACCTCGTCGCCGACGGTGAACTCGGTGACGGAGACGCCGGGCTGGACGACGACCCCGGAGACGTCCCAGCCGGGGATGACCGGGAAGACGGCGTCCATCATCCCGTCGAGGTAGCCGGCCTGGGCCTTCCGGTCGACCGGGTTGACGGCGGCCGCCCGCACCTTGACGAGGACGTCGTCGGGGCCGACCTTCGGGTCGGGCCGCTCGCCGTACTCGAGCTCCTCGGGTCCGCCGTACCGGCTGTAGCTGATCGCCTTCATACCGCGAACGATCACGTCGGGCTCCGGGCCCCGCAAGCCGGATTCCCCCATCGGGGGCGGGTCGGGCCCGGGTCAGCCGCCCAGCGCCGCCGGCGGGGGCAGCATCGTGCGCGGGTCCTGGCCGGCGTGCCAGAGGCCGATGAGGAAGGCGGTGGCGGCCTCCAGCAGGTCGGCGCGGCCGAGCGGGCCGGTGACCAGCGGGGCGCAGCCCATGTCCTTCGCCAACGCGGCGACGAGGGCCAGGGCCTCCTCGTCGTCGCCGCAGAGCGGGACGGTGAGCGGGCCGTCCGCGAAGACGGGCGGCGTACGGCTCCACACGGCGGGCGTGACGTGGTTGAACGCCTTCACCACCCGGGCGCCGGTGGCCGCGGCGATGCGGCGGGCCGCGCCGGGGCCTTCGCCCGTGGTGAGGACGAGTCCGGCGCCGATGGGGTTGGTGCAGTCGATCAGGACCCGGCCGCGCAGCTCCCCGGCTCCGGCGAGTACGTCGGACACGGCGTCGTACGGGAGGGCGAGCAGGGCCGCGTCGCCGAAGCGGGCCGCCTCGTGGAGGGTGCCCGCGCGGGCGCCGATCCGCTCGGCGAGCGCCTCGGCCCTCGCGGGGGTCCGGCCGCCGACGAGGAGCTCGTGGCCGGCCCGGGCCCACTGGCCGCCGAGCGCCGCGGCCATGTCTCCGGTGCCGAGAATTCCGATGCGCATGTGCGCCTCCTGTGGTCGTCTGGAGCGATACCGACGACGCTAGAGAGGACCTCGGTTACCGAATGGTGCGTGACCTTCGATGACGGACCGTCTGCTCGCCGACTGCCGGGCGCGGCTGGGCTTCGACCTGCTGGCGAACACCTGGAACGCGGTGGTGCTGTACGCGCTCGCCGAGGGGCCGCGCCGCCCGCGTGAGCTGCGTGCCGGGATCGGCGGGATCAGCGCGAAGGTGCTCACCGAGACGCTGCGCCGGCTCGAGGGGTACGCCCTGGTCGAGCGGCGCGCCTACGCCGAGTCGCCGCCGCGCGTGGAGTACGCGTTGACCGCCCTCGGCCGCACGCTCCTCGGGCCGATCGAGGCGCTCGGACGGTGGTCGGCGGAGTACGGCGACGCGTTCGCCGACGCACAGGGGTGGAATCAGGACGAGTCGGGCATTCAGGGCTAGCCTGGGACGGTCACCACACACCCTCACAGAGGCGATGTCATGACCGTTCTCCACCAAGAGCACGCCACCCACGCGCACACCCACGGGCCGTCGTGCGGGCACACCGCCGTGACACACCGGGACCATGTCGACTACGCCCACAATGGGCACCTGCACCGTGAACACGCCGGGCACTGGGACGAGTGCGAGCCCACATCCCACGTCCAGCACACCCACCCCGACCACACGCACGGGCCGGACTGCGGGCACACGGCCGTCGAGCACGGCGACCACCTCGACTACGTGCACGAGGGGCACCGGCACGCGGCGCACGGCAACCACTGGGACGAACACTGATCCGACGATCGCCGAGCTTTCCGCGGGGCGAGCCCAACTGGCAGGCTGCCACCTGCTAGTTGGGCTCTCGACGTTCTCGTCGTTCTCGTCGTTCCCGTCGTTCTCGTCCGGGGGGAATCCCTTGTCCGTCACCGATCCGTACGTCGTCACGCTCGCACCGCACGTGCACGCCTTCGTCCAGCCCGACGGCGGCTGGTGTCTGAACAACGCGGGGTTCGTGGGCGACGCGCGCGAGACGCTGCTCGTGGACACGGCCGCGACCGAGCGGCGGACGCGGCTGCTGCGCGAGGCGGTCCTCGCGGAGGGGCTGCCGCTCCCCCGCACGATCGTCTCGACGCACCACCACGGCGACCACACGTACGGCAACGGGGTGTTCCTGCCGGGAGCGCGGATCGTCGGGCACGACCACTGCCGGGCCGAGCAGCTCGCGGCCGGGCGCCAGCTCCATCTGCTGTGGCCGCAGACCGACTTCGGCGAGATCGAGGTGACGCCGCCCTCGCTCACGTACAGCGAGCGGCTGACGCTGTACGTGGGTGAGCTGGAGGTGCGTGTGGTGCACCCGGGGCCCGCGCACACGACCGGCGACTCGATCGTCCATCTCCCGGAGCAGGGTGTCGTCTTCACCGGGGACCTGGTCTTCCACGGCGGGACGCCGTTCCTGCCGATGGGCTCGTTGGCGGGTTCGCTGCGGGCGCTGGACGTGCTGCGCGGGCTGGACGCGCCGACAGTGGTGCCCGGGCACGGCCCGGTCACCGACCCGTCGGCGTACGACGCGACGGAGCGCTATCTGCGCTGGGTCGCCGAACTGGCGCGCGAGGGCCACACGAAGGGCGCGACGCCGCTGGAGACGGCGCGTCGGGCGGACCTCGGGGAGTTCGGGGCGTGGCGGGAGAGCGAGCGCCTGGTGGCGAACCTGCACCGGGCGTACGCGGAGTTGGACGGACTTCCGGAGGGCTCGCCGCTGGACGCGGCGACGGTCTTCGGGGACATGGCGACGATGAACGGCGGCGTGATGGTGGCCTGTCACGCGTAGCCCGCCCCTGGGGCGCGGGGTCCCGGGCGGGTGACGCGAGGGGGACTTTCGGGCCGACGTGCCCGTCCCCAGGGGCCGGGTACTCTGCCCCGCCGTACCTGGCGGGGCGTCACCCCTCCCGGGTATACCGGGAGGGCAGACGACCGGCGCCGGAAGGAATCCCATGTACGACCGAGCGAGCAGCCGAGCACAGAAGCGGCGGGACGCCTCGGCGGACCGTCCCTCCCCGGCCCGGGCGGTGGCGCCCGCCGAGGCCCTGCTCGCCCTCCAGCGCTCGGCCGGGAACGCCGCCGTGGTCCAGATGCTGCGCCGTGCCGGTGCCGCCCAGGACGAGCACCGGCACGGCCCCGACTGCGGTCACGGGGAGGAGTCGCAGCCCACGGTGCAGCAACCCGCGGTGCAGCGCTCCACCGTGCACGACGTCCTGCGCAGCGGCGGCCGGCCGCTCGACGAGGGGAGCCGCGCCGACATGGAGGCGCGCTTCGGGGCCGACTTCTCCGATGTGCGCATCCACACCGACGCCGCCGCCCGGGCCTCCGCCGCCGAACTCGGCGCCGCGGCCTACACCTCCGGCAGCCACATCGTCGCCGGGCCCTCCGGCATCGACCGGCACACCCTCGCCCATGAACTGACCCATGTCCTCCAGCAACGCTCGGGGCCGGTGGCCGGGACCGACCGGGGCGACGGGCTGCGCGTCAGCGATCCCTCGGACCGGTTCGAGCGCGAGGCGGAGGCCAACGCCCACCGGGTGATGAGCCGCCCGGCGACCGCCTCCGCCGCCGGGGAGGCGCCCGCGCAGGCCGCGCCGACCTCCGGCGGGACCGGCGACGTCCAGCGCATGCACCACCCGGCCAAGATCGACGACGAGGTGGGAAGGCTGGTCACCCAGGCGAGCGCCCTCATCGACGAATACCTCACCCACTACGACACGTGGGAGGAGAAGCAGAATGATCCGCAGGGCTACAAATGGATCGCGACGTACAGCGAGCGCAACGACAACATCGCGCACCTCGACAACCTGGTAGGCGCACCCCAGGGGCGTGACAAGGCGACTTTGGAGACGGACCTGGAGACGGCCATCCGCGCCGACGTGACCACCACGTCGTCGCAGACGATGGCGGACTCCCGGACGACAGCGCTCAACGCGAAGCGCAAGCTCGTCCTCGGCCGCACGGGTGACACCGGCCCGTGGGCCACGTACCAGCAGGGCAAGCCGCAGGTCGGGGACCGGCTGCCCGTCGACGCGCGGATGGGCCGGCGGCTGAACACCGGAAAGTGGTCCGTGCCCGTCAATTACGCCTTCATGGACGGCGGCATCGAGGAGCGCGCCGTGTTCAAGATCGTCACCAGCCTCGGTCCGCAGATCGAAGGCATGCTGATCGGCGGGCAGCTGAACCCGGGCAACTTCTGGCAGGAGATCGAGAACCTGGGCGACGGCGCGCTCTGGGACAGCGGCAAATCGGCCGACGAGGGCGGCCCCCAGGCGATGCTGGGGCACGAGATCCTCCAGCTCATCGAGTCCGGCTACCAGTTCTTCGGCCGGGAGAGCACCTACGCGCAGGGCAACGCCCGGCTGGTCGCGGTCCACCCGGACAGGCCCGCGCCCGCGCCCGGGGACAAGACCCAGCCGCTCACCCTGCCCTGAGTCATCGCCCCCAGACCCGCCGGACAGGCCCTAGGGGCGCAGCCTTCGCATCGCCGCCGCGTCATCGCGCTCGCGGTGGGTGCCGTCGTCGTCCAGCCAGCGGCGGTGGAGGGCCGCGAGGCTGTCGCGATCCAGCTCGACGCCGAGGCCCGGGGCGTCGGAGACCGCGAGGTGGCCGTCGCGGAAGGCGGGGCGGGTGGTGACGACGTCCTCGGTCTGCCAGGGGTAGTGGGTGTCGCAGGCGTGGTCGAGCTGGGGCAGGGTCGCGGCGACCTGCGTCATGGCGGCGAGGCTGATGCCGAGGTGGGTGTTGGAGTGCATGGAGAGCCCGACGCCGTACGTGCGGCAGAGCGCGGCGAGTTCGCGGGTGCGGTGCAGGCCGCCCCAGTAGTGGTGGTCGCAGAGCACGATCCGTACCGCGTCCCGGGCGAAGGCCTCCGGCACCTCCTCGAAGGTGGTGACGCACATGTTCGTCGCGAGCGGCACGTCCGTACGGGCGGCGACCGCGGCCATGGCGTCCGTGCCGTTCGCCGGGTCCTCCAGGTACTCCAGGACGTCCTTCAGCTCCCGCGCCACCATCAGCGAGGTCTCCACGGACCAGGCGCCGTTGGGGTCGAGGCGGAGCGGCCGGCCGGGGAACGCCTCGGCCAGGGCG
This sequence comes from Streptomyces sp. NPDC059875, assembly GCF_042731085.1. Taxonomy (NCBI): domain Bacteria; kingdom Bacillati; phylum Actinomycetota; class Actinomycetes; order Kitasatosporales; family Streptomycetaceae; genus Streptomyces; species Streptomyces sp. NPDC059875. Next base: position 22,691 of record NZ_JBHWJZ010000028.1, read on the forward strand.
CGGATCGCGGCGATCTCCTCCTCGGGCGGGAAGACGCCTCCCTTGAGCTTGAAGGAGCGGAAGCCGTACAGCCGGTCGAAGCGGCGGGCCTGCTCGACGATCCCCGCCGGGTCGAGGGCCGCCCCCCAGTCGTCCGTGCCGTCGAACTTGTAGAAGAGGTACGCGCTGTACTCGACGGAGTCGCGGACCTTGCCGCCGAGCAGGGCATGGACGGGCAGGCCGAGGGTCTTGCCGAGGGCGTCCAGGCAGGCGACCTCGAAGGCCGACACGACGGAGAGGCGGTGCTTGTCCGCGGTCTGGACCCCGCGCAGCCCGCCCGCGTCGACCCGCTCGTCGACAGCCCGTGAGTCGCCGCACACCTGAGCGGCGAGCGAGAACAGGCCGTTCACGTCCGTGACCGATCGGCCGGGCAGCGCGCCGGCCAGCGGTCGCGCGAGCTCCAGGTACTTCGTATCGCCGTAGGTCTCCCCGAGGCCGGTGACGCCTCCTCGCGTGACCACTTCGACCACGAGCCGGGGCGTGTAGGGCTGATGGACGCCCTGGGTATTGAGCAGCGGAGGGTCGGAGATCAGGATCGGGGTCAGCCGGACTTCCTCGACGAACAGCTCTGGATTCACATGCCCTGAATTCATATGTGAACCATATTCACGCAGGGGATCCACGGCCAGACCGGCGACACCGCTTTCCGCCCCGAACCCTGGACGACATACCGACTGGTCGGTCATCATGAACGCCGACCAGCCACCTCTGGAGGTACGCCCGATGAGTTCAGCCCCGCCGCCAGGTCTCGACCCCGAGCAGTTGCGCGGATTCCTCGACCGCGAACGGCCGGGTCTCGTGCGCGGCCCGCTCGACGCCCGGCTGATCGAGGGCGGCCGGTCGAACCTCACGTACGTCGTCACCGACGGCACGGGGCAGTGGGTGGTCCGCAGGCCGCCGCTCGGTCACGTCCTGGCCACCGCGCACGACATGAAGCGCGAGCACCGCGTGATCAGCGCCCTGCACGGCACGGCCGTGCCCGTCCCCGAGCCCCTGCTGCTCTGCGAGGACGACACCGTGCTCGGAGCGCCGTTCTACGTCATGGAGTTCGTCGCCGGCACCCCGTACCGTTCGGCTGAGCAGCTCGCCCCGCTCGGCCCCGAGCGCACCCGCGAAGCCGTCCTCGGACTGGTCGACACGCTCGTCGACCTGCACGCCGTGGACCCGGCGGAGGTGGGCCTCGGCGACTTCGGCCGGCCCGAGGGCTTCCTCGACCGGCAGCTGCGCCGCTGGGGCAAGCAGCTCGACGCGTCACGCAACCGCGACCTGGCGGGCATCGACGAGCTGCACGCCGCGCTCGGCCGCGCGCTGCCGGCGTCCCCCGCCCCGACCGTCGTGCACGGCGACTACCGCCTGGACAACGTCCTGATCGGCGAGGACGACCGGATCAAGGCGGTCCTCGACTGGGAGATGTCCACCCTCGGCGACCCGCTGACCGACCTCGGTCTGCTAGCGATGTACAGCGCGCCGCTCGACGTCCCGCACTCCCCGGTCAGCACGACCGCCACGGCCGCCGGGCACCCCACGCCCGCCGAGCTGATCGCGCGCTACGCCGCCCGCTCGGGCCGCGACACCTCCGCCATCTCCTGGTACACGGCCTTCGCCTGGTTCAAGCTCGCCGTGATCCTGGAGGGCATCCACTACCGCTACACCCTCGGCCAGACCGTCGGCGCCGGCTTCGACCGCATCGGCGAACTCGTCCCCGTCTTCATCGAGCACGGCCTCACCACCCTCCAGGAAGGCTGATCCGCCATGGACTTCGCATACGACGCGCGCACCGAGGAGCTGCGGGAGAAGCTGCTCGCCTTCATGGACGAGCACGTGTACCCGGCCGAGCAGACCGCCCACGAGCAGCGGGCGCTGCTCGCCTCGCCGTGGGACACCCCGCAGATCGTCGAGGACCTGAAGGCCGAGGCCCGACGCCAGGGCCTGTGGAACCTCTTCCTGCCGGACGCCGAGCACGGCGCGGGACTGACCAACCTCCAGTACGCGCCGCTGGCCGAGATCACCGGCCGCAGCCCCCAGCTGGCCCCCACGGCCCTCAACTGCGCGGCCCCCGACACCGGGAACATGGAGGTGCTCGCCCAGTTCGGCGACGAGGCTCAGAAGAAGCAGTGGCTGGAGCCGCTGCTCGCCGGGGAGATCCGCTCGGCTTTCGCGATGACGGAGCCCGAGGTCGCCTCCTCCGACGCGACGAACATCGAGACCCGGATCACGCGGGACGGCGACGAGTACGTCCTCAACGGCCGCAAGTGGTACATCTCCGGGGCGATGAACCCCGACTGCAAGATCTTCATCGTGATGGGCAAGACCGACCCGGAGGGCGCCGACGTGCGCCGCCAGCAGTCGATGATCCTCGTCCCGCGCGACACCCCCGGTGTCGAGGTGCGGCGGGCGATGCAGGTGTACGGCTACGAGGACCACTCCCACGGCGGCCATGCCGAGGTGCTGTTCCACGACGCCCGCGTCCCGGTCTCGAACCTGATCGGCGAGGAGGGCGGGGGCTTCGCCATCGCCCAGGCCCGGCTCGGACCCGGCCGGATCCACCACTGCATGCGGCTGATCGGCATGGCCGAGCGGGCGATCGAGCTGATGTGCCGCCGTGCCGTGTCCCGTACCGCCTTCGGCAAGGCGATCGCCCAGCAGGGGGTCGTGCAGAACTGGATCGCCGACGCCCGGGTGACGGTCGAGCAGCTGCGCCTGCTCGTCCTCAAGACCGCCTGGCTGATGGACACCGTGGGCAACCGGGGCGCGCACACGGAGATCCAGGCCATCAAGATCGCGACCCCGCGGGCGGTCGTCGACATCATCGACAAGGCCGTACAGGTGCACGGCGCGGGCGGGGTGTCGCAGGACTTCCCGCTGGCCGAACTCTGGGCCGGGGCGCGGACGCTGAAGCTGGCGGACGGCCCGGACGAGGTGCACCAGCGGTCGCTGGCCCGGCGGGAGCTGAAGAAGTACCTCTGACGAGGGGGAAGGGCCCGCGGCGGACTCGCCCCGGGCCCTCGTGCCGCCGCGGCGGCCTGGCGGGACGGCCGCGCGCTACGGCCTCAGGGCCCGCAGCAGCAGGTCCGCGAGCTGGTCGGCGACCTGCTGAGGGGTGAGCGGGCCGTCCGGCCGGTACCACGTGGACAGATGGTGGACCGAGCCGAAGTGGTAGTCGACGACCAGATCGGCGGGGGTCGCCGCGGAGAACACCCCGGCCTGCTGGCCCTCCTCGATCAGCGCCCGGAACCGCTCGTGGTAGCGCCGCCGCTCGGCGCGCACCTGCTTGTTCTTCTCCGGGCTGAGGTGGTGCATCGAGCGGAAGAAGATCGAGGCGTCGTCGAGGTTCTCGATCGTGGTGACCACGACGTCGGCCGCCGCGTCGCGCAGCCGCTGCTCGACCGGGGCGTCGGCGTCCGCGAAGGCGTCGAGCCGCTCCTGCTGGAGCCGCAGCACCCGGGAGTAGACCTCCTGGAGGAGGTCCTCCTTGGAGCCGAAGTAGTGGTAGAGCGCGCCCTTGGTGACGCCCGCCGCCTCCACGATCTCCTGGACGGAGGTGCGGTCGTAGCCACGCTCCGCGAAGAGCCGGGTGGCGGCGGCCAGCAGCCTCTGGGGGACGGGGGTACCGCTCCCGTCCGTCGTCCTGGCCATGCGCCGCCGCCTTCCCTCATGATCGTCAGTGATCGTCGTGCTTGATCGTCGTTACCTGGGGGAACGGAGTTCCCGCCTCAGGATCTTCCCACTTGTCGTCTTGGGCAGCTCCGCCAGGATCTCGACCTCGCGCGGGTACTTGTACGCGGCGAGCCGCTGCTCGCAGTACGCGGACAGCTCGGCGGGCTCGACGGCGGCGCCCGGACGCAGGCTCACGTACGCCTTGACCGTCTCACCCCGGTAGGCGTCAGGGACGCCGACGACGGCGGCCTCGCGGACCGCCGGGTGGGTGTAGAGGACGTCCTCGACCTCACGCGGCCAGACCTTGAAGCCGGAGGCGTTGATCATGTCCTTCTTGCGGTCGACGACGTAGAGCCAGCCGTCCGCGTCCATGAAGCCGATGTCGCCGGTGCGCAGCTCCCCGTCGGGGAAGGTCTGCTCGGTGGCCTCCGGCAGCCGCCAGTAGCCGGGTACGACCTGCGGGCCGCGCACCGCGATCTCGCCCGGCTCGCCGAACGGCACCTCGGCGCCGGTCTCGTCGAGGATGCGGACGACCGTGTCCGGTCCGGGGACGCCGACCGAGAGGGTGCCGGAGGCGGGGTCCACCGGGGCCTCCTTCTCGGGCGGTACCGCGGCGCAGGGGGCGGTGCACTCGGTGAGGCCGTAGCCGTTGCGGATGTACGGGCCGAAGCCGGCGCGGAACTTCTCCACCAGGGCGGGCGGGACCGGGGCGCCGCCCGAGGAGATGACCAGGAACGAGGAGAAGTGGTCGCGGGTCGCCCCCGGGTGGGCGCCGAGCGCCATGAAGGCGGTGGAGGGGCCGACCGTGTACGCGGGGCGGTGCTCCAGGAAGGCGTCGAGGACGACGCCGGTGTCGAAGCGGTAGGCGAGGACGAGGGTGCCCGCGTTGCCGAAGCAGGCGGCGAGCTCGCAGACCAGGCCCGTGATGTGGAAGAGCGGGGCGAGCGCGAAGTAGCCGGCGCCCTCGGGGACGGGGTGTCCGGTGCGCTGGCGCTCGGCGTTGTAGGCGATGCCCCGGTGGAGGTTGAGGGCGCCCTTGGGGGTGCCGCTGGTGCCGGAGGTGTAGCTGATCAGGGCCACGTCGTCGGCGGCGAGCTCGCGGCCGGTGGGGGCCGGGTGTCCGGCGCGGGCGACGGTCAGCAGGTCGTCGACGTCGGTGGGCACACGCTCGAAGGCGAGGACGCGGGGGTCGTCGCGGGTCTGGAGGTCGCGTTCGCAGGCGGTGAGCGCGATGCGTACGGGAGAGTCGGCGGCGGTGTTCCGCAGATACGTCTCCCAGGCGCGGTCGGAACAGATCAGGGCGGTGGCGCCGGAGTCCCGCAGGGCGTGCCCGACCTCGGCCGACTTGTACATCGGGTTGAGCGGGACGACCGTCGCGCCCGCCTTCCAGGCGCCGAGCAGGGCGAGGACGAAGTGCGGGCTGTTCTGGAGCATGATCGCGACCCGGTCGCCGCGCTCCAGGCCGTGCGCGGCGAGGTGTCCGGCGACCGAGTCGGAGAGGGCGTCGGTCTCGCGGTAGGTCAGGCGGCCGTCGAAGTAGGCGAGGGCCGGGCGCTCCGGGGCGCGGGCGGCGGCGGCCCGGAAGGCGTGGAGCACGGTGGGCGGCGGGTCTATGGGCCCGCGCTGGGTCTCGGTGAGCTGGGCGAGCCACGGCTTGGCCGCGTAGACCGACTCGGTCGAGGTCATGCGCCGGCCCCTTCCCACTTCCGCTGGATGTGGTTCATGTTGCCGAGCCATCGCTCGGGGTCGGTCGCCCGCGCCCGGTAGAACTCGGCGACCTCGGGGTGCGGGAGGACGAGGAAGCGGTCGGCCTCGATGGCGTCGAAGAGGGAGTCGGCGACGTCCTCGGGCTCGATGGCGGTGGGGGCGAGGACGAGCTCGCCGGCCGATCCGGCGGCGGTGAGCATGTCCGTACGCACGCCCTGCGGGCAGATCGCGTGGACCTTGACCCCTCGGTGGCGGTAGGTGAGGGAGAGCCATTCGGCGAAGGCGTACGCGCCGTGCTTGGAGACGCTGTAGGGCGCGGCGCCGACCATGGTGAGCAGGCCGGCGGCGGAGACCGTGGAGACGAAGCGGCCGGTGCCGCGCTCCAGCCAGTCGGGCAGCAGGGCGCGGGCGGCGCGGACGTGGGCCATCACGTTGACGTCCCAGGCGGCGGCCCAGACGGCCTCGTCGGCGAAGGCGTCACCGGGCGAGGCGAGTCCGGCATTGGCGCACCAGACGTCGACGGCGCCGCCCAGCGCCTCGCGGGCCTCCTCGACGATCTCCGAGGCGTCACCCGGGACCGCGGTGGCGCCGATCTCCTCGGCGACCGCCTTGGTGCGGCCGGGGTCGAGGTCGTTGACGACGACCCGGGCGCCCTCGGCGGCGAACCGGCGGGCCAGTGCGGCTCCGATCCCGCCGCCCGCGCCCGTGACGACCACTCCAGCGCCCTGCACCGTACTCATCGAGAACCGCCTCTCCGTTGTGACAGTGCGAGCAGACTAACCAGTCGGTATGTAGCAGGGGAAGACCTCTCGCGCACGCCTCGTTCCCACGGGGCGTCAGGAGCGCTAGCGTGCGGGCCCATGTCGGGGATGGCGATCAAGGAGGTTTCCGGATGAGCCTGTCGAGACGTGGCCTGCTCGCCGCCGGCGGCGCGGTCGGGCTCGGGGCCGCTGCCGTCCCCGTGGCCGTCGCGCACGGCGAAGGCGGCGGCCGGGTCCGCACCGGTTTCGAGCGGCTGGCCGCCGACGGCTATGCCCCGCTCGCCGGGCAGCGGGTCGGTGTCGTCACCAACCCGACCGGGATCACCTCGGACGTACGGCACATCGTCGACGTCATGCACGCCGACGACCGGGTCGACCTGGTGGCCGTCTTCGGCCCCGAGCACGGCTTCCGGGGCACGGCGCAGGCGGGCGGCTCGGAGGGCCGTTACGACGACCCCGCGACCGGGCTTCCCGTCTACGACACGTACCTGAAGAGCGGGCAGCCGCTCGCGGACGTCTTCACCGCCTCGGGCGTGGACACGGTCGTCTTCGACATCCAGGACGTGGGCGCGCGCTTCTACACGTACATCTGGACGCTCTACGACTGCATGGTGGCGGCCGCGCTGGCGGGGAAACGGTTCGTCGTCCTGGACCGGCCGAACCCGGTCACCGGGCGGGCGGCGCTCGGACCGGTCCTCGACCGCGCCTTCGCCACCTTCGTGGGCCGCGAGCCGATCGCGCAGGCGCACGGGATGACGGTGTCGGAGCTGGCCCTGCTGTTCAACGGCGAGTTCCTGGCCAAGCCCGTGGAGCTGGAGACCGTGCGGATGTCGGGCTGGAAGCGGCGGGACTTCTTCGACGCCACCGGGCTGCCGTGGGTGCCGCCGAGCCCCAACATGCCCACGCCCGAGACCGCGCTCGTCTACTCCGGCACCTGTCTCTTCGAGGGCACCAACCTTTCCGAAGGGCGGGGCACCACCCGCCCCTTCGAGCTGCTCGGCGCGGAGGGGGTCGACCGGCGGTGGGCGGAGGCGGCGAACGCCCTGGAGCTGCCGGGGGTGCGGTTCCGCGAGGCGTACTTCGCCCCGACCTTCTCCAAGTTCCAGGGGAAGACGGTCGGCGGCGTGCAGGTGCAGGTGCACGACCGGGCGGCCTTCGACCCCGTACGCACCGGGATCGGCCTGCTGATCAGCGCCAAGCGCTCGTGGAGCGGCTTCGCCTGGCGATCGGACAACTGGATCGACAAGCTGACGGGCTCGACGCGGGTGCGGACGCTGATCGACGCGGGCGCGGACACGGACGAGGTGGTGGGGGCGTGGGGTGCGGACCTGGCCGCGTTCCGTGCCGTACGGAAGGAGTACCTGCTCTACCGCTGACGGGTGGGGCACGGGTGCGGGTGCGGCACGGGTGCGGGTGCGGGTGCGGCACGGGTGGGGCAAACCCCCGCATGGTGAGGGGTGTTGGCAGGTTGGCAGCGGCGGGCCGGCGGTCGGCAGGCTTGATCCATGACCACGTCGATACGACATCGCTTACCCCTGGTGGGGGCGGTCGTGGCGCTCTGCCTCGCCGCCCTCGCCCCCTCCGCGCAGGCGGAGGCACCGCCGGCCCCGGACCCCGCCCGTGAACTCGCCCGCAGCGCCCGACCCTTGGACGACCTGCGACCGCTGGACCGGATGATCGGCTCGGCCAAGGTCCTCGGGATCGGGGAGTCGACGCACAGCTCGTCCGAGTTCTTCGAGACCAAGCACCGGATCTTCGAGCACCTGGTGGAGAGGAAGGGCTTCACCACCTTCGCCCTGGAAGCCAACTGGTCGACCGGGCTGCTGATCGACGACTACGTACGGTTCGGCAAGGGCGATCCGCGGCAGATCCTGCGCGACGAGTTCCGACACGCCTACCGCTTCTGGAACACCGAGGAGTACCTCGACCTCATCACCTGGATGCGGCAGCACAATCTGCGCCACCCCGGCCACCAGGTGCGGTTCATGGGCAACGACCTCGGCTACGCGGGACCGAACCTCTTCGACACGGTCACGGGCTACGTGGCCCGTACCCACCCGCGGCTGCTGCCGCGCTTCCAGGAGCTGTACCGGGCCTCGCGGCCGGTCGGTGAGGTCGACACCTGGATGAACGCGTATCTGGCGAAGCCGTCCGAGGAACGCGGGCGGATGTCGGCGGACGTGAACCGCGCGCTCGCGCTCCTGGAGCGGCAGAAGCCCGGCCGGGACCGCGAGGAGCACACCTGGATGCTCCAGCACGCCCGGGCGATCGCCCAGGTCGGCACGGAGATGGCGCACGACGTGACGACGGCCGGAGGGCTCGCGGACGCGATGCTCTACCGCGACCGGATCATGGCCGAGAACACGGTGTGGTGGCAGCGGGCGACCGGTGACCGGATCGTGCTGTCCGCGCACAACGGCCACGTCGGCTACGAGACGACGAAGCCGGACCAGTACCCACGCCTCCAGGGCGCCTTCCTGCGCGACGCGCTCGGCCGGGACTACGTGAGCATGGGCGCCTCCTTCGGGCGGGGCTCGTTCAACGCGCACGACACCGAGGCGCCGGGCGAACCGATCCGGAGGTTCACGGTCGGCCACCCGGCCGCGGACAGCAGCGCCGAGACGCTCGACCGGGTGTCGCCGCGCCCCTTCTACCTGGATCTGCGCACCACGACGCCCGCCGCCCGGAGCTGGCTGAACGTGCACCGCCCGGCCTGGCTGATCGGTACCGCGTACCCGTGGGCGGGCAACCAGACGCCGGTCCGGCTCGCCACGTCGTACGACCTGCTCGTCCACTTCCCCGAGGTCTCTGCGGCGCGTCTGCGCTGAAAACCTGGCCGTCCCTCCGTGCGCGCAGGATGCTGTCGCGGGAAGAGATTCCTGAGCAGCTTCCTCGACGCGGAGGGACGGGCAGACCATGGCCGGGATGAGTGTGGAGCCGTACCGGGAGATCACCTTCGACAAGGACGGCGACGGGGCGGCCGGGCAGGGCGCGGCGCTCGCGGCGCTGGCCGCCCAAGGGGTCACGGATGTGGTGATGTTCGCCCACGGGTGGAACAACACCCGCTCCGTGGCCACCCGGCTGTACTCGGCGTTCTTCGCCCCCTTCCCGGAGATCCTCGGGCCGGGGGCGCGCGTGGGGTACGTGGGGGTGGTGTGGCCGTCGATGATGTTCTCGGACGAGCCGATCCCCGACTTCGAGTCCGTGGCGGCCGTGCACCCGGGCAAGGAGGCGGTGGTGGGCCGGCTGGCCACGCTGCTGAAGGAGCAGCCGGACGACGAGGAGGCTCTCACGGAGTTCGGCGAGCTGCTGCGGGAGTTGACGGACACGAACGGCTCGCGCGGCTTCATGGAGGCCGACCCGGACGTGCCGCCCGTGCCGGACTTCCTGCTCGCGGACCCGGTGGCCGTCTGCGCGATGTTCGCCGACGCGATGGAGGAGGCGGCGGGTCCGGCGGGCGTGCCCACGCCGCGCGAGGCGTTCGGGCGCCGGCTGACGCGGTACTGGAAGGGCGCGCGGGAGGCCCTGCGGCAGGCCACGTACTTCACGATGAAGCGGCGCTCCGGCACGGTCGGCGAGCGGGGCCTCGGTCCGCTGCTCGGCGAACTCGCCCGCTCCGCCCCCGGCCTGCGGATCCATCTCGTGGGGCACAGCATGGGCGCCCGACTCGTCTCGTACGCCCTGCGCGGGCTCCCCGCCGGGGCGCGGAACGTGGCCTCGGTGACGCTCCTCCAGGGGGCCTTCTCGCACTACGCGTTCGCCGCCCGGCTGCCGCACGAACCGGGCAGGGGCGGCGCGCTGCGCGATCTGCAGCAGCGGGTCGACGGGCCCGTGGTGGCCTGCTACTCGCGCCACGACACCGCGCTGCGCGTGATCTACCCCCTGGCCTCCCGCCTGGCCCGCGACGCCGACTCACTGCTCGGCAGCGACAAGCGCTGGTGGGCGATCGGCCACGACGGCGTCCAGGCGGTCCCGGGCACACCCGTGCTGACCCTGGCAAGGGCGCTCCACGACGGGATCCCGGCGACGGGCTGCGTGAGCGTCGACGCGGCGGAGGTGGTCGGAGAACACAGCGACATCTGCCACGCGGAGCTGGCGCGGGTGGTGGCGTCGGCGGGACGGATCGGGGGGCGGTAGGTCAGCGGGCGGGGGCGTTCGGCGGGCTGCTCGCGGGGCGCTGCCCGGGCTGCTCGCCCGGCGCTCCTCGGGCCGGACGTCCTCGTCGCCGGTCTCCGCCGGCCGTTCGAACAGCTTCTCCGGCAGGGCCGGATTGTCCGCGAGGCCCAGCAGTACGTCCTGCAACAGCTCTCCCCCGCGCGCCTCTGATGGGCCCCATCGAATTTTCGATGGAACACGAAGGGGCGGTCGTTCGTCCATTCCATAACGTCCTTGACGCCGAAGTACGAGCGACGGAGGTGCGGAGCGATGGCGGGTTTCCGGAGTCTTGCGAGACAGGTGCGTGATCCCGGGTGCGATACGGCGCTGCGGAGGTATTCGCTGCGCAAGTGCCTGGAGCGGTTCGCCCCGTACGGGCACCGCGCGACCTGGGACCATCTGTGCCGGAGGCACAGGTTCGGGCCCGAGGACCGGGAGCTCGATCCTGGGCGGCTGGTGGCCGCTCTGGAGGAGCTGGAGGAGGCGCGGGCGGTGTGGCTCGCGTACGAGGAGGAGTTCGCGGCGCGGCGGCGGCGCGAGAAGCACGGCGGGCTGCGTCGGCCCGGCGCGCTGGACGACTGGCACCGGCGGACCTGGGGAGGCAACGGGGTGGCGCGGTGCGACGATCCGGCCGTGCATCCGACCGAGCCGCTGGCCGAGGTGCTGCGGCGGCTCATCAAGGCCCTGGAGTCGGGGCCCGGGGAGCACTGCCCGGTGTGCGCGGGGCCGCGGATCGAGTGGCGGCCCGATCTGGACGACGAGCCGTGGTTCGGCCCCGTGTGCGGGGACTGCGGCGTCGTGGTGCCGCGGGCGGTGTTGACGGCCGGGGCGCTGGCGCGGGCGCGCGGAGTCGCGCTGCCCCGTCTGGCGTCGGTGGCGTGAGAAGCGTACGAACATGAGCAGCGGGGGCAACGGGGACAACGGGGGAACACGTTGATCCAGGTCTGTCTGAACGGAACCCGCGGGCCCGGCGATTCGGCGGCTGTACCGATGTCGCCCGGCGCCATGGCGGATGCCGCGGCGCGGGCCGTCGCGGCGGGCGCGTCGGACGTGCACGTGCACCCCAGGACGCCGTGCGGAGGCGACACGCTGTCGCCCCGGGTGCTGGCGGTGACGCTGGCGGCGATCCGGGAGGCGGCCGACGTCCCGGTGGGCGTGACGACGGGTGCCTGGGCCGAGCCCGATCCGGTCCGCAGGGTGGAGCGCGTCCGCGCCTGGACGGTCCTCCCCGACCACGCCTCGGTGAACTGGCACGAGCCGGGCGCCGAGGAGCTGGCGGCCGCGCTCCTTGAGCGGGGTGTCGGCGTGGAGGCGGGGCTGTGGTCGGGTACGGAGGGTCCTGAGCGCTTTCTCCGCTCGCCCTTGGCGCCTCGGGTGCTGCGCATCCTGGCCGAGGTCACCGACCCGAACACCGCGACCGCCGAGTCCACGGCCCGCGCGCTCCTCGCGGACCTGAGCACGGCCCCCACCCTGCCGATCCTCCTCCACGGCGAGGACGGCGGCGCCTGGCCGGTGCTGCGACTGGCCCGCCGCCTGGGCCTGGCCACCCGGATCGGCCTGGAGGACACCCTGTTCCTCCCCGACGGCAGCCGGGCGGAGTCCAACGCCCAGCTGGTCTCCGCGGCGCTCTCGGCCACCATCTCCGAGTAGGCGACCCACCGTTCCTCGGGCGGCAGCGCGAAGAGCGCGACGCTACCAGAGCGCAAATCCGGTGGCCCACCCGAATTCCCTTCCCGCACAGTGTCCGGCGATGAGAACGACACCCGAGTCACCGGAGAACTGACATGTCGACGCTGCGCGTCACCGCCGAAACGCTGGCCGTCCACGCCCATCCCAACGCCGACGCGCTCGAGCTGGCCCAGGTGGGCCTGTACCGTGCCGTCGTCGCCAAGGGCGCGTACCGCACGGGTGATGTCGCCGTCTACATTCCGGAGCAGGCCGTACTGCCCGCCGCGCTCGTCGACGAGCTGGGGCTGACCGGGCGGCTCGCCGGGAGGGCGTCGGACCGGGTCAAGGCGGTGCGGCTGCGGGGCGAGTTGTCGCAGGGGATCGTGTGCCTGCCCAAGGCGCTCGCGGATGTCGACCTGGCGGTGGCCGCCTCCGAGGGGACCGACTTCGCCGAGCTGCTCGGGATCACGAAGTGGGTGCCGCCGATCCCGCCGACGATGAGCGGCGACGTCGAGGCGGCGCCCGATCTCTTGCCCTGGGTCGACATCGAGAACCTGCAGCGGTATCCGGAGATGTTCGAGCCCGGCGAGCCGGTGGTCCTGACCGAGAAGCTGCACGGTTCGGCCTGCCTCACCACGTACTTCGCGGAGGACGGCCGGGTCCAGGTCTCCTCGAAGGGGTTCGGCTCGAAGGGGCTCGCACTCCAGGAGGACCCGCGCAATCTGTACTGGCGCGCCGTCCACGGCCATGGTGTGCCGGCGGTCGCGGCACGGCTCGCCGAGCGGCTCGGCGCACGCCGGGTCGGACTGTTCGGTGAGGTGTACGGGGCCGGGGTGCAGGACCTCGGCTACGGCGCGAACGCCCGCAGCGAGGACCTCGGTTACGCGGTCTTCGACGTGTCGGCCGAGATCGACGGCCAGGTCCGGTGGCTGGACCCGGCCCAGGTCCTGGCGGCCGGCGAGCTGCCGCTCGTACCGCGGCTGTACACCGGGCCGTACGAGCTGGAGCGGGTGCTGGAGCTGGCGAGCGGCCGGGAGACCGTGTCCGGGCGGGAGCTGCATCTGCGGGAGGGTGTCGTGATCCGTCCGGTGACGGAGCGGTACAGCCCGGTGGTCGGTGGCCGCGCCATAGCCAAGGCCGTCAGCCCGGCCTATCTGACCCGTAAGGGCGGCACCGAGTACGAGTGATCCGTCCGATCCGAACCGAGGGGCCCGTCCACGGGGGTGGCGGGCCCCTCTTCCGTCATGCGTCCTTGGGTTCCGGCAGCAGCCGCGAGCCCGTCATCCGCTCGCCGATCGCGTCGTCGGGGTTGGACAGCACACAGTTCCGCAGCGACAGACACCCGCATCCGATGCAGTCGGTCAGATGGTCGCGCAGCCGGCCGAGCTGCTTGATCCGCTCGTCCAGCTCCGTGCGCCAGGCCGCCGAGAGCCGCGCCCAGTCCTCGTTGGTGGGGGTGCGCTCCTCGGGGAGTTCGGCGAGCGCGTCGCGAATGGTCGCGAGCGGGATGCCGACGCGCTGCGCGGCCCGGATGAAGGCGACCCGGCGCAGGATGTCGCGGCCGTAGCGGCGCTGGTTGCCGCTGGTGCGGCGGCTGCTGATCAGGCCCTTGGACTCGTAGAAGTGCAGGGCCGACACGGCGGCGCCGCTGCGCGCGGACAGCTGGCCGACGGTGAGTTCGTGGATCTTCTCTGGAATCTGCGGCACTCCTCGAACCCTACTGGCTCGTACCCGCAGACCCGTTGACAGAGCCCCCCACCCCCAGCCAGACTAAGCAGTCGCTTAGAAGGCGTTGACTGGGTGAGAGGCAGGGAGCTGGGACATGGCTGAGCCGAGGATCTTCACATCCGCCGAGGAGCTGCGCGCCGGGGTCGGCGAGCAGCTGGGCCACAGCGACTGGCTGGAGATCGAGCAGAAGCGGATCGACCTGTTCGCCGACGCGACCGGTGATCACCAGTGGATCCATGTGGACCCGGAGCGGGCGGCCGCCGGGCCGTTCGGGAAGACGATCGCGCACGGGTATCTGACGCTGTCGCTGCTGCCGATCCTGGTCCCGCAGATCCTGCGCGTCGAGGGCATGAAGATGGGCCTCAACTACGGCACCAACAAGGTCCGCTTCCCCTCCCCCGTACCTGTCGGCTCACGGCTGCGCGCGAGCGCGGTGCTGACCGAGGTGACGGAGGCGGGCGGCGGTGTGCAGGTGACCGCGACCGTGACGGTGGAGCGCGAGGGCGGCGACAAGCCGGTCTGCGTCGCCGAGTCGGTCTCGCGCTACTACTTCTGAGCGCCGACCATCCGCAGCACGAGGTCGGCGTAGAGCGCGCCGACCTCGTCCGGCGTCCGGCGGCCCCGCACGTTGAACCAGCGCGACACGTCGATGCAGAGCGAGAGCACCGCGACGGTGGTGCCGGAGACGTCCGGCACGTCGAACTCCCCGGCCGCCACGCCCTCGTTGATGATCCGGCGCACGGCTGCGTCGGACTCGCGGCGCAGCTCGACGATCTCGGCGCGGTGCTCGGGGCCGAGCGCGTCGAGCTCGTACTGCACGACCCGCGCGGTGGTGTGCCGCTCGGCGTGCCAGCGCACGAAGGACCGCACGGCGTCGGCGAGCCGCTCGCCGGCCGTGCCCTCGCCGTCGGCGGCGGCCCGGAGGATCTCCAGGGCCCGGTCGTGGCCGATGCGGCTGATCCGGTGGAGCAGCTCTTCCTTGGTCTTGTAGTGGATGTAGAGCGCGGCCGGGCTCATGCCGGCCCGGCCGGCGATGTCCCGGGTCGTGGTGGCGTGGTACCCGCGTTCGGCGAACGCCTCCACGGCCGCGACGAGCAGCCGCCTGGCCGCCTCGGGCGTGACCTCGCCCCACGGCATCTCCTCGCCGCCGGGCGTCTCCTCCGCCGCGTCCGCCGCGCTCATCGCTCGTCCCTTACTCCAGCTGTCAGGACGAACACCATACAACGAAGCTGAGCAAGCGCTTAGAGCTTCTGGAAGGGGTCGTGCTCGGCGAGGAGCTTCTCCAGGCGGGCCTGGTCGACCCGGCTGACGATCTGGCCCGCCTCCTGGCGGTCGCGGACGACCTTGGCGAGGGTGAAGGCGGAGGTCGTGAGGTAGAGGACCGCGATGGCGAGGAAGGACCGCACCCAGGCATCGGCCTCCAGCTGGAAGATGCCGATGCCCACGGCCGCGAGGGCGAGTCCGAAGGAGATGACGGCCTGCATGTAGTAGGCGGCCGTGTTCTGCTGCTTGACCGGTGTGTCGCTCATGGTCGGAAGCATCGGGCGGATGTGGCGCCCGCCACATCCGCCCGGATACTCAG
This sequence comes from Streptomyces sp. NPDC059875, assembly GCF_042731085.1. Taxonomy (NCBI): domain Bacteria; kingdom Bacillati; phylum Actinomycetota; class Actinomycetes; order Kitasatosporales; family Streptomycetaceae; genus Streptomyces; species Streptomyces sp. NPDC059875. Next base: position 37,988 of record NZ_JBHWJZ010000028.1, read on the forward strand.
CGGCGCACCGCGATGTACTCAGAAGGCCGACACGCCCGTCAGCGCCCGCCCGATGATCAGCTTCTGGATCTGGCTGGTGCCCTCGTACAGCGTCATGACCCGGGCGTCGCGCAGCAGCTTCCCGACCGGGTACTCGTCGATGTAGCCGTAGCCACCGAAGACCTGGAGGGCGTTGTTCGCCGCGCGGACGGCGGCCTCGGAGGCGTACAGCTTGGCCTTCGACGCGGCGGTGGCGAACTCCTGGCCCCGGTCGATCAGATCGGCGACGCGCCAGGTCAGCAGGCGCGACGCGTCCACATCGACCGCGATGTCGCTGATCAGCTCCTGCACCAGCTGGTACGAGGCGATGGGCTTGCCGAACTGCTCGCGCTCCCCCGCGTAGCGCACGGCCGCGTCGAGCGCCGCCTGCGCGATGCCGACGCAGCCGGCCGCGACCGACATCCGCCCCTTGGCCAGGGCGGACATGGCGATGGAGAAGCCCTTGCCCTCGGGGCCCAGCATCGCGGAGGCGGGGACACGGACGTCCTCCAGGACCAGTTCGGCGGTCGCCTGGCCGCGCAGTCCGAGCTTGCCGTGGATGGTGCGGCGGGTCAGGCCCGCGGTGTCCGTGGGCACGAGGAAGGCGGAGACGCCCTTGTGGCCGGGCGCGTCGTTGGTGCGGGCGAAGAGCAGGACGACATCGGCCCAGGTGCCGTTGGTGATGAACATCTTCGAGCCGTCGACGACGTACGCGTCCCCGTCACGGACGGCCTTGGTGGCGAGGTTCCCGGCGTCCGAGCCGGTGCCGGGCTCGGTCAGCCCGAAGCAGCCGATGGCCTCGCCCGCGCAGAGCCGGGGCAGCCAGGCGCGCTTCTGCTCCTCGCTGCCCCAGGAGGCGATGGTCTTGGCGACGAGGCCGAGCGAGACGGAGACGATGCCGCGCACGGAGGAGTCGCCGCGCCCCAGCTCCTCGGTGACGAGGCAGTAGGAGAGGTGATCGCCGCCCGAACCGCCGTACTCCTCCGGGATCGTGAGGCCGAGGAAGCCGACGGAGCCGAGCTTCTTCACGATCGACCGGTCGACGTCCTCGGCGCGGTCCCACTCGACGACGTGCGGGGCGACCTCGCGTGCGACGAAGTCCTCGGCGAGCCGCCGTACGGCTTCCTGTTCCTCGCTCAGCTCCAGATTCACGGCGGCACCCCGGGTTCCGTTCGAGTTTAATTACCACTGCTAGTTTTCAGCGGGCACGCCTACTATGTGCGCCATGGCCCGACCGCGCAAGCCCCTCCTCAGCAGAGACCGGATCATCAAGACGGCGAGCGCGCTCGTGGACGCGGAGGGCCTCGCCGCCCTCTCCACCCGGCGGCTCGCCGCCGAGCTGGGGGTGAGTGGGCCCTCGCTCTACAACCACTTCCGTACCAAGGACGAGATCCTCGACGCCGTCGCCGACGCCGTCAGCGCGAAGGTCGATCTGTCGATGTTCGAGGAGGGCGACGGCCGCGACTGGCGTACCGCGCTGCACGACTGGGCCGCCTCCTACCGCGCCGCCCTCACCGACCACCCCCACATCGTCCCGGTCCTGGCGCAGGGCCCCGGCCGCCGCCCGGCGGGCCTGAAGGTCGCCGACGCGGTCTTCGGCGCCATGGTCCGGGAGGGCTGGCCGCCCGCCCAGGCGACCTACATCGGCGCGCTGATGCGCTACTTCGTCACCGGCTCCGCGCTGGGCTCCTTCGCCCGGGGCTTCGTCGACGACGAGACGGCCTACGACCCCGCGGACTACCCCCACCTGGGCCAGGCGCACCTCCTGGCGGAACACCGCCAGAAGGTCGACGAGGGCGCGTTCGAGACGGGTCTTCGTGCGCTGCTCGACGGCCTGGCGATGCAGTACGAGGCGGGGGTACGGGCGACGTGGACGAAGCAGGACGCGACGGGCGACTCGTAGCGGCGGTGGCGCGGGCCTTCGCGGATCCGGGCTCGGCGCAGGAAGCATGAGTACGGTTCGGCCGCCGCCGAACGGTGTCCGCGGCATCCTGTCCCCATGGCACCCAGAGACCTCGCCGCCCTCGCGGCGCTCTTCGCGGACGAAACCCGGGCCGCGTTCCTGCTCGCGCTGCTCGACGGGCGGGCCTGGACCGCCGGGGAGCTGGCGCGGCACGCGCGCGTGGCGCCGTCCACCACCAGTGAGCACCTCAGCAAGCTCGTCGCGGGCGGGGTGCTCGCCGAGGAGCGGCAGGGGAGGCACCGTTACGTGCGGCTCGCCGATCCCGGGATCGCGCACCTCGTGGAGGACCTCGCCGCGCGCGCCGAGCCCGCCCGGAAGGAAATGCCGCGCACGCTGCGGGCCGCGAGCGCCGGGCAGGCGATGGCGCGGGGCCGTACCTGCTACGACCATCTCGCCGGGCGGCTCGGGATCGCGATCACCGAGGCGATGACCGTCCGCGGACTGCTGCGCCAGGACACCGGGTTCGCGCTCACCGACCGGGGCGTGGAGTGGTTCGGGGAGAGCGGCATCCCGCTGACGGCCAAGGGGCGGCGGCCCGTCGCGCGCGGCTGCCTCGACTGGACCGAGCGCAAGCCGCACCTCGCGGGGATCGCCGGCGCGGCGCTCTGCGCCCATGCGCTGGACAGCGGCTGGTGCGTACGGATCGGGTCCGAGCGCGCCGTGAAGGTGACGTCCGACGGGGAGCGCGCGCTCCAGGAGGCGCTGGGCATCGACCCGGCGATATTGCGGTGAGCGCCGAAGCGTCCAGGGCCTACGGTCACCCCATGACCAACTCCCCCGGCACATCCCGCCTGGCGCTCGCCGCCGCCGCCGTCACCGTCGTCCTGTGGGCCTCCGCATTCGTCTCGATCCGCAGCGCCGGCGCCGCCTACTCCCCCGGTGCGCTCGCCCTCGGCCGGCTCCTCGCCGGGGCTCTCGTCCTCGGCGCGGTCCTGCTGATACGTCGGGAGGGGTTGCCGTCGCGAGCCGCCTGGCCGGGCATCGCCGTCTCCGGGCTCCTGTGGTTCGGGGCGTACATGGTGGCTCTCAACTGGGGCGAGCAGGAGGTCGACGCGGGCACGGCCGCGATGGTCGTGAACATCGGGCCGATCCTGATCGCCCTGCTCGGCGCCCGGTTCCTGGGCGAGAAGCTGCCGCCCCGGCTGATCGCGGGCATGGCGGTGTCCTTCGCCGGCGCGATCGCGGTCGGGTTCTCGATGTCCGGCGAGGGGCACGCCTCCGTGCTCGGCGTCGTGCTCTGCCTGGTCGCGGCCGTCGCGTACGCGGGCGGTGTCGTCGCGCAGAAGCCCGCCCTGGCGCACGGCAGCGCCCTGCAGATCACCACCTTCGGATGTCTGGTGGGCGCGGTGGCGTGTCTGCCGTTCGCCGGGCAGCTGGTCGACGAGGCGAGCCGGGCGCCGCTCTCGGCGACCCTGAACATGGTGTACCTCGGGGTGTTCCCGACCGCCCTCGCCTTCACGACCTGGGCCTACGCCCTGGCCCGTACGACGGCCGGCCGGATGGGCGCGACGACCTACGCCGTACCGGCCCTCGTGGTGCTCATGGCGTGGGTGTTCCTCGGGGAGCTGCCGGGGCTGCTGACGCTCGCGGGCGGCGCGCTGTGCCTCGCGGGCGTGGCGGTGTCCCGCTCCCGGCCGAAGCCCCCTGCGAAGGCTCCGGCCGACAGCGTCGAGACCACCGAGACCGTCTAGAAGACGACGAGCGACCGGCCGCCCTTGCCGGCGAGCATGTTGTCGAAGGCGCCGGGGATGCCGTCCAGGGTGATCCGCTCGGTGACCAGCGCGCTCAGGTCGAGGCGGCCGGCCCGGATGTGCTCGGCGAGGACGGGCAGGTCCCGGGCCGGATCGGAGTTCCCATACACGCAGCCCGACAGGGTCCGGCCCCAGTGGAAGAGCTCCAGGGCGTTGAAGGTGACCTGCTGGTCCTTGCCGCCGATGCCGACGACGGTGGTGCGGCCGCCGCGCCGGGTGGAGTCCCAGGCGGTGCGGATGGTGGTGGCGCGGCCCACGCACTCCACGGCCACGTCGGCGCCCTGGCCCCCCGTCAGCCTGCGGATCTCCTTCGCGGTGGTCTCGGAGGCGACGACGTACTCCGTCGCACCGGCGGCCCGGGCCAGGGCCTCCTTCTCCGGCGACACGTCCACCGCGATGATCGGTGCCGCGCCCGCGATACGGGCGGCCTGGAGGGTGGCCAGGCCCACGCCCCCGACGCCGAAGACGACGACGGACTCGCCCTCCCGCACCCGCGCCGAGTGGTGGATCGCGCCCCAGCCGGTGAGGACGGCGCAGCCGAGGAGGGCCGCGTCGGTGAGCGGGACCCCGTCCGGAACGGGCAGGACGCAGTTCGCCGCGACCACCGTCTCCTCCGCGAAAGCCGCCACGTTGAGGCCGGGGTGGAGCTCCGTCCCGTCCTCGGTGGCGGCGTACACGTTCGCGGCGCCGGTCAGCGCGTCGGCGCAGAGCCAGACCTCGCCGAGCGAGCAGGGGTGACAGGCGCCGCAGGACGGCGCCCAGTTGAGGACGACTCCGTCGCCGGGGGCGACGTGCGTGACGCCCTCCCCCACGGAGACGACAGTGCCGGCGCCCTCGTGTCCGAGGACGGCGGGGACGGGTACCCGCATGGTCCCGTTGGACAGCGAGAGGTCGGAGTGGCAGACCCCGGCGGCGGCGAGGCGGACCCGGACCTGGCCGGGGCCGGGCTCGGGCAGCCGTATGCCGGTGATCTCCAGCGGAGAACCGACGGCGGGCAGGAAGGCGGCGCGGACCACGCTCATGGCTCGACTTGCTCCTCGGGTGCTCGGATCGGTGTTCAGAACTGGAGGGACTTGGTCTGGAGGTACTCGGCGAGGCCGTGCGCGCCCAGCTCGCGTCCCACGCCCGACTGCTTGTAGCCGCCGAACGGGGCGAGCAGGTTGAAGCGGCCGCCGTTGATGTCGACCTGGCCCGTTTCCATCCGGCGGGCGAAGGCGACGGCCGCCTCCGGCTCGCCCCAGACGGCGCCGGCGAGCCCGTACACGGTCCCGTTGGCGATGGCGAGGGCGTCCTCCTCGTCCTCGTACCGCAGGATCGAGACGACCGGGCCGAAGATCTCCTCCTGGGCGATGGTCATGTCCGGGGTGACGTCGGCGAAGACGGTCGGGGAGACGTAGTAGCCGGTCTCCCGCGGGGCCTCGGGGCCGCCGGCGACGATCCGGGCGCCCTCGGCCACCCCCTGCTCGATGTAGCCGCGCACGCGCTGCTGCTGCTTGGCGTTGACGAGCGGGCCGACGCGCTCGCCGGGGACGTACTTCGCGACGGCCTCGGCGGCCAGCGCCACCGCCTCGTCGTACCGGTCGGCGGGGACGAGCATCCGGGTCCACGCGCTGCACGTCTGGCCGGAGTTGGCCATGACGTTGGCGATGCCGACGGCGACGGCCTTGCCGAGGTCGGCGCTCGGCAGGATGACGTTGGCGGACTTCCCGCCGAGTTCCAGGGCGACCCGCTTGACGGCGCCGCCGGCGGTGGCGCCGATCTGCTTGCCGACGGCGGTCGAGCCGGTGAAGGAGACGAGGTCGACGCCCTCGTGCTCGGCGAGCGCCTGGCCGGCGACCGGGCCGAGGCCGGTGACGAGGTTGAAGACGCCGGCCGGGATTCCCGCCGCGTGGACCACCTCGGCGAAGAGCTGGGCGGTCAGCGGGGTGTCCTCGGCGGGCTTGAGGACGACGGTGCAGCCGGCGGCGAGCGCGGGGGCGACCTTGTTGACGATCTGGTGGAGCGGGTAGTTCCACGGGGTGATCGCGCCGACGACGCCGACGGGCTCGGAGTAGACGGTGGAGTTGCCGACCTTCTCCTCGAAGGAGTGCGTGGCGGCGAGCTCGGCGTAGGAACCGGCGACCGCGATCGGCAGTCCGGTGTGGACGGCGGAGGCGAGCGGGGGCGGGGCGCCCAGCTCGGCGGTGACCGTGGCGGCGATCTCCTCCGCGCGGGCCGCGAGGCCGTCGCGGAGCGCGCCGATCAGCTTGGCGCGCTCGGCGGGCGGGGTGGCGGCCCAGCCGGGGAAGGCGGCGCGCGCGGCGCGCACCGCGGCGTCGACGTCCTCCGCGGTGCCTGCCGGGACATGGGCGATGACCTGCTCGTCCGCCGGGTTGACGACCGGGATCGTGTCCGTGGAGGCGGCGGGACGCCACTCCCCGCCGATGTACATCGCGTCGTGGCTCTTCATCCGCTGCTCCTTCGTCCTTCGATCCATCGGTCTGCGTCACCGGCCGGTTCGACGCCCCCAAACTAGCGCCGTTAGTTTTCTGGCGCCAGGGCCGCCTTTCTCCGCATCGGACGCCGGGATCAGAAGTCGGCCAGGGTCGGCTCGTCGAGCCGGGCCACGGACTCCTGCCCGAAGGCCTTCCGGTACGCCTCCCTGATGTCCTCGATCCGCGGATCGTGGAGCCGCGCCTCCGACGCCGGGTACAGCAGGATCAACTCGTACGAGCGCTCCCGCTCGATGGTGCCGTTGCGGTCGCGCCACTGTCCACGCCCGTTCTGGACAGTCAGGCCGGCCGGAAAGCCGGGGGTGACCTCCGTGTCGACGAAGGCCATGAACTGCTCGTCGGTGACGGCCGGGCCGCCGTCGGGGCGCTCCGTCCCGAAGAACAGCCGGGTCTCGACGTAGGCCTTGCCGCGCGTCTGCGCCGTGAGGGCGGTCCGCGGGCTCGTGTCCTCGCCGAGGGTGGCGTACGCGGCGGGGGCGCCGACCGCGAGCAGGAGGCTAGCGGTGGCGATGGCGACACGGGTACGGGTGGCCGGCAGGCGGATGGGCATGTGCACGTCCCTCTCGTTCGGGGGCCGGGCCCGGTGGCGGGTCCCGGGATGTCCGAGGCTCAGTAACTCCCCAGTAACGGACCAGTTCTAGCGTCCCGGCAGAGCCCGCCCCGCCACCCCACGCACGTTCCCCCGAGATCAAAGGGGAGCGGGGCGCCGGCTTCCCCCGTACCAGCGATGGAGGAGCCACCCCCATGCATCGCAGATCCACCGCCTGGGCCGCGCTCCCCGTGACGGCCGCGGCCCGAGGACGCCACGTTCTTTCGTCGTCCTCGCCCGGCCGGGCCGACCTCTCCCGTGCCCGCACGCGGCGCAGGGGGGACGGCGCATCTGTCGGCCTGGGCCCAACTGGCGTGCGGGCGCGCCTAGGGCCTGTCCGGCGGATCAGGGCCGGATAGGCCGCGGCGTCTGGTGCATGGGGTCTCCCCAGGCCCCTGGGCCTAGGGGACGCATCGCAAGGCGCCGGAGCGCCTTAATAGCGGAGCTATTCAGTCGTTTCGGCAACGCGGCGTGGGGGCACCTCCCGTGCCCGAAGGGCTACGGGGGAGTGCCGTGCCAGGCGTCGCGGCCCCGGCCATGATCCGCCGGACAGGCCCTAGGAGGCGGCCGCGGTGGCGGCCGCCGAGGTCGTGCCGGCGGGGCGGGCCGGGGAGCGGCTCGCGGAGACGGAGGCGCACACCGCGCACGCCGCCGCGCCGGCGGCCCTCGGCCGCGTACGGGAGGCGGCGGAGGGGGTCGACACGGCGGCGGCGGAACTGCCGTATCCGTGGGCGCGCGTCGGGTGGCGCGGGCCCGTGGAACGGCGGGTGGCGCCCGGGTCAGATCTCCCGGGCGACATCGGTGAGGTGGGCGAAGACGACGACGTTCGACTCGTACCCCGTCTTGGGGTCGAAGGAGCCGCCGCAGGTGAGCACCCTCAGTTCGGGGCGCCCGGTGGAGCCGTACACCTCCTTGTCGGGGAACCGCTCCTTCGTGTAGGTGCGGACCTTGTCGACCGTGAAGACGGCGACCCGGCCGTCGGCACGCGCGACACGGACGGTGTTCCCCGGGCTGAGCGAGTCGAGGTTGATGAAGACGGCGGGCCCCGTGCGGGTGTCGCGGTGGCCGACGACGATCGCCGTGCCGCGTTCGCCCGGGGTGGGGCCGTCCTCGTACCAGCCGACGATCCGGGGGTTGTCGGCCGGCGGGGTCCCGAGCTGTCCGGACCGGTCGAGTCCCAGGCCGACGACCGGGGCCTCGATGGTGATCGCCGGGATGGCGAGTTTGGTGGCGCGCGAGCGAGCCAGGGGCGCGGGCGGCGGCTTGGGCTCGGGCGCAGCCTTCGGCTTGGGCTTGGGCTTGGATTTGGCCGGGGGCGTGGGCCGGGGCTGCGCCTTGGGCTTCTGGTCGGGGTGCTGCCCCGGAACGGCCGGGGCGGCGGCGGACTCCGCCGCCGCCCCGTGCGCGGCGGGGCCGGCGGCGATCGGTGGGCCGGACGGTTCCTCGTCCTGGGCCCACCAGATGCCGCCGACGACCAGCGACAGGGTCACCACCACCGTCCGGGTGAGCCGGAGGAGGCGGCGCTGCCTGCGCGTGTAGCGGGACCTACGCGGCGCCATCGGTGCGGCGGCGCGACCGACGGATGAGGATCAGGCCGGCCGTGCCGGCGAGTCCTGCGGCGACGGCGGTCCCGACACCGAAGGCGGAGCTGTCGTCAGCGGCGATGGTGTCGGCGGATCCGCCGCCGCCCGCTCCGACGGGGCCGTGCGGCGGCTTGTGGTGGCCGTTGCCGCCGTGGGTGGGCGGCGCGTGGGTGGGCGGCTTGGTGGTGGGCGGCGCGGTGGTGGGCGGGGCGCTGGTGGTGGGCGGGCTGGTGGGCGTGCCGTTGCAGTCGACCCGGAACACCTTGCTCTTCTTGGCACCCGACTGGCCCGGCCACGTCACCTCGACCTTGTACATGCCGTTGGGGAGCGACATGTCGGGGGAGTAGCCGTTGAATGACGAGTCGAGGGCGATGTCGCCCGACCGGACGGCGGGAGGAGTCCCCGGCGGCTGGTTGTAGATGTCCCAGTGGATCTCCGTGAGGTCGTTGAAGTTGAAGGCAGCGAAGTGGAACCTGCAGACCTGGGGGTGGTTGCTCTGGTCGGGTTCGACGGTGCCCTCCCGGTGGACCTTGATATCGCCGTCGTCTCCGGGGGCCGCGTAGGCGGCGGGCGCACCGGCCAGCGCGACAGCGCTGAGGGCGAGGGTCGCAACGGCGGCGGAGAGCAGGGGGCGGACAGCAAGAGCGGTCATGCGGGGGTTCCTCCAGTCATGAAGACGTCGGACGGATCAACCGATAATCTGACTATCAGTTACATGACCACTACTCAGGGTGCGCGCAACGCCGCGCTCGTCCCCGAATCCCCCGGACAGCCGAAGGCCCCGGTCACCGCGGGGTGACCGGGGCCTGTGGCCGGGCGTCAGATGACGCCGAAGAGGATCCCCGCCGCCAGCACGACCAGCGAGGTCAGCGCGGCCCACTTCACCGTGAACCGGGTGTGGTCGCCGAACTCCACCTTCGCCATGCCGACGAGGACGTACACGGCCGGCACCAGCGGGCTCGACATGTGCAGGGCCTGGCCGGCGATCGAGGCGCGGGCGATCTCCAGCGGCGACACGCCATGGGCCGCGCCCGCCTCCGCGAGGACCGGCAGGACGCCGAAGTAGAAGCCGTCGTTCGACATGAAGTACGTCAGCGGAAGGCTGAGCACACCGGTGACCAGGGCCATGTGCGGGCCCATGCCGTCGGGGATCGCACCCACGACCCAGTCGGCCATGTGCTTGACCATGCCCGTACCGGTGAGAACGCCGGTGAACACGGCCGCAGCGAAGACCATGCCGGCCACGTTGAGGACGTTGTCGGCGTGGGCCGCGATGCGGGCCTTCTGGTCGGCCATGTTCGGGTAGTTGACGGTGAGCGCGAGCGCGGCGCCCAGCAGGAAGAGCACCGGGATCGGCAGCAGCTCGAGGATCATCGCGGTGAGCAGCGCGACGGTGAGACCGGCGTTGAACCAGTAGAGCTTCGGCCGCAGCGTCGGACGGTTCGGGTCGAGACCCTGGAAGCCCTCGTCGGCACCCTCGGGCGGCACGGAGGCACCACCGGACTGTCCGTCGGAGCCACTGGAGCCACCGGAGCCACCGGACGCCTTCGGCGTGTCGGTACCGCCGCCCGCCTTCACCAGGACCGTCTCGGTCTCCGTGACCAGAACCTCGTCCAGGGTGAGGTAGCCGATGCGCTTGCGCTCGCGGCGGCCGAGGACGTACGCGAGGGCGAAGACGAAGAGCAGTCCCACACCGAGCGCCGGGATCATCGGGACGAAGATGTCGGCCGCGTCCACCTTGAGCGCGGTCGCGGCGCGGGCGGTGGGGCCGCCCCAGGGCAGGGTGTTCATGACGCCGTTGGCGGTGGCGGCCACACCGGTCATGACGACCAGGCTCATCCCGAGCCGCTTGTAGAGCGGATACATCGCCGAGACCGTGATCATGAAGGTGGTGGAGCCGTCGCCGTCGAGCGAGACGATCGCGGCCAGCACCGCCGTACCGACCACCACACGGACCGGGTCGGCCTTGCAGAAGCGCAGGATCGCCCGGACGATCGGGTCGAAGAGGCCGACGTCGATCATCACGCCGAAGTAGACGATGGCGAACATCAGCATCGCCGCGGTGGGCGCCAGCTTGCCGACGCCTTCGAGGACGTAGTCGCCCAGCTGGGCTCCTTGTCCGACGAAGACGCAGAACAGCGCGGGGATCAGCACGAGTGCCGCGATCGGCGACATCTTCTTCATCATGATCAGGACCAGGAAGGTCGCGATCATGGCGAAGCCGAGGACGGTCAGCATGGAGGACACCTCACGTTCACCTTTGAACTCCCACCGGGAGGACTCCCACGGTGCGGCGGTTCGGATGACGTTAGGTGCCCTCTTCAGCCGTTAACAAGATGTTGACGCGTGAGCAATACGAGCAAAACCCCAGGTCACGGGAGGGGCGCCAGCTCCACGGGGAAGCCGTTGAGCACGGCGGTACCGGACAGCGGGTCCAGCCGGGTGCCGTCGAGGAGCTGGTTGACGTTGACGCCGGGACGGGCGGCGGCGACCGCGAGGCGGGTGCCCGCGCGGTCGTGGCCCCAGCCGTGCGGCAGGCTCACCACCCCGTTCCGTACGGTGTCGGTGATCTCCACCTCGACCTCCAGCTCGCCGCCCTCGGACGTGATGCGGGCGGGCTTTCCGTCGGCGAGGCCGAGGCGGTCGGCGTCGTCCGGGTGGATCTGGAGGGTGCACCGGTTGGAGCCGCTGTTGAGGGACGGCGCGTTGTGCAGCCAGCTGTTGTTGGACCGCAGGTGCCGCCGGCCGACGAGTACGAGTCCGCCGGGTCCGGCGTCGAGGGCGGCGCGCAGCCGGGGCAGGTCGGCGGCGATCGGCGCGGGCAGCAGCTCGACGCGGCCGCTGCGGGTCTTGAGCAGCGCGGGGATGCGGGGCTTCAGGGGCCCGAGATCGATGCCGTGCGGTGCCTGGAGCAGGTCGTCGAGGGTGAGGTCGTACGGGCCGAGGCGCAGCATCATGTCGAGGCGCCGCAGGGGCCCGGTGGCGCCGCTCAGCCGCGCCGCGACGGCCTTGGGGTCGGCGCCGTGGACGGGCGAGTGCTCCTGGATGACGGCCTTGGCGAGGGTCGTGTCGATGGCGAGGTCGTCGACGGCGGAGGGCGTGGCGCCGTGCTTCCCCAAGCTCTCGGCTTCGCTCGAGCAGGGGGGACCCCAATCCGACACGGCGAGGATCAGTCGGGCGTGGATCTCGCACTCGTCCATGCGTCCCTCTTCCAGAGGGACGGCGGCCGGCGTGAACCGGGCCTGGTTGCGGACGGCGAAGCCGTTGAAGGCGAAGTCGAAGTGGGCGCTCTGCGACGGCGGCGGCGGGGGCAGCACGACATCGGCGTGGCGGGTGGTCTCGTTGAGGTACGGGTCGACGGCCACCATGAAGTCCAGGGCGCCGAGGGCGGCGTCGAGGCGCCTCCCGTCGGGTGCGGACAGGACGGGGTTGGCGGCGACGGTGATCACGGCGCGGATGCGACCCTCGCCCTCGGTCTCGATCTCCTCGGCGAGGGCGACCATCGGGAACTCGCCCTTGGCCTCGGGGTGGCCGGAGACGCGGCTGCTCCAGCGGCCGAGCGCGAAGCCCTTGCCCGGTCCGGCCGGACGGGGCGCGGGTGCGGTGGCGGAGAGCGGGAAGAGCGCGCCGCCGGGGCGGTCGAGGTTGCCGGTGAGGACGTTGAGGACGTCCACGAGCCAGTTGGCGAGGGTGCCGTACGCGACGGTGGAGCTGCCCATGCGGCCGTAGACGGCGGCCGAGGGCGCGGCGGCCAGTTCGCGGGCGACGGTGCGAATCGTGGCGGCGTCCAGGTCGCAGGCGGCGGCGACGACCTCGGGCGTGAAGTCCCGTACCGCTTTCCGTACCTCCTCGACTCCCTCGACGTGGTCGGCGAGCGCGCCGAGGTCGGTGAGGCCCTCCGCGAAGAGGGTGTGGACGAGCGCGGCGAGGAAGAGGGCGTCGGCGCCGGGGCGGATGGCGACATGGCGGTCGGCGAGTCGCGCCGTGCGGGTGCGGCGCGGGTCGACGACGGTGAGGGTGCCGCCGCGCCTGCGCAGCGCCTTGAGCTTGCCGGGGAAGTCGGGGGCGGTGCAGAGACTGCCGTTGGAGTCCAGGGGGTTGGCGCCGAGCATCAGGAGATGGGCGGTGCGGTCCAGGTCGGGCACGGGGATGGCGAAGGGGTCGCCGAAGAGCAGTCCGCTGGAGACGTGCTTGGGCATCTGGTCGAGCGTGGAGGCGGTGAAGAGGTTCCGCGTGCGCAGGGCGCCGATCAGCAGGGGCGGGTAGAGGGCGCCGGCCATGGTGTGGACGTTCGGGTTGCCGAGGGCGATGCCCACCGCGTTCGGTCCGTACGCCTCGACCAGGGGCCGGATCCGGGCGGCGATGGTGTCGAACGCCTCGGTCCAGGTGGCCTCCTGGAGGGTGCCGTCCTTGCGGACGAGGGGCCCCGTGAGCCGGTCCGGGTCGGCGTCGACCTCGCCGAAGGAGGCGCCCTTGGGGCAGATGAAGCCCTGGCTGAAGACGTCGTCGCGGTCTCCGCGGGCGCCGGTGACACGGGTGCCGTCGAGGGTGAGGGTCAGCCCGCAGGTGGCTTCGCAGAGCGGGCAGATACGCAGGGCGGTGGGCATGACGGGCTCCCTGGGGCGGCGGCGGTGGCGCGCGGGCACCAGAGAGCATACCGACCGGTACGCACGGTGGGGAGGGCCGGGACGGCGTGCGTCAGGACAGCGAGGGCGCCAGGTAGGCGTAGAGCAGCTCGCGGGTCTCGGCGACGAGCCCGGGATCCCCCGACGGGTCGGTACGGAAGGCGAGTTGGAGCAGCGCGTCGGCCGCCTCGACGCCGACAAGCACCTTGCGCCGCAGGACGTCGTCGGCGGTGCGGCCGAGATGGGTGGCGAGCAGCCCGCAGAGACGGTCGGCGACGAGGTGGTTGGGGTCCTCGCCGGATCCTTCGTCGACGGGGGGAGCCGGGACGCCGAAGTCGACGAGCGCGAAGCCGGGGACGGTGCGCTTCATGGCGATGTACTCGTCCAGGACGCCGTCGATCGCGCTGTACGCGTCGACGCGCCGGGCCGCGGCGAGCCGGGCGTCGATCCGCTCGGCGTAGCGGTCGAGATTGCGCTGGGCGAGGGCGGCGGCCATGGCGCGCTTGTTGCCGAAGAAGCGGTAGACGGAGCCGATGGGGACGCCCGCGCGGACGGCGACGGCGCGGGTGCTCAGCTGCTCGTAGCCGGTCTCGTCGAGCAGTTCGGCACAGGCGTCGAGGATCCGGGCGAGGCGCTCGGCGCTGCGCTGCTGGACGGGCGTGCGGCGGAGGGAAGGCTGGGGAGGCTGGGGCACGGGGTCCATGATGCCGCTCCGGTCCTGATCGGGTCGGGCGATGTGCGGGTCGGGCGGTGGGCACGTCCGGCGGTGAGCGGGTTCGGTCGCGAGCGGGTCAGGTCGCGAGCGGGTCAGGCGATGAGCAGGCCGATTCCGCCCAGGGTGTACGCGATCATCAGCGCGAACAGCGGGAGTTGGCCGGCCACGGCGCGGGCGGGCGGGAAGAGGCGCACGGAGCGGTCGTGGGCGGCGACGACGCCGAGGACGTGGCCGGTGACGATCGCGGCGACCTGGAGGGTGGCGAGGCCGCCGGGAGTCAGGGGCGGGGCGGGTGCCAGGGCGTTGTCAGTGCCCGCTGCCATCATGACGGTACGTGGTCCTTCGGTGACGAAGAGTGTGAAGTAGTGGGCGACGAGATAGCCGAGGGCGATCGGCAGGAGGGAGTGGGCGAAGGACGTGAGGGGGTGGGTGAGTGTCCGGGACATCAGGCGCAGGGTGCCGGCGCACAGGGCGTAGAGGGCGGCGACGAGGGCGACGGCGGCGAGAAGACCGAGGGTGGCGGTGGTGGTCGGGCCGAGCGGTGAGGTCTGGAGGGTGGTGATCCAGCGGGGGTTGTCGGAGATGCCGTCGTAGGCGGTGGAGCCGAGGAGGACGCAGACGGTGGCGACGTGTCCGGGGGTCTGCGGGGTGGAGTCGAGGCCGTCGAAGGGCGAGCGCAGGACGAGCCGGCCGTCGGCGCGGCGGCCGAGCGGGGAGAGCCGGGCGAGGAGGGAGGAGTAGACCTCGAAGGGGTCGGCGTGGGCGAACCAGTCGGGGCCGTGGCGGGCGGCGCCGAGCAGGCCGGTGGCCGTGAGGACGGCGAGGAAGGTCAGGAGGGTGGTGGTGGACGCGGGGTCGGGGGCGGCGAGTTCGAGCCAGGCGAAGAGGAGGAGTCCGGCGGCGGCGGGGCGGATGCCCAGGCCGGCGGGGATCGGGCGGGGGTCACGGGGTGTGGGGAGCAGGGCGTGAAGGGTGCGCAGGGGGTTGAGGAGGCGCCAGACGGGGCCGAGGAGGAGGGAGGCGGGGACGAGGCCGACCCAGAGCAGGACGTAGACGGCGCCGGGGGCGGGGTTGCGGTCGGGGTCGTCGGGCCCGAGGAGGAGCTGGAGCAGGACAGTGAGAGCGGCGGCGACGCCGAGGAGACGGAGGGCGGTGCGGGTGGCCGGGGCGTCGGCGAGGCGCTGGAGGGCGGCGGGCAGGGGGCGGCCTGCCCGGTCGCCGCGGAAGCGGGAGGAGGACCAGAGCAGGCCGAGGCCGAGGAAGGAGACGAAGAGCGCGGCGAACGCGCCGGCGTAGGCGTAGAAGGGCGAGAGGGGGAGGTCGTGCTGGGAGCCGACGCCGTGGGCGAGGAGGTGCGCGGGAGCGGTCATCGGACGACGAGTTGGGTGAGCAGGAGTCCGGACCCGTGGGTCTCGACCTCGAAGAGTCCCGTGCGGTCGGCGGTCAGGGTGAGGGAGGCGGGCTTGCCGGGGGCGAGGGGCAGTTCACGGTCGTAGCCGTGGACGTGGAGGGTGTCGGCGCGGTCGCTGGTGACACGAAGGGTGAGGCGCTCGCCCTTCTTAAACTCGACGCGGGAGGGAGGCGGTTGGACGGAGGTGCCGGTGACGGTGATCTCGACGGTCCGGCCGGGGGCGGTCGTGGGCGTCGGGGCCGGGGCGTTCGTCGGGCCGAGGCGGACGGTGGCCTCGACCGGCTTGCCGGCGACGGCCCAGACGGTGTGGTCGTCGGCGTGGAGGCGGACGGTCACGGTGCGGGCACCGGCCGGGATGTGGTGCCAGGGGCCGTAGGCCCGTCCGGCCTCCTTGCCGTCGACGAGCAGCCGGGCGTATCCCCGGCCGGGGATCGCGGCGCCGCCGACGCTCTCGGGGGTGAAGCGGAACCGCTCCACGGCCAGGTGGATGTTCCAGCCGCCCTCGGTGTCGGGGCGCGGATCGATCCGGACGGCGGGGGCGCCCGCGGCGGGCACCTCCCTCAGCCGGTGCCCGCGCTCGTCCTTCGCCGCGAGCAGCGTGCCGCTGCCGCCGGTCGCCTCCTGGTGACCGGTGCCCGGCTTGTGGTGCGTGGTGGCCCGGCCGCCACACCCGACGGCGGCCAGCACCACGGCGACGACGACGCCGACGAGGACACCGACCCGACGGCGCCCCGCGCAACGGCCGGAAGGCCGCCCCTCCGCGTCTACGGAGTCGGGCGCAGCCCCAGGCAGCCGGACAGAAGACTCTGGCCCGGCAACCGACACCGGCACCCGCCCTGCCCCATCGGCCCGGGCGGCGAAGGCGCCGGCCGTGGGCGTCTGGGCGGCCGACCGGTCGGCCGAGGCGGAACCGGAGGCGGCCGCGGCGCCGGACGTGGACCCGGTCCGGACGGCCCGATCCGGTTCATGCCCGGAGGGCGGCGCCGGCGCCGCTCCGGCGCGGAGGGCCGCCGCTGCGGGCTGCCGGCTCACGATGCGTCTCCGGCGGACGCCTCGCGCGCGGACGCGGCCACCGGTGCCGGGCCGGGATCCGGGGTCGGCTCCGGGTCGCCCGCTCCCCCGGGCGTCCGGCGGCCCGCCGCGATCACCGCCCACAGGACCCACACCACCGCGAGCAGCCCGCGCAGCCACGCCGGGCTCAGGGGGATCCAGGGGATCATCAGGACGGCCTTGTCGAAGGCGTCGAGGAGGGTGAGGGCGCCGAGCGCGAGGGTGGTCCAGGCGAAGGCGGGGCGCGCCGGCCGCAGCATCAGCCCGAGCGCCGTCCACCAGGCGCCGATCAGGAGCAGCGCCAGGGCGGGAAGGGGGCCGGAGGCCAGGCCGAGGGTGGAGCCGACCACGTCCAGGGCCAGGCCCGCGAGGCCCACGAGGGTCGCCGCGCCCGCGAGCCGGTTGCCGCGGAGCCTGCGCCACCACAGGACGCCGCCGACCAGGGCGAGGACGACCGCGATCCCCAGGGCGAGCTGGGTCTCGACGCGCTGTATCCCGCGCGCCCCGTACCAGTCGCAGCCCGCCGGCAGCCGCCGCGCCTGGACGTTGTAGTCGGCGCAGACGAGGAGGTGGGCCAGCTTGGCCGGTTCACCCACGAGCCGGTCGGTGTTCCCGGAGACCTCTCCCCGGCGCGCCCCGCACTCGGGCAGCGCTCCGGGGGTCGACGCCCGGGACGCCTTCCCCTCGGACTGCCAGCAGTTGCCGCCGCCCTGGCCGTCCCACCACACGTCCGTGCGGTTGGGGCGAGAGGCGCCCGACTTGTCGATGCCCAGGTGGTTGCCGGCGTAGCGGTTGTGGTGGGAGGTGTCGGTCTGCTTGCCCCAGGCCGACTCGCCGCGGATGAAGGCGGGGACGGCGCTCAGGAAGAAGGCGGCACGCTGGTGCCCGTACACCCAGTTGTCCTCGTACAGGTTCCAGTTGCCGCCGGCCGTGATGATGCCGGTGCCGGGCGGCATGGAGATCTGCGGGCAGACGACGCCCTGCTCGTAGCCGCGCTCCACGGGCGGCTTGGCGCAGGTCCCGTCGGCGACGTACCGGTAGTAGTTCTGGTTGTTGTCGTGGATCAGGTTGCGCTCGAAGCGGGCGTGGTTCTGCGGGAGTCCGGGGTGGCCGGGGAAGGCGGAGTCCATCGACGCGCCGCCCATGTTGTGGTCGAACTCGTTGTCGTGGACGTAGACCGAGTCCCCCGCCGTGCCGGAGTAGCCGACCATGTTGTGATGGCTGCGGCAGCCGGTGATCTCGATGGAGTAGCGCGGGACGTCGTAGCCGCGGTCGTCGTTGATGTCGGAGGCCGAGCCGGGGTAGATGCCGGAGTCCCCGTTTCCGTACGACTCGCAGTTCTTGTACAGGCCGTGGTCGGAGGCGAAGGTCAGGAATCCGTACTCGTCGTTCCACCGGGTCAGCACGTTGTCGATGACGAAGCCGTCGCCCGCGAGCACGTACAGCGAGTTGAAGGTGGTGCGCTGGGCGGTGAAGTTGCGGAAGTAGATCCCGTCGGACTCGTCGGCCCGTATGGCGTTGAGCTTGGTGTACTTGGCGTCGATGACGACGTCGAGGCGCGAGGCACCGGTGCCCTCGATCTGGAGGTTCTTCTTGCCGAGGATCGCGACCAGGTTCTGGTTGTGCGGGCACTGCTTCTGCTGCTCGTACGACAGGATCTGGTACCCGAGCGCGGACTCGGGCGCCTTCAGCGCGGCGCAGGCCCCGACCGGCGCGGGCTGTGAGGGCTCCTCCTCGTAGAGGCCGGGCAGGACGGCGATGGTCATGCCGGGCCGGTCGACGGCGTCGACGGCCTGTTGCAGATGCCGGTAGCCGCTGCGGGCGCACCGGTCGAAGAGGGCCAGGTTCCGGGCCTTCACCTCGGCCGGGAACCCCGACACCCGGCGGGTGAAGTCGGCCCGGTCGGTCTTGCAGACCAGGAGATCGGGTTCCCCGGTGCGCAGCGCCGGCACGCTGCCGGAGCCGTCGGGAAACGTGACGGGCCGTTCCTCGTGGGCCTGGGCCCCGGGGGCGGTGACAAGGGCGGCGGCGAGCGCCGCGAGAACGACCGAGAGCGCGACAAGGAGCCTGCGGGTCCACGACATGCGCGTGAGAGTAGAGCAATGTTCATCTTTTGGAACCCCCTCTGCACGGATCACGTCGAACCGAGACCCCGTTGACGCGAGCGGTCGCGGAATCCTACGGTCATCCATAGGATTCCCTTGCGGGCTCAGACAGGAGCGGGCGATGACCACGGAACAGGCGACGGGGCAGGCGATGGGACAGGCCACCGAGCAGGCCAGAAAGACGGCCGAGGCGCTGACGTACAGCACCGGCTTCGGCAACGAGCACAGCTCGGAGGCCGTGCCCGGCGCACTGCCGCACGGCCGTAACTCACCGCAGCGCGCACCCCTCGGTCTCTACGCCGAGCAGCTCAGCGGCAGCGCCTTCACCGAGCCGCGCGCGCACAACCGCCGCTCGTGGCTCTACCGCATCCGCCCCTCGGCCGCGCACCCGTCGTTCACCCGGATCGACAACGGCTCGTTGCGGTCCGCGCCCTTCACCGAGACCGTCCCCGACCCCAACCGGCTGCGCTGGAACCCGCTGCCCGACCCGGCGCCGGGCACGGACTGGCTCGCCGGCCTGTGGACGCTCGGCGGCAACGGCAACGCCACCCAGCGCGCCGGCATGGCCGTGCACCTGTACCACGCGAACGCCTCCATGGACCGGGTCTTCAGCGACGCCGACGGCGAGCTGCTGATCGTCCCCGAGCGCGGCGGCCTCCTGCTCCGCACCGAGCTGGGCCTGCTCGCCGCCCGCCCCGGCGAGGTCGCGCTGATCCCCCGCGGTGTCCGCTTCCGTGTCGAGCTCCTGGACGAGACCGCCCGCGGGTACGTCTGCGAGAACTACGGGGCGCCGTTCCAGCTCCCCGACCTCGGCCCGATCGGCGCCAACGGCCTCGCCAACGCCCGCGACTTCCGCGCGCCCGTCGCCGCCTACGAGGACACCGAGGGCCCGGTCGAGGTCGTCAACAAGTACTGCGGCAACCTCTGGTCGGCGACCTACGGCCACTCCCCGCTCGATGTCGTCGCCTGGCACGGCAATCACACCCCGTACGTCTACGACCTGCACCGCTTCAACGTCATCGGGTCGATCACGTACGACCACCCGGACCCGTCGATCTTCACGGTCCTCACCTCGCCGTCCGACACCCCCGGCCTCGCGGGCGTCGACTTCGTGGTCTTCGCGCCGCGCTGGCTGGTCGGCGAGGACACCTTCCGCCCGCCGTACTTCCACCGCAACGTGATGAGCGAGTACATGGGCCTGATCGAGGGCGCCTACGACGCCAAGGCGGAAGGCTTCGTCCCGGGCGGCGGCTCGCTGCACAACATGATGTCCGCGCACGGACCCGACCGGGAGACCTTCGACAAGGCGAGCGCCGCCGAGCTGAAGCCGCAGAAGATCGACGACGGTCTGGCCTTCATGTTCGAGACCCGCTGGCCCGTCACCGCCACCGGCCAGGCCGCGGCCGCCGACCATCTGCAGAAGGGCTACGACGACGTATGGCAGGGTCTGGAGCGCCACTTCCGGCCGTAGAGTCTCGTAGCCGTCGAGCCTCGTGGCCGCCCGAGCCTCGTAGCCGTCGAGTCTCGTAGTCGTCGTACGGAGAACGCCGTGACCGCCTTCGCTCCCGACTCGCTGGTCCTGAACCGCAAGCTGCCGCTCTGGTATCAGGTCTCGCAGTCGTTGCGCGCCTCCATACTGGGCCGCACGCCCGACGCCTCGCTGCGGCTGCCCACCGAGGAGCAGCTCGCCGCTCACTACGGCGTGAGCGTGCTGACCATGCGCCAGGCCCTCAAGGAGCTGGAGGAGGAGGGCCTGATCAGCAGACACCGACGGCGCGGCACGTTCATCGAGCCGGGCGCCCGGCGCTCCACCCCGCGCCGGCTGCTCGGCTCGATCGACGCGATCGTGGCCCAGCAGTCCGGCGAGCGGACCACCGTCCTCGGTCACGGCGCCGAGCCGGTGCCGGGCGAGCTGGCCGAGTACTTCCCCGATGTGACGGAGGTCGTCGCATACCGGCGGCTGCGGCGCGACGGGGAGAGCGGCGAGCCGACCAACTGGGCGCAGAACGCGGTACGTCCCGAGGTCGCGGCCGGTCTCGATCCGGCCGATCTGGAGCGCTGGCCGATGACCAAGGTGCTGCGGGACGTGATGGGGGTCCGCATCAGCCGGATCACGGACACCGTCGAGGCCCGCCTCGCCGACCCGGAGACGGCGGCGCTCCTCGAGGTGCCGCTGCTCTCGCCGATCCTCCACTACACGGGCGTGACCTACGACGAGGACGGCCGGGTGGTGGACGTGGCCCGGATCCGCTACCGCGGCGACCGGTTCTCCTTCACGGTCACGGTGGAAGCACAATGAGCCCGTCATTAGCATGCGGGGCGTGACCGAAGACGTACCGCTGGACGACGCGCCCCTCCTGGACGAGCTGATGCCGTGGTCCGTCGCGCCGCTGCGGCTCGGCCGGTCCTGGATCGTGGCGCCCGATGTCCGTACGCTGCGGGCGCGCTGGGCCCGCCTGATCGGGGCCGAGGGAGCCGAGCGCGAGGAGCTCTTCCGGCCCAGCCGGGCCCGCACGCCGTCGAGTTCGGTCGCCGCCCTGCCCGGGCAGCGGACCGGCACGGTCCGGTTCGCCCGTGAGTCCGGGCCGTGCCCGGAGCCGGTGCGGCTGGCCCACGGCCCCTTCGACGAGCAGTGGCTGCTCCCCGATCACCGCCTCATCGACACGGCCCGCCCGGAACTGTGGCGGGTCGCCGACGACCACCAGCTCTTCGCCGTCGAGCAGGGGTACGTGCCGGGAGCGGCCGGTCCCGCGCTCCTGGTGACCGCGGCGCTGCCCGCCGGCCGCTCCCCTGCCGGCCGGCCCGGGCGGATCCGTCCGCTCTTCCGCCGCCCCGGGGGCGAGGAGCCGAACGTCGCCCCCGGTCTGCTTCCGCTGCTGAGCGAGCGGTACGGGCGTGAGGTCACCGCCCAGGAGGTACTGGCCTGGGCCGTGGCGGCCGCCCGCCCCTCATCCGCCGGCTGCCGCGTCCCGCTTCCGGCGGACGGGGACGCCTGGGTCGCGGGCGTGGAGCTCGGCCGGCGGCTGACGGACGTCCAGCTGCGGGGCGCCCGCGGCGGCGAGCGGCCCCGCCTGCCCGGCGGCCGGCGCCCCTACGTCCGGGCGCCGATCCCGGCGCGGCCGACCACCCTCGCGTACGAGCCCGGGGAGGAGACCCTGACCCTCGACGACGGCAGGATCTCGCCCGTCCCGGCCGAGGCGTGGGGCTTCCACGTCGGAGGCGTACGGATGCTGGAGCAGTGGTTCGCGCACCGGACCGCGCCCGCCGAACACGGCGGTCTGGAGGCGATCGGCCCGGCGGCCTGGCCGCAGGAGTGGACCTCGGAGCTCTTGGAGCTCATCACCGTTCTCGCGCTGCTCGCCGGGCAGGACCGGGAGTGCGAGGCGCTCGCGGACGGGCCGCGGCTGACCCGGGCCGCGCTGCGGGAGGCGGGCGTCCTGCCCGTGCCGGACGCGGCCCGCCGCCCCGCCTCGGTACTGGACCATCAGGAGGAGGGCCCGGAGGGCCAGTTCGCGCTGCTCTGAGCGGACTCAGGCGACGAACGAGTCGAGTACCCGCCCCAGCGTCCGGTCGAAGATCTCCTCGGGGTCGAGGCTTTCGACCCCGGCCGCGCCGAACACCGCGGCCACCCTCGGGTATGCGCCGCCCGCGAGCTGCCCCATCAGATAGGCCCCGCGCACGGCCTGCTCCTGCTCCTCGGACCAGGGCAGTCCTCGGGCGCGCTCGGCGAGGGCGAGTTCATTGGCGACGATCGTCATCACGGTGCCGTTGACCGTCGCGATCAGCTCCATCTTCGTGCCGCCTGGCACGTCGAGGCCGTCCAGGCAGGCCAGACACCCTTCGAGGAAGCGCAGGGCGTTGGGGCCTGAGGCGTACGCGGTCGTCATGAGCCTGATCACCCAGGGGTGGCGGCGCAGGATGCCCCGGGCCTCGCGGGCCACGTGGAACATGTCCGCGCGCCAGTCCCCGCTCGGAGGGTCGGGGAGGTCGTACTCGCCGCTGACGGCGTCGACCATCAGCTCGTACAGATCCTCCTTGCGCGGCACGTAGTTGTAGAGCGACATCGTGCCGCAGCCGATGTCGGCCGCGATCCGGCGCATCGAGAGCGCGTCGATCCCGTCCGCGTCGGCGAGGCGGACCGCGGCCGCCACGATGTCGGCCCTGCTGTACGCCGGTTTCGGGCCACGGCCCGTGCGCTCGGGGCGCGCCCAGATCACTTCCGGTTCGGCCGCTCGGCCCGCCATTGATCATCACCTCCCCACCATCGTAGTTACGTACAGCGTACGTAGTGGGGTATGGTCACGCCATGACTACTACGTACGCTGTACTTAGTGAGGGTCTGCAGAAGCGATACGGCGACGTCCATGCCCTGCGCGGGCTCGATCTGGCCGTCCCGGAGGGCACGGTCTGCGGCGTCCTCGGCCCCAACGGCGCGGGCAAGACGACCGCCGTCCGCGTCCTCACCACCCTGGTCGCCCCGGACGCGGGCAGCGCGCGGGTCGCGGGATGCGACGTGGCGCGCGACCCGGCGGGGGTACGGAAGCGGATCGCGGTCACCGGGCAGTCCGCCTCGGTCGACGGGGATCTCACCGGAGCCGAGAACCTGCGGCTCTTCGCGAAGCTGCTGCGCGCCCCGCGCGCCCGCGCGGCCGAACTCCTGGAGCAGTTCGGCCTCACGGAGGCGGCCGGGCGGCCCGCCCGGACGTACTCGGGCGGGATGCGGCGCCGGCTCGACCTCGCGGCGAGCCTGCTCGTACCGCCGCGCGTCCTCTTCCTCGACGAGCCGACGACCGGGCTCGACCCGCACAGCCGGAACGGGATCTGGGACGCCGTACGGGGGTTGGCGTCCCAGGGCACGACCGTGCTGCTGACCACGCAGTACCTGGAGGAGGCCGATCAGCTCGCCGACGACATCGTGCTGATCGACGAGGGCCGGGCCGCACACCGCGGCACGCCCGCCGAACTCAAGGCGATGATCGGCAGTTGGGCGGAGGTGGTGGTCGCCGACCCGGCGCTCCTGGACGCCGCGGCGGCCGTACTGGACCAGCTGACCGGTTCCGCGCCCGCGCTGGACGCCGAGCGGCGCACGGTCGGTGCCGTGACCACGGACAGCACCCTCACCCTCCCCCGGATCGTCCGCGAGATCGACGCCGCCGGGGTCCACATCGTCGACGCCTCGCTGCGTCCGCCCACTCTCGACGAGGTGTTCCTGCGCCTCACCGACCGGAAGGAGCTCGTGGCATGAGCGCGTTGGTCCACGACGGAGCCGCCGTCCTCGGCCGGCATCTGCAGAAGATCCGGCACGCCCCGGCGATCGTCGTGATGACGCAGACGATGCCGATCGTCTTCCTGCTCTTCTTCGGGTACGTCTTCGGCAGCGCGCTCGCCATGCCGGGCGCCGAGTACCGGGCGTATCTGGTACCCGGTCTGCTCGTGGCGACGGCGGCGGGCGGGATCATGACGGGGATGTTCCAGGCCGCCCAGGACTCGCACCGGGGTGTGATGGACCGCTTCCGGACGATGCCGATCAGCCGGGCCGCCGTGCCGCTGGGGCAGGCGCTCGCCGATCTGGTGACCAGCGCGGTCGGCATGATCCCGATGATCCTCGTCGGGCTCGCCATGGGCTGGCGCATCGAAGGCACGGCCCTGGAGGCGCTGGGCGCCTTCGGCCTGCTGCTGCTCTTCCGCTTCGCGACGACCTGGGTGGGCATCCTGCTCGGCCTCGCCTCGCAGAGCGAGGAGGCCGCCGGCCAGCTGGGCAGCGCCACGTTCATGCTGCCGCTGCTCTCCAACGCGTACATCCCGACCGAGAACATGGCCCCCTGGCTTCGGACGGTCGCCGAGTGGAACCCGATCTCGGCGGTCACGACGGCGGTACGGGAACTCTTCGGCAACGGGACCGTACCGACGGACGCGGCCTGGCCGGTGGCGCATCCGGTGGCCGGGGCGCTGCTCTGGTCGCTCGGACTCGTCGCGGTCTTCGCCCCGCTGGCGGTGCGGCGCTACGCCCGCAGGTGACGTCGCCTGCGCGGGGCGAGGGACGGTGACGAGGTGACGGTGACGAGGGCGACGGTGACAAGGCGCCGTCCGCAGGGTAGGCAGGGCTGTCATGAGCACTCAGCCACTCCCCCTGGAGGGGATCACGGTCGTCGCGGTCGAACAGGCCGTCGCCGCCCCCTTCGCCACCCGTCAGCTCGCCGATCTGGGCGCCCGTGTCATCAAGATCGAGCGCCCCGACGGCGGCGACTTCGCCCGCGGGTACGACACGGCGGCACGGGGGCTCGCCTCGCACTTCGTGTGGTGCAACCGCGGCAAGGAGTCGGTGGCCGTCGACCTCAAGGACGGGCGGGGGCTCGACCTGGTCCGCCGGCTGGTGGCCGGCGCCGACGTCTTCGTACAGAACCTGGCGCAGGGCGCGGCGGCCCGGCTCGGCCTGGACGCGGCCACGCTCTGCGCCGCGTATCCGCGACTGATCGCGGTCGACATCTCGGGGTACGGGCCGGGTGGGCCCTACGCCCACAAACGGGCCTACGACATGCTCGTGCAGTGCGA
Organism: Streptomyces sp. NPDC059875; assembly: GCF_042731085.1. Taxonomy (NCBI): domain Bacteria; kingdom Bacillati; phylum Actinomycetota; class Actinomycetes; order Kitasatosporales; family Streptomycetaceae; genus Streptomyces; species Streptomyces sp. NPDC059875. Next base: position 62,842 of record NZ_JBHWJZ010000028.1, read on the forward strand.
GGCGGGCCTGGTGTCGGTGACCGGGACCGAGGAGCAGCCGGTGAAGTCGGGGATTCCGGCGGCCGACATCGCGGCGGGCATGTACGCGTACGCGGGCGTCCTCGCCGCGCTCGTGCGGCGCGGGACGACCGGGCGGGGCGGGCCGGTGGAGGTGTCGCTGCTCGACTCGCTGGCCGAGTGGATGGGGCATCCGCTGCACCACGGGATGCACGGGGGCACGGCCCCGGCGCGCACGGGTCTGGCGCACGCCGTCATCGCGCCGTACGACGCCTATCCGACGGCCGACGGGAGCCTGGTGCTGCTGTCGGTCCAGAACGACCGCGAGTGGCGTCGGCTCGCCGAACAGGTCCTGGACCGGCCGGACCTGGCGTACGACCCGGCTTTCGCCACGAACACGGCCCGGGTGGCGGGCCGCGCGAAGACGGACGCGGTGGTGGCCGACGCGCTGGCGCCGCTGACGGCGGCGGAGGCGCTGGCGCGGCTGGACGCGGCGGGGATCGCGTGCGCGCGGCTGAACACGGTGGCGGATCTGGCGGAGCATCCGCAGCTGGCGGCGCGGGAGCGGTGGCGGTCCGTGGACTCACCGGCGGGACAGCTGCGGACGCTGCTGCCGCCGGTGTGCTTCCCGGACGGACCGAATGCCCCGATGGGCCGCATCCCGGCTTTGGGGGAGGACACGGATGCGGTGCTCGGGGAACTCGGGGTCACCCACGAGGAGCTGCAAGCGCTACGGGCGGACCGAGTCGTGACGTGACAGGACGCCGGGGTGGTCGGGGTGGGCGCACGCCGTCGTTCGGGTTGTGCCCACCCGTTCCGTCCTGCGGAACGTATGCCCACAACCCTTCCCTGAGGTCAGCCCCTGCTGCCGAAGAGGCTGCGGCGCAGGCGCCGCAGGGGGGCGAAGAGCGAGACGCGGGCGCTCTTGCTGCGGCGGCTGTGCGCGACGTCGCGCGACGTCAGCTCCCGCATCAGAAGCGTCGCCTCGGCCGCCTCGCGCTGTGGCACGACGGGGCCGCCGAGCACCGCCAGATGACGGTCGAGCCGCGAACTGGTCGCGCTGCTCCCGCATGTGATGGCAGGCACTCGCGGCCTGCTGCGCATTGCTATCTGTTCCATGTCACTCCCCACCCTAACGAGGGCACCCGGCCCGGGCAGGTTAACCCTATCGCCCCGCTGTGACACTCGTGTATCCCGACGGCAGGATTCACCGCACTCGTACGGGGGTTGACGGTTACTGTCCGAATCCATCTGATTCCAGGGCGAGTTGGACAGCGCTTGAACGCCTGCCGAACCGTCACGAACCATCCTGCACGCAAGGGCGTCGACTGCGATCACCTGACGGAGTGTGATCTCCAACACCAAGATCACCACAGGCTCGCGGGGCGGTGTTCGAAGTGCCCGGGGCGGGGGCAGAAATGCTCCACCGGTGGACGACGGATGGGGACGCGCCATGACCGTGATCGCGGGGCGGTACCGACTCCTCGACGTCCTGGGCCAAGGGGGCATGGGCACCGTCTGGCGGGCCAGGGACGAGGTCCTGGGCCGCGACGTCGCCGTCAAGGAGGTCCGCGCACCGGCCGGCCTCGCCGGCGCCGACGAGCACCGGCTCTACGCGCGCCTGGAGCGGGAGGCATGGGCGGCCGCCCGGATCGCGCACCGCAACGTGGTGACGGTGTACGACGTGGCCACCGAGGACGGCCGGCCCTGGATCGTGATGGAGCTGATCCGCGGTCTCACTCTCTCCGACGTCCTGGACGCGGAGGGCCCGATGTCGCCCCAGCGTGCCGCGCTCGTCGGCGCCGAGGTGCTGGCCGCGCTGCGCGCCGCGCACGAGGCGGGGGTGCTGCACCGGGACGTGAAACCGGGCAACGTGCTGCTCGCCAACGACGGACGGGTCGTCCTGACCGACTTCGGCATCGCGGCGGTGGAAGGGACCTCCAACCTCACGATGACGGGCGAGCTGGTCGGCTCGCCCGAATTCCTCGCCCCGGAACGGGCGTTGGGCCGTACACCGGGACCGGCATCGGATCTGTGGTCGCTCGGCGTGCTCCTCTATGCGGCGGTGGAGGGCAACTCGCCCTTCCGTCAGGACACTCCGCTGAGCACCCTGCGGGCCGTGGTGGACGAGGAGCTTCCGCCGCCCCGCAGAGCGGGTCCGCTGACGCCCGTGATCGAGGGGCTGTTGCGCAAGGAGCCGCAGGATCGACTCCAAGCGGCCGATGCGGAGCGGCAGTTGAGGCTGGTGGGCGCGGGTGGGGCTACGAGCTCAGGACCGGTACGGTCCGAGCCCGTGCGCTCGGAGCCGTACCGGCCGGGCAGTCCGGTCGACGGCGACGGGTCCGGAGCCGGGGCGACTCCACCCATGCCCCTTCCGTCTCCCCCGCCCCCTCGGGGCCCGGGCCAGTCGCCCCAGGACCGCCCGAGCCGGGCTGGCACCGTGCTCGCCGCCGGGGTCGCCCTCCTGCTGCTGGCCGTGGGCGGACTGACGTACGCGCTGCTGCGGAACCAGGACGGGGGCAGGGACCCGGGCGGCGGGCCCACGAGCAGTGCCCCGGCGACGAGTCCGCCCGCGACGAGCACCCCGTCGACGGGCTCCCCCACCACGACCGCCACGACCAGCCCGCCCACGACGCACACCACTCCACCGCCGGCGCCGACGGTCCTGGTGCATGTACGGGCCCTGCGGGGCAGTTACAGCGGCGCCTGTCCGCCGCCGGAGTCCTCGGCTCCGGCGTTCGCCGCGGCGGTCACCGTGGGGCGTACGCCCGTCTCGGTGGAGTACCGCTGGGTGACGGAGAGCGGTGAGAGCTCGGCGGCGGACTGGCGGACGCTGGAGTTCCCCGCGGACGGCCCGCGGGAGAAGCGGATCGAGCACACCGAACTGACGTACCGGGCGGACGACACGCGTCGCGACCGGATCCGCTTGGAGGTGCGCGCGCCGGTCGAGGTCCGCTCGAACTGGGTGTCGTTCTCGGTGACCTGCGAGCAGGCGACCCCGACGGACGGGGCCACCTCCCCGACAGGGTCGGCTACGCCACAGCTCTGAAGCTGGGCAGGTAGCCGCCGGACTGTCCGGCGGCCGTGGGGTGGTACGACTCGCCGATGTTGAGCCAGTTGACGCTGTGCAGCCAGGCGGAGCCGGAGCAGATCTCGTGCCCGGTGAAGGAGGGCACGACGCTGGCGAAGGTGTAGCCGTGGTCGGCGGCACGCTTGGCGGTGGCCGCGTTGAGGTAGTCGGCCGCGCCGTTGATGGCGGCGCGTTCGTTCTCGCTCAGCCCGGCGACGCAGCTGCCGCCGAGCTTGTAGAAGCGCGGGTAGCCGAGGACGACGACCCGGGCGTTGGGTGCCTTGGCGCTGATGGCCGAATACACCGCGTCGAGCTTGCCGGGCAGAGTGGTGTCGACATAGCCCTTGGCTTGATTCACGCGGTTGATGCAGGTGGACTCCGACTGGAGGACACAGGTCGTCATGACGTCGGCGAAGCCGGCGTCGTTGCCGCCGATGGTGATGGAGACCAGGTCGGTGGCGGTGGAGAGGGGTCCGAGCTGACCGCTCGTGACATCACCCGTTCGGGCGCCCGAGCAAGCCGTGAACGCGAACGACGAGGGTGAGTTCGCGTTCTTCCAGAGGACGGGGAAGGCCTTGGTGGAGCGCTTGCAGTCGCCGCTGGCGCTGTCGTAGCTCCCGGCCCCCACGCCGGAGGAGTACGAGTCACCGAGCGCCACGTAGTCGAGCGCTGCGGTTTCGGCGGCCTGGGCGGCTCCCGCCCCGGTGAGGGCGAGGACGGCGCCGAGCAGGAGTGAGGATGAGAATGCCGCGAATCGGGACAGTTTCATGGAACCTCCCTGTAGCAGGATCTCTGCATTACCAGGTAGTAGCAGCGCATCGGCCCTGCTGGAAGTGTCCATGCCAAGAAGAAGTGGCGAGATCTTCCCGACGCCCTGTCAGCGACCGTCGAAATCAGGCCAGCTGATGGATCATGCACCCCGCAACACCGGGCGCCGGCGGCGACGACCGGTCGAACGAGAGACCGGAATTGAATTCGCACAGCAATTCCCAGAAGTTTCATCGGACCCCAATGGCACCATTGGGCAAACGGATTGTGAAAATCCGATCGGGACGGTTCCGTATCTGACCGTCGAAGGCTCGCCAATTAACAGAAAGGGGAGCCCTCGATCCAGGACTTGCCATACAGTCGCATTCATCAATACCGTCGTACATCTCACCCGCATCGGTCCATCATGCAAGGCGGCTCAGGGGAGGGCTCTAGCGTCGCGATGGTCCCGGAGCGGGGCGCGGTAGGGGGGTGCTGTGCTCGGCGTTCGCATGCGTGCGCCGAGTCGCGATGCCGCGCGGCTTGAGATGCCAACTCACCCATGCCCTGCGGCAGTTGCTGCCGTGTGGACAGGGGTGAGGACCCCCCTTTCGAACCGGACAGACCACCGGACAGCCCGGGGGCGGGCGGTCCACCGGACGAGAGGGAAACACCGTCATGAGCTCATTCCTGCGCCCGGCCGACACCGGACGAGAAACCGCGGACCAGAGCCTGATAGCAGCTCAATACAAGGCGATCACCTCGCATTTGGCGATCACGCCGCCGGTGAGTGTGGTCATCCCCGCGATGAACGAAGCGGAAAATCTCCCTTACGTCTTCAAGACGCTTCCGGACTGGATCCACGAAGTCGTTCTCGTCGACGGAAACTCCACCGACGACACCGTTCGGGTCGCCCGCGAACTGTGGCCCGACGTCAAGGTCGTCAAGCAGGTCGGCAAGGGCAAGGGCGACGCCCTCATCAGCGGATTCGCCGCCTGCACCGGCGACATCATCGTCATGGTGGACGCGGACGGCTCGGCCGACGGCCAGGAGATCGTCTCCTACGTCTCCGCGCTGGTCGGCGGCGCCGACTTCGCCAAGGGATCCCGCTTCGCCAACGGCGGGGGCACGGACGACATGACGCCGATCCGCCGGCTCGGCAACTGGGCGCTGTGCGCCCTGGTCAACCGGAAGTTCGGCGCCCGCTACACCGATCTCTGCTACGGCTACAACGCCTTCTGGCGCCGCTGCCTCGACGAGATCACCCTGGACTGCACCGGCTTCGAGATCGAGACCCTGATCAACATCAGGGTCGTCAAGGCCGGCCTGAAGGTCCAGGAGGTCCCGAGCCACGAGTACCTGCGCATCCACGGCGTCAGCAACCTCAACGCCGTGCGCGACGGCATCCGGGTGCTGAAGGTCATCCTGCAGGAGAAGGGCGTGAGACGTGCGGCGCGCCGCCGGCCCACCGCCTTCTCCGTCAACGTCCCCCGAGGAGAGGCGTCTTGAGCGACCGCCGGTTCTCGGTCGTGATCTGCGTCTACACGGAGGAGCGCTGGGAGGACATCCTCGCGGCGGTCGACTCCGTACGGACGCAGGCGCATCCGGCGCTGGAGATCCTGCTCGTGGTCGACCACAACGAGCGGCTCCTGGCCCGGCTGGCCGAGGAGTTCCAGGACGAGGCGGTACGTGAGGAGGTGCGGGTGCTCGCCAACGCGGGCCCCCGCGGCCTCTCCTCGGGCCGCAACACCGGAATCGCCGCGTCGCGCGGCGAGTTCGTGGCCTTCCTCGACGACGACGCCGTGGCCGAGCGGGACTGGCTGCGGTACTTCGCCGAGGGCTACGACGACCCGCGCGTGCTGGCCGTCGGCGGCCGGACCCTGCCCTCCTGGGCTTCGGGCCGGCGGCCGGACTGGTTCCCCGAGGAGTTCGACTGGGTCGTCGGCTGCACGTACCGCGGACTGCCGCCGGGGCGGGTCCGGGTACGCAATGTGCTGGGGGGCAACGCCTCCTTCCGGCGTACCGCCTTCGACGTGGCGGGCGGCTTCGCCACCGGCATCGGGCGGGACGGCGACAAGCGGCCGCTCGGCTGCGAGGAGACGGAGCTGTGCATCCGGCTCTCCCAGGCGCTCCCCGAGGCGGTGCTCCTGATCGACGACCGGTCCGTCATCCACCACAAGGTCCCGGCCGCCCGCGAGCGGTTCGGCTACTTCCGCAGCCGGACGTACGCCGAAGGCCTCTCCAAGGCGCTGGTGTCCAGGAGCGTCGGCGCGAACGAGGGCCTGGAGGCCGAACGGCGCTACACCACCCGGGTGTTGCCGGCGGGCGTCGTGCGCGGACTGCGCGACGCCGTACTCGGCCGCCCCGGTGGCGCGGGCCGGGCCGGCGCGATCGTGGCCGGCGTGGCGGCGGCAGCCGGCGGATTCGTACGGGGCGCGCTGCGGGCGCGCGGGGGCGGGGCGACGTTCTCTTCGGGCCCGATCCCGACGTGGTCCGACTCGGCGTCGGCTCCGGAGGTGACCGCGTGACCGAACCCGTACCGATCCTGATGTACCACGCGGTCGACCACCGGCCCGCCCCGGCGACCCACCGGCTGTCCGTCTCGCCCGAGGCGTTCGCCGAACAGATGGCGGTGGTGACCGACCGCGGTCTCACCCCGCTCACGACCGCCGAGCTGGCCGCGGCCTGGCGCACGGGCGGACCCCTGCCCGCGCGCCCGGTCCTGATCACCTTCGACGACGGTTACGAGGGGGTGCACCGGCACGCGCTGCCGGTGCTGGCCAAGCACGGCTTCCCCTCCACGCTCTTCGTCTCCACGGGCTGGCTGCGCGGCCCGTACGACGAGGGCGGGGCCCTGGACACCATGCTCGACTGGGACCAGGTGCGCGAACTGGCCGCCGCCGGTGCGGAGATCGGCGGGCACACCCACACCCATCCACAGCTCGACCAGGTCGACGACCGACGGCTCTGGTACGAGACCCTGCGCTGCAGGGAGATCGTCCGTGAGGAGCTGGGCACAGCGCCGGTGTCCTTCGCCTACCCGTACGGGTACTCCAACCGTCGCGTCCGGCGGACGGTCCGGGCGGCCGGATACGCCCAGGCGCTCGCCGTCGGCAACGCGACCGCCCGGCGCGGCCAGGGGCCGTACGCCCTGGAGCGGGTGACCGTGCGGCGGTCCACGGGCATCGAGGAGTTCGAACGGCTGGTGGAGGGCCGGGCGATCGGGCGCACCTTCGCCGCGGACCGCGTGCTGACCAAGGGGTACGCGGTGGTGCGCCGGGCGCGGGGCGCCCTGCGGGCGGCCGGTCGGTACGGGGGCTGATGATCCGGGGGCGTGACGGGCCCCCGGATCGTCCCGTTCAAAACACCGTGCACGGAATGCCCGATTGCCGGATCATGGTCGCCATGTCTGCCACCCCATCCGGGCCCGTCGAGCCGTCCGAGCCACAGCGAGCGCTGCCGATGCGGCTCACCGTCGACGACAGCGACTCGCCCGCCGACGTCGTCGACGCGCTGTTCCTCGGCCGCTTCGCGACCGGCGAGCAGCCGCACTCGCACAGCACCACCCTGGACCGGGTGAAGCCCGCGGCGACGCTCCTTCCGGCCGGCGCGAAGGTGCTGCGCGCGGCCAAGGACGACGACCGCAGCGCCGTGCTCGCCGAGGGCGAGGGCTGGACGCTGCTGATCTCCCGCTGGAACCGGGGCGCGGACGTCACGGTCACGGCGACCGGGGCGGAGCTGGCGGAGAGGATCCTCAAGGAGGCGACGGACGGGGCGAAGGACGAGCCCGAGCCGCAGCCCGAGAACGTGACGATGGGCTTCTGGTACGTGTCCCCGCGGCGGGGCCCGCACCGGACGACACGTCAGATCAGCGCGGGGACGTGGGAGGAGATCCGGCCCAACTACACGGCGCCCGTCGCCGACGCGATGGACCGGCTGATGAAGGTCACCCCGGACGACATCGCGGGGCGGCTGCTGCTGCTCCACGGGCCGCCGGGCACCGGGAAGACCTCGGCGCTGCGCACGCTGGCGAGGTCGTGGCGGGACTGGTGCCAGGTGGACTGCGTGCTGGACCCGGAGCGGCTGTTCAACGACGTCGGTTATCTGATGGACATCGCGATCGGCGAGGACGAGGGCACGGCGAAGGGGCGGTGGCGGCTGCTGCTCCTGGAGGACTGCGACGAGCTGATCCGCGGCGAGGCGAAGCACACGGCGGGGCAGGCGCTGTCCCGGCTCCTGAACCTGACGGACGGGCTGCTCGGCCAGGGCCGCAACGTCCTCGTCGGCGTCACGACCAACGAGGACCTGGAGCGCCTGCACCCGGCGGTGGTCCGCCCGGGCCGATGCCTGGCCCGGATCGAGGTGGGCGGGCTGACGCGGGCGGAAGCGGTGGGGTGGCTGGGCACCGAGGAGGGTGTGGGCCGCGAGGGCGCGACGCTGGCAGAGCTGTACGCCCTACGCCGCGGCACGCCCACCCCGGGGCTCCCGGAGCCCAGGACCCCGGACGCGGGGATGTACCTGTAAGGGGGTCAGCTCCCGTACGCCGCCCGCAAGGCGTCCGCCACCGCCGCCGACGCCGCTTCGCGGCTCAGGCCCAGCCGCCGCGCCTCACCCGCGTACGTCGCCGCAGCGGTGGCCGCCAGGCGTTCCGCCGCGTCGCCCGCCGCCGCGACGAACGTGCCGTGGCGGCCCCGCGTCTCGATCACCCCGTCCGCCTCCAGCGACTTGTACGCCTTGGCGACCGTGTTCGCCGCGAGGCCCAGCTCCTCCGCCAGGCCGCGTACCGTCGGCAGTTTGTAGCCGACCGGCAGGGCGCCGGAGCGGGCACGCTCCGAGATCTGGGCGCGCAGTTGTTCGTACGGGGCGGTCGACGAGTCCGTGTCCACGGTGATTCGCAATGTCACGGCCCCGATTCTGCCCCCGCCCCCGGGGAAAATGGGAGGCGGCCGCGCCACACCGGCACGTAGCGTGCGACACCATGACTGTGATCGTCCGTGATGTCCGACCGGAGGACGCCGAGGGCTACGCCCGTGTCCGGCGGGCCGCGCTCCCGTACATGTTGGCGAACGCCGCCCAGGTGACCTTCGACTGGGCCCACGCCCACCCCGACGCGCGCGAGCGCCCCCTCGTCGCCGAGATCGACGGGGAGATCGTCGGCACCTCCCAGCTCCGTATCGCGCACGACGCGCCCGAGCCCGGAGTCGGCTCGGTCAATGTCTACGTCCACCCGGACAAGCGGGGTCTCGGAGCCGGCACCCTGCTGGTGCGGGCCTCCGAGGAGCACCTCGCGCAGCACGGGGCGACCACGCTCTACAGCTGGGTGCTCGACGAGCCCGCGTTCCGCTCCTTCGCCGAGCGGCACGGCTACGCCGCCCGCCGCTCCGCGCACTTCCTCCGCCTCGACCTCACGTCCGCCGAGCTGCCGCCGCTCCAGGAGCCGCCGGCCGGTGTCGAGCTCTGTACCGCCGCCGAGTTCGCCGCCGACCCCCGTCCGCTGTTCGTGCTGGACGCGCTGACCACGGCCGACGAGCCCGGCGACGTCGGCGCCGAGCTGACGGACTACGAGCACTGGCTGGCGACCACCTGGAACCACCCGCTGTTCGACCCCGAGCTGACCGTCGTCGCGGTCGTCGACGGCCGCCCCGCCGCCTTCAGCGCCGCCCAGACCGACGGCCGGGGTCGCTACAGCACCGGGATGACCGGCACCTCCCCCGCGCACCGTGGGCGCGGGCTTGCCAAGCTCGCCAAGAACCACTCCCTGCACCGGGCCCGCGCGGCCGGCTGCACGGAGGCGTTCACCGGGAACGACGCCGGCAACGAGCCGATGCTGGCGATCAACAAGTGGTTCGGTTACGAGATCTGCGCGACGGAGGTACGTCATGCCCGCACGCTCGGCTGAGGTCGACGTGGTCCTGATGAAGGCGGGGCGCACGAAGATCCGCTATCCCGCCGAGGTCCTCGCCGACGACGGCACCCGGCTCTCGGTCCACGCCCCCTGGGCGGCCGAAGGGGTGCGGGACTTCGGCTTCGTACGGTTCGAGCCGGGTGACGTCTTCGTGGAGCACTACTGGCGCGACCGGTGGTACGCCGTGAAGGAGGTCCGTTCCGCCGACGGGACGCTCAAGGGCTGGTACTGCGATGTCACCCGGCCGGCCGCGATCGGCGGTTCTGAGGTCGTGGTCGAGGACCTGGACCTGGATCTGTGGGTGTCGGCGGACGGCAGCGAGGTGCTGCGGCTCGACGAGGACGAGTTCGAGGCGAGCGGCCTCGCCGCCTCCGACCCGGAGGCGGCGGCCCGTGCGGTCGCGGCCCTCGACGAACTCGAGGGGTACGGCAGGGAGGGCCTGGTCACGCTGCTCAGCGCAGCGTGACGTCCGACTCCTCCACCGCGAGGAGGCCGGGCAGCGGCAGCCCCATCGGGCCGGTGGCCGTGAGCTGCATCAGGGTGGCCTTCACCTGGGCGGCGCCCGCGCGATAGGCGGGCTCCTTCACGACGCCCGAGTTGGTCCAGGTGCGCTCCAGGCCGTCGCAGACGGCCCGGGTGCCGCCGATCCCGGCGGAGTGCTCCTCCTGGACGAGCGTGCTGCTCACGAAGACCGGGCCGGCGCTGTCGTCCGTGCAGCGGTAGGTGCCGGAGACGGTGACCGTGCCGTCCGCGGCGACGGTTCCGTGGCCGTCGACGGAGAGCGCGTCGCCGGGGCCCGCGTGGGCGGCGCTCGCGCCGGCGGTGACCAGGAGCGCGCCGGCGGCGAGGGCGAGACGGAGTCGCATCAGGGATGTCCCTTCGGGATGTGGGGGGTGTCGCCCGCCAGGGATATCGGATCAAGCCGCCGACTGACCGAAACTCACCCTATCGGGGGCGAGTTGAGGCGCTTGCGGTAGTGAATACGGTCGTACGGTCCGTCCAGCCGCCGCTCGACGACCTCGTAGCCGTACCGCTCGTACAGCTTCTGGTTCTCCCACATCATCGCGTTGGTGAGCAGCCGCACCTCGGGCAGGCCGAGTTCGCGTGCGCGGGATTCCACGAAGGCCAGCAGGCTGCGGCCGAGGCCCGTGCCCTGGGCGTCGGGGTGGACGGCGATGTTGTCGAGATACAGGTGGTCGGCCTCGGTCCTGAGGACCACGAGGCCGACCACCGGGTCGCCGACGACGAACACCCTCCCCGCGGCGGCGTCCGCCGCGTGATCCGCCTCCATCGGGGCCGGCACGAGGCCGATCCGTTCGATGTAGTGGTGATAGGCCGCGTCGGTCACGGCCTTCACCCGCGGAACGTCGGGGGTCACTGCGAGGCGGATGTCCTGGATCATGCCGCCACGTTACGGCGGCGGATGATCACCTTCTTCAGGAGGGGCCAGGCCAGGAGGATCGCGATGACGGCGTACACGGTCACCGAGAAGGGCGTGTCGACAAGCCCGGTGAGCGAGCCGTCGCTGATCTGGAGCGCGCGGCGCAGCTGCTGTTCGGCGGCCGGGCCGAGGATGACACCGATCACGGCGGGCAGGACCGGGAGTCCGTAGCGCCGCATACCGAAGCCGATCAGGCCGATGATCAGCAGGATGACCAGGTCGAGCGCCTCGCCGCCCACCGCGTACGCGCCGACGGCGGCGAAGAAGAGGATGCCGGCGTAGAGGTACGGGCGCGGGATGCGCAGGAGCTTGGCCCAGACGGGTGCGAGCGGCAGGTTGAGCGCGAGCAGCAGGACCATGCCGACGAAGAGCGAGGCGATCAGGCCCCAGACCAGGTCGGGTTCGCGCTCGAAGAGCAGCGGTCCCGGCTGGATGCCGTACTGCTGGAAGGCGGCGAGCATGACGGCGGCGACGGCGGTCGTCGGCAGGCCCAGGGTCAGCATGGAGACGAGGGTGCCTGCGGCGGAGGCGGAGGCGGCGGACTCGGGGCCCGCGACGCCCTCGATGGCGCCCTTGCCGAACTGGTCCTTGTGCTTGGAGAGCCGCTTCTCGGTGACGTACGACAGGAAGGTCGGGATCTCCGCGCCGCCGGCCGGGATCGCTCCGAACGGGAAGCCGATGACGGGGCCGCGCAGCCAGGACTTCCAGGTGCGCCGCACGTCGTCCTTGCCGAGCCACGGGCGTCCGACCGGGATGGCCTCGCCGGCCGTGCGGCGCAGATGGGCGGCGACCCACAGGGCCTCGCCGATGGCGAAGAGGCCGACCGCGACGATCACGACGTCGATGCCGTCGGCGAGCTGGAGCGAGCCGAAGGTGAGGCGCTGCTGGCCGGTCATCTGGTCGAGGCCGACCAGGCCGAGGGTGAGGCCGATGAGGAGCGAGGCGAGCCCGCGGATCCGGGAGGAACCGAGGACGGAGGTCACCGCGATGAACGCGAGGACCATGATGGCGAAGTAGTCGGGCGCGCCGATGTCGACGGCGAGCGCGGCGACGGTCGGGGCGAGCGCGACGAGGAGGAGCGTGCCGATCATGCCGCCGGTGAAGTGGCCGATCGCGGCAGCCGCGAGCGCCTGTGCGCCGCGGCCGGCCTTGGCCATGGGGTTGCCCTCCATGGCGGCGACGACGGCCGCGCTCTCGCCGGGGGTGTTGAGCAGGATCGAGGTGGTGGAGCCGCCGAACATGGCTCCGTAGTAGATGCCGGCGAACATGATGAAGGCGCCGGTCGGTTCGAGTCCGTACGTCACCGGCAGCAGCAGCGCGACCGCCATGGCGGGGCCGATGCCGGGCAGGACGCCGATGGCGGTGCCGAGGAGCACGCCGATGGCGGCCCAGAGCAGGTTCATCGGGGTCAGGGCGGTGCCGAATCCGTCGATCAGGGAGTTCAGTGAGTCCATGGGTCAGAGCACTCCCATCAGCGGGCCGCCGGGCAGCGGTACTCCGAGCAGGTTGTTGAAGACGACGTAGGTGAGGAGGGAGAGTCCGGCGGCGATCAGTGGGTCGCGGTGGAGGTGGCGGCTGCCGAGGGCGTAGGCCGCGCCCCAGAAGAGCAGGGCTCCGGAGACGGGGAAGCCGACCGGTCCGATGAGGACGGCGAAGGCGAGGAAGACGCCGGCGAGGAGCAGGACCGTGCGCCAGTCGCTGGGCTCGGAGAGGTCGACGTCCTCGCCGCCCTCGGACTCGCCGCGGCCGCCGCGCAGGACGTCGATCGCGAGGAGGACGGCGACGACGAGCAGACCGGCGCCGACGACGACCGGGACGGTCTTGGGGCCGACAGGGCCGCGCTGCGCGATGTCGACGGTCATGGTGAGGGCGTCGGTGAGGACGAGGAGGCCGATGAGGAAGAGGAGGAGGCTGACGCCGAGCTCGGAGTGCTCGCGCAGCCAGGATTTCTTCGCCGGACCGGTGGCCGCGGTCGTTTTCGTGGTCGTGGTCGTCACAGTCCCAGCTCCTTCAGAACCGAGGCGACACGCTTGTCCTGCTCCGTGAGGAAGGTGCCGAACTCCTCACCGGGCAGGAAGGCGTCGTTCCAGTTGTTCTTCTTCAGCGACTCGCGCCACTCCGGGGAGTCGTGCAGCCTCATCACCAGGCCGACGAGCTTCTCGCGCTCGGCGTCGGAGAGGCCCGGCGGGGCGACGATCCCGCGCCAGTTGATGAACTCGGTGTCGAGTCCGGCCTCGCGCAGGGTGGGGGCGTCCAGGCCGGGGATCCGCTCGGCGCCGGTGACCGCGAGGAGCCGGAGCTCGCCGGATTCGATCTGGTCGAGGTACTCGCCGACGCCCGAGACGCCGAAGGCGACCTTGTTGCCGAGGATGGAGGCGAGGAGCTCGCCACCGCCGTCGAAGGGGATGTAGTTGACGCTCTTCGGTGCGATGCCGGCAGCCTGGGCCATGAGCATGGGGGCGAGGTGGTCGGGTCCGCCGGGCGAGGAGCCGCCGCCGACGGGCAGCTTGCCGGGGTCCTTCTTCCAGGCGGCGAGCAGGTCCTGGATGGTCTTGTACGGGGAGTTCTTGCCGACCACGACGATGTCCTGCTCCATGGTGAGCCGGGCGATCGGGGTGGTGTCGGCGAGGGTGCTCGGGGTCTTGTTGGTGTGGACGGCGCCGACGACGCCGAGGCCCATGGACATCGCGAGCCGACCGTTGCCGTGCTCGCCGACGAGTCGGGTCAGGCCGACGGTGCCGCCGGCTCCGGGCAGGTTGAAGACCTCGATGTCGGTGGTGAGACCGGCGTCCTCGGCGTTCTTGGCCGCGGTGCGGGCGGTGATGTCGTATCCGCCGCCGGGCGTGTTGGGGACCATGAACCGCAGGCCGGGTATCTGTGTGCCGGTGTCGGAGCCGCCGCCGGTGGAGAGCAGGGGCGGCCCCACCAACACCAGCAGCGCGGCCCCGAGCAGGGCGAGGGGGGTGCGCAGACGCACGTGTGCCGCCTCTCGATAGGGATGTGAAGTGGCCCACATGTTGCCTGCGCGTTAAGAAGCTGTCTCTCTTCCGCAATCAACGGACGTTGTGGTCCTTGTGGTCGCGACCTAGCGTGTCGGCGTGACGAAGGTGCTGGTGGTGGACGACGACTTCATGGTCGCGAAGCTGCACAGCCGTTATGTGTCGACTGTGGACGGTTTCTCCGTCGTCGGAGTGGCGCACAGCGGCGCGGATGCGCTGCGGCTGGCGGACCGGCTGCGCCCGGATCTCGTCCTGCTCGACATCTTCCTGCCCGACATGGACGGGATCAGCGTGCTGCGCGAGCTGCGCGGGTCGGGTCTCGCCGTCGACGCCCTGTTCATCACGGCGGCCCGGGACGCGGCCATGATCCGCTCGGCGCTCCGGGCAGGGGCGCTGCACTATCTGATCAAGCCCTTCAACCAGGCCGCCCTGCAGGAGCAGCTGCGGCACGTGGCCTCGCTGCGCACGCGCCTGGACGCACTGGACGAGGCCCGCCAGGAGGACGTGGACCAGATCTTCGGCACGCGCCCGCCGGGCTCGCGCGAGCTCCCGAAGGGCCTCGCCGCGCACACGGCGGAGCTGGTGGACGGCATCCTGAAGGCGCATCCGGAGGGCCTGTCGGCGACGGAGTGCGCGGAGGCCGGCTCCTTGTCCCGCGTCAGCGCCCGGCGCTATCTGGAGTACTTCGCGGAGACGGGCCGGGTGGAGATCACGCTGCGGTACGGGGGGACGGGGCGCCCGGAACGGCGCTACCGGCGACTGGGCTGACGGTCGGGCCGGACCCCGTCCGTCACGCTTCGGAGGCCAGGCCGAACCGAAGGCTCCGGGGCCGGGTCTCGTCCTCCCGGAGACGGCCCGCGATCCTCTCCCGGGCCTCCTCGTCCACTTCCTCGTCCACGGCGAGGGCGTTCAGGGCGGCACGGGCCGAGGACAGCGTGCGGACGTTGAGCAGGGCCAGGCTCGCCTGCTCCACGGCCATCCCCCGCCGGATGTAGAGCGCGGCCAGCTCCGGGAACCAGGGATCGAGGGCGTCGAGGTCGTCGGCGATACCGCACCAGTACAGGGCCGGTTCGACGATGAATCCGGCGATCCGCCATGTCCAGCGGCCCTGCCGGAAGTCGGTGGTGTCCAGGCCGTCGGCGGCACAGGCGGCCTCGACCTCGGCCAGCTGTCCGACGGTGAGGCGGGGCAGGTCCTTCACCTTCTCGCGCAGGATCTCGTGGCAGAACCAGTCGTCCGGCGGATCTTCGTCGTCGTCGAAGCACTTGTGCTTCTGGTAGTAGCGCGGCTCCGGTCCGTCCAGCCGGGCGGGCGGAAGCCCGGCCTCCAGAACCTTGCGGACCAGGGCCCACCGTTCCTCGGTCTCCTCGTCGGGCCAGTGGCCCCAGCTGCTCGGGAGGGCTCGCAGCCCCTCCGGGAAGATCGGGGTGTCGTCGGTCATCCGGCCTCCTCGTCGGCGGCTCCGGAGCCTGTTCCTCAGGCACCTCTTACCTCCGCCTTAAAGGCATCCTAAGGATCGCCATCTCCCCCTCTCCACCGGCTTTTTCGCGGCTTCCGGCGGCTAGCTTGCAAGGCAACCCCACGCATTCCCCCCTCTCGAAGGAGTTGCCCACCATGACTGTTCGCCGCACGGCCGCCACCGTTCTCACTCTCGGCATCGCGCCGCTCGCGCTCGCCGGGCTGGCCACCGCGCCGGCCGTCGCGCACGGGTCGATGACGGATCCGGTGAGCCGTGTGTCGGCCTGTTACGCGGAGGGGCCGGAGAGCCCCACGTCGGCGGCGTGCAAGGCGGCGGTCGCGGCGAGCGGGGCGCAGGCGTTCTACGACTGGAACGCGGTGAACATCGCCAACGCCGCCGGGAAGCACCGCGACCTGATCCCGGACGGCAAGCTGTGCAGCGCCGGCAACGACAAGTACCGGGGGCTCGACCTGGCCCGCGGCGACTGGCCCGCCAGCACGCTCGCCTCCGGGAAGCACACCTTCCGCTACAAGGGGACGGCCCCGCACCGGGGGTCCTTCGAGCTGTACGTCACCAAGGACGGCTACGACCCGTCGAAGCCGCTGAAGTGGTCGGACCTGGAGGAGAAGCCGTTCGCGACGGTAACCGACCCGCGGATGGAGAACGGCGACTACGTCTTCGACGGGACCGTGCCGAACAAGTCCGGCCGCCACCTGATCTACTCGATCTGGCAGCGCTCCGACTCCCCCGAGGCGTTCTACACCTGCTCCGACGTCGTGTTCGGGAAGGACAACGGCACCGCGGGCGGTGCCCCCGCGCCGACCGCGTCCGCGCCGACCGACCAGGAGATCGAGGACGGCGAGGACAAGTCCTCCGTGGAGCACGGCGGGCACGGTGACGACCACGCCGAGACCGGGGCGAAGGAGACGGCGGCGGCGCCCGTCGAGACCCCGGCCGCCACGTCGGCTCCCGCCTCCTCGGAGCCCGCCGCGCCCAACGAGCCCGCGGCCGCCGGTGCCGGCGAGAACCTCGCCGAGACCGGGGGCGACGCCGCGACCCCGTACATCGCGGTCGGCGGCGCCGCCGTCCTGGCGCTCGGTGCGTCGGTGCTGTTCGCGGCCGTCCGCCGCCGGGCGGTCCCGGCGGGCCGGCACAGCCGCTGACCCCGTACCCCCGTACCGTCAGCCGATCACGGACACGCAGGTGGTCGGGGACGCGTGGGCCGGGTCGAGGGCGTTGACCACCTCGTGGAACGTCACCCGGTCCACCGTCCCGATCGCCACGTGCTCCGAGAGGTCCAGTGCGCACTTGTCCTGGATGACGATGTTGGTGACGTTCGGACCGTCGAGGAAGCCCGAGCGGTAGGGGGTGACGACCTCGTCGTACTTGGTCGTGATGACCGTGTACGTGACGCCAGGGACCGTGTCCCCGCCCTCGTTCAGCTTGGTGATGAACGGGGATCCGGCCACCTGGTCGGCGAGGCCCGGGGTGTTCTCGGTGACGAACTTCTCGACGCCGGGGAAGTACGGCAGCAGCTTGGTGAGGCCGAGGAGGGTCGTGCCGTGGTTGTCGGGGGCGATCCCGACGAGCGCGTTGACCTTCTCGGCCCCGCCGAGGAACTTCAGGTAGTAGCGCGGCATCATGCCGCCCTGCGAGTGGCCGACGAGGTCGGCCTCGGCGGCACCGGTGGCGGCGAGCACCTTGTCCACGTACGCGTCGAGCTGCTCGGCGGACTTGTCGACGGGGCCGAGGCCGTGGAAGAAGGGCACGTTCGGCAGCTGGCCGTAGTCGAGCGAGAAGACGCAGTAGCCACGGTTGACGAGGTACGGCGCGAGGGCCAGCCAGTTGTCCACGGAGTTGCCGAAGGTGCCGTGGACGAGGACGACCGGGCGCGGGTGGGCGGTGGAGGGCTTGCAGGAGAAGTCGTTCCAGCCCCGGCTCGGGGCGGCGGTGGCCTGTGCGGATGCGGTGGGCGCGAGGGTGGCGGCGGCGGTCAGCAACAGGACCGAGAGGGCTCTGAGCGCGTGCTTCCAGGGCAGCATCGTGCGATCTCCTTGCGGCTCAAGGGAAATCTGGGACGAACGACGGCAGTAAGCCCTGCGGCCCGGACCACAAGTGGGGATGCTCTGCTTCAGGCCAAGCTACGCACGGGTAGCCTCGACTGGGAAGTTACGCGTCGGTAAAAAGTGACTTCTCGTCAATAAGGAGTACGCCGCACGGAGTACGGGACGAGGGTCAGGCCGCCAGCGAGCCCGGCACGATCGCCCTCGGACCGAACTTCGCCCGCGCCCGGTCCGCCACCGCCTCGATCCGCCGGGCCTTCTCGTCCGCCGGATCGAAGGTCAGCTGATGCGCGGCCCCCTCCGCGGGCGCGAGCCCCTCCGCGCGCAGCGCGATCCCCCGCACCCGGGCCCGCTGCAACCCGAACGAGCCATGGATGGTGTACGCGAGAGCGGTGAGCGCCGCCGAGTGGGCGGTCGGCTCGGGCAGCGTACGGGTACGGGTGGTGGTGGACCGGTCCGCGTACCGCACGGTCACCGTCAGGGAACGGCACACCTGCTTCTCCGTACGCATCCGGGCGCCCAGCTCCTCGGCGAGCGCGAGCAGCGCCCTGCGATGCGTCGAGTGGTTCAACTCGTCCTGGGCGAAGGCCCGTTCGGCTGCCATCGAGCGGGAGAGCGCGTTCGGAACGACGGCGGTGCGGTCGATCCCCCGGGCCCGCTCCGCCAGTTCGCGGCCGACCTTCGCGCCGACGAGCCGCTGGAGCACGGCGAGCGGCGCGTCCGCGACCCGGCCGATGGAGTCGAGTCCGTACGAGCAGAGGGTACGGGCGGTGGCGCGGCCGACCCCGTCGAGCGCGCCGACCGGACGGTCCCGCAGGAAGCCGGCCGGGTCCTCGACGGCCAGGGTGGCACCGGGGCGGGCGTCGCGGGCCGCCATCCGGGCCAGCATCGGGTTCGGGCCCGCCCCGATGACGCAGTCGACGCCGTACAGGGCGAGCGCCCTGACCCGTACCACCGAGGCCAGTTCGACCGGGCTCCAGCCGAAGTAGCGCAGCGCGCCGCGCACGTCGGCGAGCAGGGTGTCGGGCGGGGAGGCCTCGACGACCGGGGTGAACTCGCCGAGCAGGGCGACCAGTTGCGGGAGGAGCGCCTCCCGCATGGGTTCCAGTCGGAACCGTACACAGAGGATCATCCCGCGCTCCCCGGACTCTGGTGCCACAGCTTCCTGGACGGCGTCGCCGCGCCCTCGCCGGCCGGCTTCAGGTCCGCCCAGGGGTGCATCTCGTATCCGGTCTCCATCGTGATCCGGCGGCCGCTGTCGCCGTTCCCGGAGGCCGCGACCGGCTCCGCGCCCCGCTCCCCGACCGACTCCCCGGCCCGCTCCTCCGCCGGCACCCCCACCGGCTCCGCGAGGCGCTCCCCCACCGCTTCCAGGCCGCCGGTGGCGCGCAGTTCGACCAGCTCGGCGAGGTTCCAGGCGGCGGCCCCGACCACGCTGAGGCTGCGCGGTCCGCGCCTCTGCACCACACCCCGGACGAGCAGCAGCCAGGAGTGGAAGACGGTGTGGGCGCAGGCCTCGTGGGAGTCGTCGAAGAAGGCGAGGTCGACCAGGCCCGTACCGTCGTCGAGCGTGGTGAAGATGACCCGCTTGCCGGAGCGGATCGGCGGGGTCTGGGTGGCCGCCTTGGCTCCCGCGACCAGCACGGTCTGCCCGTGCGGGGCCTCGCGCAGCCGCTTGGCGGAGACCACGCCGAGTTCGCGCAGGAAGGCGTGGTGGTCGCCCATGAGGTGGCGCGAGGCGTCCATGCCGAGAACACCCAGCTCGGCGCTGAGCCGCTCCGACTCGTCGAGGTCGGGCAGACCGATGGGGGCGGTCTTCCGGCCCTGGGCGAGCGGGAGTTGACCACCGTAGGAGGCGGCTCCGCGCTGGGTGCGGTGGAGCTCGGTCACGTGCAGGAGCAGGTCACGGCGGTTGGCGCCGAAGGCGTCCAACGCGCCGACCTGTGCCAGCCGTTCGGCGACCGGCTTGCGCGGGCGGGCCCGCTCCCAGAAGTCGAGCAGCGAGGCGTACGGCTGGCCGGCCTCGATCCGCGCACTCTCCGCCTCGCTGATGCCGTGGACGTCGGCGAGGGCGAGCCGCAGCCCCCACCGCTCCGGCGGACCGGACACCAGTTCGATTCGATGAGCGGCCGCGGACCGGTTCACGTCCAGCGGCAGCACCGGCACCCCGCGCCGCCGCGCGTCCGCGAGCAGCAGCCGCTTCGGGTACATCCCCGGGTCGTGGGTGAGCAGCCCGGCGTAGAAGGCCGCCGGGTGGTGCGCCTTGAGCCAGGCCGACTGGTAGGTGGGGACGGCGAAGGCGACCGCGTGCGCCTTGCAGAAGCCGTACGAGCCGAAGGCCTCCACGATCTCCCAGGTGCGGGCGATGACCTCGTAGTCGTACCCGCGCCGCTCCGCCCGCTGGGCGAACCAGACCTTGATCCGGCCCTGCGACTCGGGGTGCGAGAGCCCGCGTCGGACCTGGTCGGCCTCGCCCCGGCCGCAGCCGGTCATGATCCGCACGATCTCGATGATCTGCTCGTGGAAGACGACGACTCCGTACGTCTCCTTCAGCGCCCCCTCCAGGTCCGGGTGCGGATAGCGGACGGGGGCCCGGCCGTGGCGGGCCTCGATGAACGGGCGGACCATGTCGGCGGCGACCGGTCCCGGCCGGAAGAGCGAGATGTCGACGACGAGGTCGTGGAAGGTGCTGGGCTGGAGCCGGCCGACCAGGTCGCGCTGGCCCGGCGACTCGATCTGGAAGCAGCCGAGGGTCTCGGTGGACTGGATGAGCCGGTACGTCGCGGGATCGTTGGACGGGAGCGCGTCGATGTCCGGCCGCGCGCCGGTGACCCGCTCCACCTCCGCGACGGCATGGGCCATCGCGGACTGCATCCGCACTCCGAGGACGTCGAGCTTGAGCAGCCCGAGGTCCTCCACGTCCTCCTTGTCGAACTGGGCCATGGGGAACCCCTCGCCGCTGGTGGGCATGACGGGGGTACGGGTGAGCAGCGAGGCGTCCGAGAGCAGCACCCCGCACGGATGCATGGCGATCCCGCGCGGCAGCGCGTCGAGGGCTTCGACCAGCTCCCAGAGCCTGCCGTACCTCCCCCGCTCGCCCGCGAGCTCCCGCAGCTCGGGCAGTTCGTCGAGGGCGGCGAGCGCGTCCCGGGCCCGGATGTGCGGGAACGCCTTGGCGATCCGGTCGATCTCGGCCGGGTCCATGGACAGGGCGGCGCCCACGTCGCGTACCGCGTGGCGGACCCGGTAGGTCTCGGGCATGGCGACGGTGGCGACCCGCTCGGTGCCGAAGCGGTCCATGATCGCGCGGTAGACCTCCAGACGGCGGGCGGACTCCACGTCGATGTCGATGTCGGGGAGCGCGGTGCGGTTCTTGGAGAGGAAGCGCTCCATGAGCAGCCCGTGCTCGACCGGGTCGGCGTGCGCGATGCCGAGGAGGTGGTTGACGAGGGAGCCTGCGCCGGAGCCGCGTGCGGCGACCCTGATCCCCATGTCCTTCACGTCGTCGACGACCTGAGCGACCGTCAGGAAGTAGGTGGCGAAGCCGTGGTGGGCGATGATGTCGAGCTCGCGGTGCATCCGGTCCCAGTACGTGCGGCGGTCGGGACGGCGGTCGTACCCGCGCAGCACCATGCCGGCGGCGGCCCGGGAGGCCAGCACGCGCTGGGCGGTGCGGTGTCCGGCGCCGACGAGGTACGGCTCGGGGAAGTGGGCGGAGCCCATGCCGAGGTCGTCCTGGGGGTCGACCACACAGTCGGCGGCGGCCGCCAGGGTCCGGTCGAGCAGCCGGTGCGCGGTGTCCCGGCGGAAGCCGGCCGCCTCGACGATCCGCTCGGCGGTGGCCAGCATGTCGCCGGCGTCCTTGAGCCAGGCCTCGCCGCTGTCGAGCTCCTTGCGGGGGTCGATGGGGACGAGACGGCGGGCGGAGTCGAGGACGTCGGCGACCGGGCCCTGGCCGGGGTCCGCGTAGCGGACGGCGTTGCTGAGGACCGGGCGGACGCCCTGCTCGGCGGCGAAGCCGACGGTACGGGCGGCGAGCCGGAGCGAGCCGGGGCCGGGGCCGGAGCGTCCGTGGTGGACGGCCTCCAGGCGCAGGGCGTCGCCGTACCGCTCGCGCCAGGGGACGAGGAGACGGGCGGCCCGGTCGGGACGGCCGGCGGCGAGGGCCTGGCCGATGTCGGACGCGGGGCCGAGGAGCACGGTCAGGTCGTCGCCGTGGTTGGCGTCCCAGGGCAGCACGGGCCCGGCGGTCCCGCCCTCCGCGTGGGCAGCGCTGATCATCCGGCAGAGCGCGGCCCAGCCGGTCGCGGAGCGGGCGAGGAAGACGACGCGGGGTGCGGACTCGTCGACGAAGGCCCCGCCCCGGACGGGCACGCGCCGCGCGGAGGTCCCGACCTCCCGCGCAGGCCACCCGGCCGGGCCGGAGCCTCGCGCGGACCCGCCGCCACCGCCGGGCACGGCCGGCCCGGCACCCGGTCCGGAAAAGGACCCCGCTCCGGAAACGGACCCCGCCCCGGAGGTGGACCCGTCGCCGTCGGCCCCCGCGCCGAACCCGTTCACGGCGTGCACGCGCACACCGCCGGCCCGCCCGCGCTCCGCCGGCGGTGGAGCCGCGATCGCGAGGTCCACACCGAACAGGGGGCGTACCCCCGCCTCGGTGCAGGCCTTCGCGAAGCGGACCACGCCCGCGACCGTGTCCCGGTCCGTGAGGGCGAGGGCGTCCATGCCCCGCTCGGCGGCGCGGTGTGCCAGCCGCTCGGGGTGCGAGGCGCCGTAGCGCAGGGAGAAGCCCGATGCGGTGTGCAGATGCGCGAACCCCGGCATGTGCACCTCCGCATAGATTCGTACGTACGTTCCCACCCCCTCCCACCCACCCTAGCTCATTTCGAACGTGCGTACGATACGCCGCGCGCATCATCCGTTCGGCCCCATCCCACCTGCGCAAACACCCCCCGCCCCGGAGCGTGGGGGCATGAGTCTCGCCGCCGAACTGAAGAGTGCCGTCACCCCGCGAGCCGCCCTGCTCGTCATCGGCGTGTTCGCCCTCCAGCTGCTGTTCATCACCTCGTACGTCGGGGCGCTGCACAACCCGAAGCCGAGGGACGTGCCCTTCGGGGTGGTCGCTCCGCCGCAGGTCTCCGCCCAGCTCGTCGGGCAACTGGAGAGACTCCCCGGCGAACCGCTCGACCCACGGGCGGTCACGGACCAGGCCGAGGCCAGGCAGCAGATCATGAACCGGGACATCGACGGCGCTCTGGTGGTGAACCCGGCCGGGACCACCGACACCCTGCTCGTCGCCTCCGGCGGCGGGACCGTCCTCTCCTCCGCCCTGGACACGCTCTTCACCAGGATCGAGGGCGCCAACCAGCGCACCATCAGGACCGTCGACGTGGCGCCGGCCTCGCCCCAGGACTTCGACGGCCTCTCGGCGTTCTACCTCGTCGTCGGCTGGTGCGTCGGCGGCTACATCTGCGCCGCGATCCTCGCCATCAGCTCCGGCGCGCGGCCCGCCAACCGCGAGCGCGCGATCATCCGGCTCGGGGTGCTCGCCCTCTACGCGATCCTCGGCGGCCTCGGCGGCGCGATCATCGTCGGCCCGATCCTCGGCGCCCTGCCGGGCAGCGTCGCGGCCCTGTGGGGCCTGGGCGCCCTCGTCGTCTTCGCGGTCGGCGCGGCGACACTGGCCCTGCAGTCGCTCTTCGGCATCGTCGGCATCGGCCTGGCGATCCTGCTGATCGTGGTCGCGGGCAACCCGAGCGCCGGCGGCGCCTTCCCGCTGCCGATGCTGCCACCGTTCTGGAACGCGATCGGCCCCGCCCTGCCCCCGGGCGCGGGCACCTGGGTGGCGCGCTCGATCGCGTACTTCAAGGGGAACGACGTCACCGGCTCGCTGCTGGTGCTCTCCGCCTGGGCGGTCGTCGGCAGCGTGATCACGCTGGTGATGTCCTCGCTGAAGCGCAACCCGGAGCCGGAGCCGATCGCCGAGGAAGTCGGCGAGACCTGAGTGGGTCCCCCGGCCGTCGCGCGGCCGGGGGACCCGACGTTCACATGGCGTCATGGGTGCTACGGAGGCGCCGCCTCCGGCCCGTACCCGCCTAGTACACGCTGACCCCGTACGCGCTCAGCGCCTCGGTGACCGGCTGGAAGAAGGTCGTACCGCCCGAGGAGCAGTTGCCGCTGCCGCCGGAGGTGAGGCCGATCGCGCGGCTGCCCGAGTAGAGCGGGCCGCCGGAGTCGCCGGGCTCGGCGCAGACGTTGGTGCGGATCATGCCGTACACGATGTCGCCGCCGCCGTAGTTGACCGTGGCGTTGAGGCCGGTCACGGAGCCGCTGTGGGTGCCGGTGGTGGAGCCGCGACGCGTCACCGACATGCCGACGGTGGCGTTGGCGGCGCTGGTGATGTCGACGCTGCCGACCGTGCCGGACTTGGTGACGGAGCTGTTGGTGTACCGGACGATGCCGTAGTCGTTGGTCGGGAAGCTGGATCCCGAGGTGGAGCCGAGCACGGTGGTCCGGCCGGAGTTGGAGTACCAGGTGCCCGCGCCGTCGGTGCAGTGCCCGGCGGTCAGGAAGTAGTAGTTGCCCGCGCTGTCACGGACGTTGAAGCCGAGGGAGCAGCGCCAGCTGGTGGCGTAGATCGCGTCGCCGCCGGAGATCAGCTTGTTGAACTTCCCGGGGGTGCGCTCGACGCGTATCGCGCCGGCGTTGGCTCCCGCCTGGCGCTTGATCTTGGCTATCTCCGCCTGCGACACGGTGGAGTCGGCGGTCACGACCAGGGTGTTGGTGGCCTGGTCGACGTGCCAGGCGGTTCCGGCCACATCGGCGGCCAGCACGGCGTCGCCCGCGGCGGCGAGCTGCGTCGCGCCGAAGGTCTGCGCCGTGTCGGCGCTCGCGGCGGGGACCGCGACCGCCGCCGCGGCGGCGAGGCCGGTGGCGACGGCGAGCAGACGGACGGTTCTCGTGGGGGTGGTGCGCTTGATCCTCACTTTTCGTTCCTCCAGAGGGGAATCGGGGGTCCGCAGTGGGGTGCCGGACCCGTGAGGCGCGGCCCGAGGCCGGCGCTGTGGGGGAGTCTCGGGCCGCCCGGCCCGGCGCCGCAAGAGCGCCTTTCGGCCGTACGACGCTCAACTACCGGGCGGCACAAGGGGTTTGCGGAGGGCTCAATAGAGGCTGACGCGGTACTTGGCGAGGGCCTCGGGCACCGGCTGGTAGAAGGTCGTGCCGCCGGTGGAGCAGTTGCCGCTGCCGCCGGAGGTGAGACCGAGGGCCTTGGTGCCGTCGTAGAGCGCACCACCGGAGTCGCCGGGCTCGGCGCAGACGTTGGTCTGGATCATGCCGCGCACGGTGCCGCCGCCGGAGTAGTGGACCGTGGCGTTCAGGCCGGTGACGGTGCCGCTGCGGGTGCCGGTGGTGGAGCCGGAGCGCTTGACGGCCTCGCCGACGTAGGCGTCGGCGGCGGTGAAGCCGCCGGGGTGGGCGAGCGAGGCGTTGTCGTAGCGGACCAGCGCGTAGTCGTTGCCGGGGAAGCTGGACCCGGTGGTGGCGCCGATCAGCGTGGACTGGGCCGAGTTGGCGTACCAGGTCTTGACCACGTTGCCGCAGTGGCCGGCGGTGAGGAAGTAGTACGTGCTGCCACTGCGCACGTTGAAGCCGAGCGAACAGCGGTAGCCGCTGCCGTAGATGGCGTCTCCGGCTCCGAGCAGCGGCGTGAACACGCCGGGGGTGCGCTCGACCTCGAGGGCCGCCGCGTCGGCGCCCGCCGTCCGGCGGATCGTGGCGATCTCGGCGTCGGAGACGGTGGAGTCCGCGGTGACGACGACCCGGCCGGAGGCCCGGTCGACGTACCAGGCGGTGCCGCCGATGTCGGCCTTGAGGACGGCGGCGTCGGCGCGGGCGAGCTGGGCGGCGCCGGCGGGCCCGGGGACGGGGGCCGCGTGGGCGCCGGGCAGGGCGAGGGCGGTGGCGGCCGCCAGGCCCGCGGCGACGGCGAACAGTCGGGTGCGCTTGATCCTCACTGGTCTCACTGACTCTCCTCATGGGAAAAGCGGAGGGGCCCGTGGATGCGGGCCCGTGAGGCGCCGTCAGGATGGCGTGTCCCTGACATGCACCGGCTGAGATAGTGGCCCCACCCGGCCGCACGCACAAGAGCGCATACCGAAGAGGCGTCCGCGGCCGCGCGGCCACCGACGCCCCTCGCACCCCGTCCTGCGGCAGGAAGACCCGGTCAGCCCTCGACGAGCCGCCGCTCCCCGGCCGGGACCGCGGTGTCGAGGGTGTTCCCCGGCGGTGGGAACGGACAGATGAAGTGGTCCACGAAGGCGCACGGCGGCAGCAGCGCGCGGTTGAGGTCGACCGTCACCGAGCCGTCCTCCGCCGGGGCGGCGGGGCGCAGGAAGCGGAACCGGTAGCTGTCCCGGCCGCTGGTGGCGTCCGCGAAGACCGCCCACAGGGTGCCGTCGTCCTCGACCGCGACCTGGAGGGTGTGCTCCGCGCCGTGCAGTTCGAAGGAGAGCTCACCGGCGAGACCGAGTCCGCGCTCCTTCCCGTCCGCGTTCTCCACCCGGACGCTGCGGGACCGCTCGTAGGCCCGGAAGGTGCCGGGCACCACCCAGCGCTCCTCGTACGGCGTCGCCTCGATGCCCTTGAAAGCGCGGCGCGCCCGCGACTCCGGGTCGAAGTCCCGTACCGCCCACAGTCCCTCGCGGCGCAGCACCACGAGCCGTCGCCCGGCCGACTCGGCCCGGGACTCGTGGATCGGCGCGTGGTCCGCCGTGAGCCGGACGCTGCCGATCAGGGGCTCGCCGTCGACGGTGATCGCGTCCTCGGCGCCCGCTGTCAGGACCACCTCGTCGCCGTCGTCCAGCCACCGCCCGGGAACGGCCGGAATTCGACCCTCCGGGTAGTCGGAGAGCCAGTACGTGCCAGTGAGGGAGAGCGGGCCGTACGACGAGGAGACCGCCGCCGTGCGCTGCTCGTGCCAGTGCTGCCAGTCCTGCTGTGGATCCGTGCTCATGGTGTTCAACTGTTCCATACGGGTTCGGGAAGCCCCGGACGCGACGCTCGGTCAGGAGGTCGGCGGGGCGGGGCGGGGCAGCTCGCGCAGGAGCGCCAGCGCGGCCCGCGCGGTCGCGTCGTTCCGGCGGAAGACGGCGCCGCCGCTGCGCGGGCGGGTGAAGGCGCTGTCGACCCGGGCGGTGGTGTGCGGGCCGAGCGCGAAGCGGCGCGGGTGCGGGAGGCCCCCGCGCTCCAGGATCCGCCCGTCGGCGGGGTCGACGGCGAGCAGCCCCGCCGCGGTGGCCAGGGCACCGTCCTCGTACAGGGCGCGGAGCAGCGGGCTGCCGGTGCGCTCCACGGTGGGGTCGGGGAGCCGGGCCTCGACCAGGGCGCGGGCCCCGGTCCACTCCCCCGGCACGCTGACGGAGTGGGCGCGGAAGACCCCGCGTTCCTCGTCGGCCTCCACCGTCGTGCCGGCGCCGAGGAAGCGGACGATGCCCGCGCGGGAGAGCGCGAGCATCTGGCGGAGCCTGGTGTCGGGCGGTCCGGAGGAGAGGAAGCTGACGAAACCGTGCCACCGGTTGCCCGGGTCGCCGGTGTCGCCGAGCCGGTCGAGCTGCTCGTAGACCGAGGGCAGCGCGGCGAGGACGGCCAGGTCCGGGCTGTGCGCCGGGTCGCGGCGCCGGTGCAGGTCGTCGGCGATGTGGCGGCGCAGCGCGGCCTGGAGGGCGTCGGACGAATCGAAGCGCATCCCGTCCAGGGGGCGGTCGAGGGCGTCCAGGTCGAACCGGTCGGCGGGGTCGGGCACGGCGGCGACGACGAGGGCGCGCAGCGCGGCCCCACCCGGGGCGGCGGCCGCGTACGCCTCCCCGAACTCGCTCCAGGTGGCCGTGGTCCGCTCGGGGTGGGCGGCGAAGAGCCGGTGGTAGTGGGCCCAGCCGAGCTCTTTGTCGACAAGGGGCCATATGTCGCGGCGGAAGTCGGGCGGCCCGGGTCGCCTCCGCACCTCGTCGGCCTGCTCCGGGCCGAAGAAGCGGGGCAGCGGGGGCCGTTCGCCGTCCAGCGCGTAGCCGATCTTCGCGTGGTACGGCACCCCGCGCCGGGATCCGACGTACAGCACCGGTTCACGCCCGGAGGGTACGTACTCCAGCCGGTCGCCCCGCTCCTCGTACCGCCCGCCGCGGCCCTCGGTGAGCAGCACCATCAGGTCGACGAAGCCGAGGCCGAAGCCGCGCACGAGCAGCGGTTCACCGGCGGGCAGTACGGACAGGTCGGTGTCCTCGGTGAAGTCGGGCGGGAGGTGGAGCAGTCCATGGCGCTTCGCGAAGTCGGTCGACTCCCGCTGTTCGGCGTCGGGTTCGGCGTCGAGATGGCCGAGGGTGAGGACCACGAGGTCGGCGAGGAGCGGCACGGAGCCGCCTTCCAGCCAGACCCACTGGAGGCCGTGGCGCGGGCCGCTCACCCGGACCGCGCGGGTGCGGTGCTCGCGGACGGTGACGGCGGCGGGCAGCTCGGCGCGGGCCCGCTCGTACACCCAGCGCAGATAGGCGCCCTGCTGGGCACGGCTGGGAAAGACACGGCCGTCGAGTCCGGCCCACTCGGCCAGCGTGGGCCCCGGCCGTACCGGGCCGTCCATGTCCACGGTCTCGTCGGTGAACATGGTGACGTCCCCGGCCCGCGAGTTCATCTGGAGCAGCGGCGACTGCGCGGTGCGCCAGACGCGTCCGCCACCGACCGGATGCGGGTCGACGAGGTGGACGTCCAGGGGCCGGTCCCCGTACAGCTCCGGCAGGTTGGCGGCGAACCGCTCGAGGAAGCCGGTCCCCCGCGGCCCGGCGCCCACGATCACGACGGACGCGTTCCGCGTCATCGCACACCGGCGCCGCGCCGCGGGGGTGCGGGGGCAGAACCCCCGGCCGTCCCGGGTGCCGACGGATCGTCAGCAGCCATCGCAGGGGCAGCAGCAGTCACAGGCATTGCCGTCACAGTTGCAGTTGCAGTCGCAGTTCCGGCAGCAGCCCTCGCGCTTCTTCCGGGACCACGGGCCCTCGTACTCCTTCGCGCAACAGATCTGGCAGGTGCAGAACAGCCAGGTGAACGCGGCGCATCCGCCCAGGAAGGAGCGCGGCTTGGGCTTCGGCGGCTCGCCGCCGCCGAACTGCGGCGGCAGCCCCCCGGGCCCGCCGGGGCCACCCGGACCGCCGGCCCCGCCCCCGTAGGGGTTCCCTCCCCCGTAGGCGTTCCCGCCTCCGTACGGGTTGCCGCCGCCGTACGGATTGTTCGAGCCGTACGGCCCGGGGGCCCCGCTCCCGTACGGGCCGCCCTGGGCCGGGCCCGGTGAACCGTGCGCACAGGTCGTCGTGCCGAACGCGCGGTCCACCGACGTGCGGAGCTCGTGCGCCAGCAGCACGTGTGCCAGTCGACCGTTCACGAACTCCGCGTCCCGCAGCGCCAGCCGGATCCCGTGGAGCGCGTCGTCCGCGAGCCGGCGGGCCTCCGCCATCGACGTGCCGGTCGCCGTGAGCGGGTTCCAGGCGCCCGCCGCGGCGTCGGCCTCGCGGTCCTCCACGGCGTCCAGCAGATGCGCGAGCCGCCCGAAGAGCCTGCCCGCCTCGGCCAGCGGCTCCACGTTCCCGGGCCGGCCCGCCAGGAGCGCGGTGTGGGCGAAGGCCGCCGCCGTCGCCGTCTCGGTCGGCTCGGTCACCGCGAGGAGCGACGTGCCGGGGCCGGCGAGCGCCTCGATCCCGGTCTGCCGGTCGACGGCGTCCACCAGGACCGCCGTGTCGAAGCCGAGCTCGCGCCCGGTCCGCGCGCCCGCCCGGTCCCAGGATCTGGCGACCCGGCGGGCCGCCGCGGCGACCGGCCTGCGGGCCAACAGCCCGTCCCGGTCGGCGACGTGGTCCCGTACCTTCGCCGAGGCGAGGACGAGCGAGACCGCCGCGGCCAGCCGCGCACCCTCGCCCTGGGCGACCGGCGCGGTCTTCATCTGGCGCAGCGGGCAGGGGCCCGCGGTACGCCGTCCGCCGGCGACCGTCCCTGTCTGAGCCTCCGTCAGAACGGAGACTATGAGGCCGTCGTAGTTGGTCACCACCCGGGCGAACTGCCCGTGGTCGGCCCGAAGTGCCAGGCAGAGGCCGCAGAGATGGGCCATCCACTCGGTCTTGAGCCCGTCCGTGAGCCGGTGCGTGCAGGGCCTGACGATTCCGAACAAGAGACTCCCCCGTGCGTCGCGCGCGTGTGCGGCAGCGCCGCGACTCGCATCGTATCGAGCCCGCCCGTTCACCCGTACGCCCCGGCCGTCACCCTTCTGGCCCGACTTTCATATTTTAAGTTGCACACCCCCTGCGGAACCTCCGTCAGGCCCCGCATACCGCAAGATTCCTGACGAATCGCCAGAAAATGGCCCTCACGTTCTGCACCAGTACCGTCACGAAACCCTCGCGCGCCGACTATCCACTTGGCGCGCAATCCGCATCATGGACGACGATAGGGATTGCGGAACCACAAGTGACCGCGCTGAAAGGAGGCGTCCATGGGATCGGTGCGCAAGGCCAGTGCCTGGCTGGGACTCGTCGAGGACAACGACGAGCGTTACTACGACGACGAGTACGCCGAGGGTGCCGAGAGCGGCGACGCCTGGGTGACGGACCCTCGGGTCCGGGTGGCGTCCGACACGGCGCAGGAGCAGGGCCGCCGGATCGCGACCGTCTCCCCGGACGGCTTCCGCGACGCCCGGGGCATCGGCGAGCTCTTCCGGGACGGCGTCCCGGTCATCGTGAACCTCACGGCCATGGAACCCTCCGACGCCAAGCGCGTGGTGGACTTCGCCGCCGGTCTCGCCTTCGGTCTGCGTGGCTCGATCGAGCGGGTGGCGACGCGGGTCTTCCTGCTGACCCCCGCCGACACGCAGATCATCACCGGGGAGTCCGCGGGTCGCGCGCAGGACGGTTTCTTCAACCAGAGCTGAGCCGCGAGCACCTCCCGGCGGCAGCGCTGGGTGGGGGCGCCTCCCAGCGGCAGCGCTGGGGGAAAGCTCGCCGTTCACCGGAACGGACGCCGACGGGGCTCCTCAGCGCGCCGTGCGTCCGGAGCGGGCGGGTTCGACCGGCTCGCGGGTGGCAGGCACCCGCACCTCCTCGTGAGCCGGGGTCACCAGGCTCTTGGGATCCACCAGGTCCTCCGGATCCACCGGGCACTCCATCACCCGCGGCAGCCGCAGCGCCATCAGCGCGCCGAGGAGCAGCAGCCCCGCGCTGACGAACAGCGTCACGTGCAGTCCGGCCACGAAGGCGTGCCGGGCCGCGTGGTACAGCGCCGTACCGGCCGCGCCGCCGAGCTGGTCGGCCACCTGGTACGCCTCCCCCAGCGAGTTCGCGGCGGCCCGGCTCGCGACGTCCGGGACGCCCGGCACGGCGGCGAGACCGGGGGCGTACGCCGCGTTCATCACGCTGCCGAGCAGCGCGATGCCCATGCCCGCGCCGAGCTGGTACGAGGTCTCGCCGATGGCCGCCGCGCCGCCGGCGCTCTCCGGCGGGGCCTCGCTGAGCATCGACTCGTAGGCGGAGAAGAGCGTCGTCTGCAGTCCGAAGCCGAGCAGGACGAAGCCGCAGGTGAGCAGCAGCGGCCGGTCGTGCTGGCCCATGAGGACCAGGAGCAGCACGGCGGCGGCGGTGAGCACGAAGCCCCAGCCGACCATCCGGCGCGGGCCGATCCGGCGCAGCGTGTACGAGCCGGTGGCGCCGGCAGCCATGGCGGCGAAGGTGAGCGGGAGCAGTCGGAGCCCGGTCTCCAGCGGGCTGAGCCCGAGGACCAGCTGAAGGTACTGGACGGCGATGAGCTCCAGGCCGACCAGGGCCAGCATGGCGAGCACGATGCAGCCGACGGACGTGGTGAACGCGGCCCGGGAGAAGAGCCGCATGTCGATCAGCGGGTGGGCCCGCCGCTTCTGCCTGCGTACGAAGAGGATCAGCAGCGCGGCCCCGATGAGCAGGGGTCCGGCGGTCGGGTACGCGAGGAGGTTCTCCCCCGCGCCGATCCGCTTCACCCCGAGGACCATGCCGAGCACACCGGCCGCGGCCATCAGCGCGCCGAGCACGTCCCAGGGGCCGTCGGTCCGCCCCTTGGACTCGGGGAGCAGCCAGCGGCCGATCGGCAGGATCAGCGCCATCAGCGGGATGTTGATCAGGAAGACCGAGCCCCACCAGTAGTGCTCGACGAGGAAGCCGCCGAGCACGGGTCCGGTGGCCGCGCCGACAGCGGCGACCGCGGTCCAGATGCCGATGGCGGTGGCCCGCTCGCGCCGGTCGGGGAAGACCGCCCGGAGGATCGAGAGGGTGGCCGGCATGATCATCGCGCCGCCGACGCCGAGCAGGGCGCGGGCCGCGATCAGGACCTCGGGGGCGGTGGCGAGGGCGGCGACCGCGGAGGCGATGCCGAACAGCCCGTAACCGAGCAGCAGCACCCGCCGCCGCCCGACCCGGTCACCGAGCGTGCCGAAGAGGATCAGCAGCGAGGCGCAGATCAGCGGATAGGCGTCGACGATCCACAGCAGCGCGGTGGAGCTGGGGCGCAGATCCTCGGTGAGAGAGGGGACGGCGACATGGAGCACGGTCGCGTCCAGCGCGACCAGCAGCAGGCTGACGCAGAGGACGACGAGGACGACCCAGCGGTTGGCACCGCCGCCGGCGGCGCGGAGCCGTGCTCCGGCCGTGATCGTCCGCTGCATGTACGTACCTCCCAATGGATCCCTCGCGCTCGGTGGGCACCGGCCGGGGCGCGGGGCCTCGGGGCGGCCCGGCATCGACGGGCGAGTGAGCCGTCAGCGTACGCGAGTTCAGGGCCCGAGCGCGTGGTGCAGCTCTCACCCTGCCGGGCCGCGCGGTGTGGCGTACGCCACTCCACCCGCGCCGCGCGTCGCATGGAATTCCACACGCACAAGCGTTTGAAGTATTTCCGTGGCGTACAAACAGACTTCCGGAAACTCACCCGGCGGCAATAGGGCAGAAGGTCATCGGATTCTCAGACGTACGCCAGGAATAAACACCGGTTTGAGACCTACTCCACATCACATCGTCATCACGAAGACACCGGATCGACCAAGGTCGCTACTCACTCCCTGTAACGTCGATTGGGTGCGAACCGACATCTTTGCCCGGCTGGACCGGGAGCCGGAACCGCCGAAGATAGAGGTCCCGGGGATGACCCGCACGCGTCTCGCCCTCTTCGGCGGGACGCTGGCGTTCTATCTCGCCATCGTCGTGGCCGTGCTCCTGTCGACCTGGCTGGTGACCCTCGACTGGAAGATCATGCTCTTCCGGCCGTACCAGCAGTGGCCGGAGATCCACGGCTTCCTCGACTACTACGTCGTCCTCGGCCAGCGCGGTCCCACCGCCGTGATGGTGGCGGCCTGGCTGGGCTGGCGCTCCTGGCGCCAGCACACGCTGCGGCCGCTGCTGTCGCTCGGCGCCGCACTGCTCCTGCTGAACGTGACGGTCGGCGCGGTCAAGCTCGGACTCGGTCGTCTCGGTCCCCACTACGCGACGCAGATCGGCTCCGCCGAGCTCTTCGCGGGCGGCGATATATTTCCGTCCGGACACACCGCCAACGCGGTCGTGACCTGGGGCATCCTGGCCTATCTGGCGACCACCCCGCGGGCCCGGCGCTATCTGTCGGCCCTCTCGGCCGTGGTCGCGCTCGGCGTCGGTCTCACCACCGTCTACATCGGTACGCACTGGCTGAGCGACGTACTGCTCGGCTGGGCGGCGGGTCTCCTCATCCTGCTGGCCCTGCCGTGGTGCGAGCGGCCGATCGCCCGGGCGGAGGCGCTGCTCCTGAGCCTGCGCGACCGTCTGCGCGAGCAGCTGCGGGCCCGCCGTCGGCTGGTTCCCTCGCTGCCCGTCGCGACCGGTGGCCCACGTCCCGCGATGTTCCCGCCGCGTCCGGCGGGGACCGAGGAGCCGGTCCGGGAGACCGTCGGCGCCAGGAGCGGGCGGACCGCGGTGCGCGGCGACGGCCGGCTGGCCCCGCCGCTCACCGCCCCCCGGGCGCACGCCGGCCACTCCGCCCACGTCGTGCGCTCCGAGCGGACTCCGGTCACGCCGACCGGCAGCCGCCGCCCGCCGCACTCACGGCCGCTCA
The DNA here is from genome assembly GCF_042731085.1 of Streptomyces sp. NPDC059875. NCBI lineage: Bacteria > Bacillati > Actinomycetota > Actinomycetes > Kitasatosporales > Streptomycetaceae > Streptomyces > Streptomyces sp. NPDC059875. The sequence goes on from NZ_JBHWJZ010000028.1 coordinate 96,654, forward strand.
CCGGCGGCTGACCCCGTCACGACCGCATGAGGAAGGGCCCCGGCTCCACGCCGGGGCCCTTCCTCGTACGGGCGCCGCCGGACAGGCCCTAGCCCAGCCAGCAGCGGGTGACGGTGCCCTCCGTCACCTCGAAGTTGATGCGCCCCTCCAGGTACTCCATGGTGATGATCGAGCCCGGCGGCAGGGACCGCACCACGCTCCAGCCGTGGTCCCGGGCGAGCTCTTCGGCCCGCTCCCGGGCCAACCCCACATAGTCGTCCGGCGGTACGGGAGAGGTCTGCTTCGATGTCATGCAACTCACGTTAGTCCCTTACCGGTCACGCTTGTGTCACAGCTTCTCGACATATGTTTGACACGACCACCGTCACCCGACAGGGCGCTTTCCGGCCGAATCTCCGGCAATTGCAGGCCCCCTCGCATCGTTCGTACAAGGCCCTTCGGAATTCCTTCCCACCCGCCTCCCAAGGGAATTGAGAGGGTGCGGGACGGCCGCCCGGTATTCACGATTTCCCCGCACGATGCGCACACGTTCGGACGAGCGGAGCAGCGCCATCGGCACGCCTCCCGGGGTCCCGCACCAAGGGCGCGCATCATGTCCGGACGATCGGAGCACCGGAGGCATCGATGGGCACCGACACCGCGGACGCGGCCGTCGAATCACCTCGGGAACGGCATGGGCGGGTCCTGATCGACTGGCTCACCACCACCGACCACAAGAAGATCGGGCACCTCTACCTGGTCACTTCGTTCGTCTTCTTCCTGGCCGCCGGTCTCATGGCGATGCTGATGCGGGCCGAGCTGGCCCGTCCCGGGCTCCAGCTGATCGACAACCAGCAGTTCAACCAGGCGTTCACCCTGCACGGCACGATCATGCTGCTGCTCTTCGCGACGCCGACCTTCGCCGGCTTCGCCAACGAGCTGGTGCCGCTCCAGATCGGCGCCCCTGACGTCGCCTTCCCGCGGCTGAACATGTTCTCGTACTGGCTGTTCCTCTTCGGCGGTCTGATGGTGCTCGCGTCCCTCGCCGTGCCGAGCGGGCCGCCCGCCTTCGGCTGGACCGCCTACGCCCCGCTGAACAGCCTGGAGCGCATGCCCGGCATCGGCGCCGACCTGTGGATCATGGGGCTCGCGCTCTCCGGCTTCGGCACGATCCTGACCTCGGTGAACTTCCTGGCGACGATCATCGGGATGCGGGCGCCGGGCATGACCATGTTCCGGATGCCGATCTTCACCTGGAACATCCTCTTCACCACGATCCTGGTGCTGATGGCCTTCCCCGTACTCGCCGCGGCGCTGCTCGTCCTGGAGGCGGACCGGCGCTTCGGATCCGTGGTCTTCCAGCCCGAGAACGGCGGGGCGCTGCTGTGGCAGCACCTCTTCTGGTTCTTCGGGCACCCCGAGGTCTACATCATCGCCCTGCCGTTCTTCGGCATCATCAGCGAGATCATCCCGGTCTTCGCCCGCAAGCCGATCTTCGGTTACGTGACCCTGATCGCCGCCACCATGGCGATCACCGGGCTCTCGATGGTGGTGTGGGCGCACCACATGTTCGCCACGGGTGCGGTGCTGCTGCCCTTCTTCTCCCTGCTGTCCTTCCTCATCGCCGTACCAACCGGCGTGAAGTTCTTCAACTGGGCGGGCACGATGCTCAAGGGCTCGCTGTCCTTCGAGACCCCGATGCTGTGGTCGGTCGGCTTCCTGGTGTCGTTCCTGTTCGGCGGGCTGACCGGCATCATCCTCGCCTCGCCGCCGATGGACTTCCACGTCACGGACTCGTACTTCGTCGTGGCCCACTTCCACTACACGGTGTTCGGCACGGTCGTGTTCGCGATGTTCGCGGGCTTCTACTTCTGGTGGCCCAAGTTCACCGGCAAGCTGCTCGACGAGCGCCTGGGAAAGGTCCACTTCTGGACGCTCTTCGTCGGCTTCCACATGACGTTCCTGGTTCAGCACTGGCTCGGCGCCGAGGGCATGCCACGGCGGTACTCCGACTATCTGGCCGCGGACGGCTTCACGGCGCTGAACACGGTCTCCTCGATCGGCGCGTTCCTGCTCGGCGCGTCCACACTGCCGTTCCTGTACAACGTCTGGCTGACGGCCCGTTACGGGGCGAAGGTCGAGGTGGACGACCCGTGGGGGTTCGGGCGCTCGCTGGAGTGGGCGACGTCGTGCCCGCCGCCCCGGCACAACTTCGACGCCGTGCCGCGGATCCGCTCCGAGTCGCCGGCGTTCGATCTGCACCACCCGGAGTTCGCGACCTTCGAGCGGGACCGGCTCGAGCAGCTCAGCGCGCCGAGCGATCCAGGGCGCGAGAAAGCCGGTCCCTGACCGTACGGATCCAGTCGTCCAGTTCGCGCGGCGCGACGACCTCGAACTCGAGGCCCAGCATCATCACGTGGACCACGAGGTACTCGAGGCTCCCCGCGCCCGCGCGCAGCAGACAGGAGTCGTCCCCGTCCGGCTCCAGGACTCCGCCCATGGGCCCGATGATTTGGGCGGCCTCGGCGAGCGGGACATGCAGCCGGATCGTCGCCTCCGCGGCGTAGGCCGCCGTCGAGACGCCCTCCGATACATAGGCGGCCAGGTCCTCGGCGGGCGGCTCGCGGGGCGGGAAGCGGGGGCCGTGCGGCGGCTTCGGGTCGATCCGGTCGACCCGGAACGTCCGCCAGTCGGCGCGGTCGAGGTCCCAGGCGACCAGGTACCAGCGGCGTTCGGTGCACACGAGGCGGTGCGGCTCGACCGAGCGGCGGGTGGCGGTGCCCTCGTGGTCGCGGTACTCGAAGCGGAGCCGCTCGCTGTCCCGGCAGGCGTTCGCGAGCTCGGTCAGGACGGCGGGGTCGATCTGCGCCTGCGGGGCCCGGAACATCGGCACGGTGTACGCGTTGAGCGTGCTCACCCGGCGCCGCAGTCGGCTCGGGAGCACCTGCTCCAGCTTGGCCAGGGCGCGTACGGAGGTCTCGCCGATGCCCTCGATGCCCTGGCCGGCGGCCGTGCGCAGCCCGACGGCGACGGCGACGGCCTCCTCGTCGTCGAGCAGCAGCGGCGGCAACTCGGCCCCGGCGCCGAGCTGGTACCCACCACCGGTACCGGGACTGCCGTTGACCGGATAACCGAGCTCACGCAGCCGATCGACGTCCCGGCGCACGGTCCGCGGAGTGACCCCGAGCCGCTCGGCAAGATCGGCCCCGGACCACTCCCGGTGGGCCTGCAGCAGCGAGAGCAGACGCAGCAGTCGTGCGGAGGTCTCCAACATGCTCCCGAGTCTGCCAGCAGTCGAGGACAACCACGGTCCTCAACTGCCGGACCCCCGGCACCGCGGCGCTGACGAACCGGCGCCCCCGCGCTCCGCTCAGCGGAAGCGGCGGACGAGGATGCCGACGCGGCGCTTCAGGTCGTAGACGGTGTCGATCGCGGCGCCGACGGCGCGGTGGACGACCTCGCCGACGCCGCCGTGGGTGCGGCGGCTCGCGCCGTGGGCGACGAGGGAGGTCCAGATCTCCTCGTGGCGGGCGGCGATGCGCGCAGGGTCGAAGCGCTCGGACGACTCCAGCGCGGCGCGCGCGGTCTTGGCGCGCAGTTCGTCGTCCTCGATGAGGTCGAGCAGGGCCCGGGCGATCGCGGCCACGTCGTCGACCGGCACCAGGCGGCCGTCGACCCCGTCCTCGATGATCTCGCGGGGGCCGTGGCAGTCGGTGGAGACGACCGGGAGGCCGCACCGCATCGCCTCGACGACGGTCATGCCGAAGGACTCGCGCAGCGAGGTGACGGCGGCGATCGAGCCCTTCGCCCACTCCGGCTCCATCGGGTTGGCCCAGCCCATGAGGAAGACGTTCTCCTCGAGGCCGCGGTCCTTGATGCGCCGGGCGAGCGCCGCCTTCATGTCGTCGACCGCGTCCCCGGTGCCGTAGATCCGCAGCTTCCAGTCCGACCGGGCCGCGGCCACCTCGGCGAAGGCGTCGATCAGCACGTCGTACCGCTTGACCCGGGTGAGCCTGCCCGCCGCGACGACGATCTTCGCCGCGGGGTCGGCGGGCGGCACGCTCGGCGCGGGCACGCTGTTGGGCACCGCGTCGATCCGTACGCCCGGCAGGGCGAACGCCTCGTAGGAACGGGCGTCGGCCTCGGTGACCGTCGTGACGGCGTCCAGGAGCGCGTACTGGTGACGGATCTCGCGGCGGAGCCGGAAGGTGTGACCGGCCAGGACCAGATGCTCCTGGCCGACCAGGACCGGGCCGCGCCGCGCCTGCTTGGCGAGGTGGACGTTCAGTCCGGGGCGGGTGGAGACCAGCACGTCGGCCTCGACGCCCGCCAGGTGCTCGCCGATACGGGCGTCGGTGAGCGCGCTGTACTGCTTCCACCGGCCGTCGCCGCGCGGGAAGACCTTCGCGGGCCGGGAGAAATCGGGGTGCACGCCGTCGTAGCCGGGGCTGTCCTTCCGCAGGTCCACGAGGTGACGCAGGGTCACACCGGCGGGAAGCCCGAGGATCGGCTCGTCTCGGTGGCGGAAGACCGAGACGATCTCCACTTCGTGCCGCTCGGCGAGGACCTGGGCCAGGGTGAACGTCGTCCGGATGGTTCCGCCGATGTGGTAGGCGTTGTGGAGCAGAAAGGAGATGCGCATCGGGCTGCCGGTTCCCCCCGGTCAAGTGGTCGGTGGTGGCGACTGTACTGCCCGCCCGGCATCCGGTTCACGGTCGGTAGCCGAGCTGGGGGACGGTGGCGCAGTTCGTGGTCATGTCTCCTTGGGTGACCCACCCCCGCCCGTCCTGCCAACGGGCCACGGACAGGCAGGTGTGACGGGTCTTCGGCGGCTCGGCGAGCTTCTCGAAGCCGACGGGGAGCAGCAGCCCGCGGGCGGTGTACGGTTCCGGCCGGTTGACGAACTCCTCGACGCACGCGCGCGTGAGCCGGTCCCCGCAGGACAGCGCCGCGTCCGTGAACCACATGGCGGCGGCCCAGCCCTCCAACTGCCACTGGGAGAGCGGCCGGTTCCCCATCGCCGTCCTGAACTCCCGTACCGCCGGATGCCCGGTGTCCTCGTAGTTGCGGCTGGAGCCGGTCACGAAGAGCGCCTCGCGGCAGGCGGGGGACTTGGCGTAGTCACGGGGGACGGTCGAGGACCAGTTCTGCACGTTGGTCACCTTGGCGGTGACCCGGACGTCCAGCGCGTCCATCGCCTCGCAGAGCTGCGCGTTGCCGTGCGTGTCCATGGCGTCGAAGACGAGGTCGGCGCCCTGGGCCTTCAGGTCGGCGGCGACGGCGCGGAAGTTGGGCAGGGCGAAGTCGACCTGCTCGTCGACGACCCGGTACCCCTCGGCGCGCAGGCCCTCGGAGATCAGCCGGGCGTACGCCGTCGACGCGGCCTGGTTGTAGGCGACGACCCCGGCGGTACGGGCGCCGTGCTCGCGCTTGAACCAGCGGTAGACCTCGGTCCCGCCGTACAGCACCCCGTCCCAGCCGGGTGCCTTGCCGGTGCGCGGGGCGAGACTGCCGTAGATCCCGTACAGATGCGGATAGGTGTCGTACGCCGGGGTGAGCGGCTGGCCCCCGATGTCGGGGACGCCTGCCTTCGCGACGAGCGGGGCGCCGGCGTAGTCGAGTGCGGTGGTGGCGACCAGGGCGAACACCTTCCGCTCGTCGATCAGTCGGTGCACGCACTCGTTGTTGCCGACGCCGCTGCCGCCGTCGTCGCAGGTGACGACCTCGACCTGGCGTCCGTTCAGCCCCCCGCGCGCGTTGAGGGCGTCGAACCAGGCGCGGGCTCCGTCGCGCGGCCCGGTGAACGTGTCGCCGCCGACGGGGCTGGTGGCGCTGGTGATGATGCCGATCCGGAGCGGCTCACCGCCGGAGGGGAAAGGAGCGGTGGGCCGCGTCTCGAACGCGCGCTCCGGGAGCCGGCTGCCGCACGCCGTGGTCAGGGCGAGCAGCGCGGCGAGGAGCAGCGCCGTAACGGCCTCAGCAACCCGGAACGGTCGCACCGCTGAGCTGCACCAGGCCGCAGAGGGTCTTCACGGACACCTTCCAGGTGTCGTCCTGCAGGACGGCCGTGCCCTTGGAGTCGGGCAAGGCGGGCGCCCCGCCGACCAACAGGTCCCAGGTGACGTTCGCGTCGTTCGGCGAGGTGAACTCGATCCCCTTGACCTTCGCGGAGGTCATGGCCGCGTTCTCGTCGCCTGCGAAGGCGCCGAGGACGGGCTGCATCTCCTCGCCGTTCTCGAGCAGCTTCACTTTCTCGGCCGTGGGTGTCTTCGGGTCGAAGAAGGCGGTCCAGTTCTTGGTGATCTCCGCCTTGGCGGCGGCGGGGTCGGCGGGCTGGTCGCCCGCGGGCTGCGTGGTCCCGTAGGGCGGCGCGGTCGTCTGGGGCGAGGAGCCGCCGTTGTCGTCGCCGCAGCCCGCGAGGACAGGCCCGAGTACCAACACCGACGCGGCCGTCAGGGCCGCGATACGAGAGCGGGGGCGAGAGACTCCACCGCGTCGCTTGAGAACCATCTGGCTCACCACCGGATGTCCGTCGAGGCCGGACGGCCTGATGATTCCAGGGTGTGCCGGTTCCGGGCATAGTGCAAGGAAGAGGGCATCGGGGGGGCCGAGGCGAGGGAGGTCCCGTGCCGACATCCCGAGTTCTGCTGTGGGGCGGCCTCGCGGCCGCCGCCGGGGGCGCAGTGCTCTGCGTCCTCGGGTGGTACGGGATCTCCGGCGAGCGCTTCGCGGAGCAGCAGCTGCCGTATCTCGCCTCCTGCACGGTGCCGGGGGCCGCGCTGATCGTGGCCGGGGCGGTGCTGGTCGGGGCGGCGGGCCGGGTTCCGGTGCGCAGGCCCGCGCCTGCCCCCGAAGCCCCGGAGGACACGGCTCCGCCCTCGTCGGACGAGCCACCGGTCCGGGTGCCCGGCGGGACGCTCGCGCACCGGCCCGACTGCCCGCTGGTGGCGGGCAGGGCGGACGCCGAACCGGCGGGGGACACGGAGCTCGACCCCTGCCCGGTGTGTGAGCCGTGGCCTCGCTGACGTACGACCTCACCCTCGCCGGTCTCGCCGTCGGCAGCGCCGCCGCACTCACCGGCATCGGTCTGATCGTCACGTACCGCGCGACCGGTGTGCTCAACCTGGCGCACGGCGCGATCGCCATGGTCTGCGCGTATGTGCTGCGACAGCTGGTGGTGGAGTGGGGCTGGCCGCTGCCGCTCGGCGCGCTCCTCACCCTGCTGGTGGTCGCTCCCGGGATCGGTCTGGTGCTCGACCGGGCCGTCTTCCGACCGCTGGCGCTCCTCGGCTCCAACCCGGCACAGACCCTGGTGGCCTCCATCGGGGTCTTCGTGCTGCTCGTGGGCGGGGCGGCGCTGGTGTGGGGCGGCGGGGCGCGGGCGGACGCGCCGGTGCTGCTCGGCGACGATCCGTGGACCCAGCTCGCGGCGGTCGTGCTGCTGGCCGCCGCGGTGGGGGCCGTGACGCGGTGGACCCGGTTCGGGCGGGAGCTGCGCGCCGTGGTCGACAACCGGCCGCTGGCGATGCTCGGCGGGATCGACGCGGACCGGGTCTCGGCGGTGGGCTGGGCGTTCGGCGCGTTCACCGCGGGTCTGACGGGGGTGTTGCTCGCGCCTCATGTACGGCTCGATCCGTACGGGATGCCCCTGCTCGTCGTCGAGGTGATCGCGGTCGCGGTGGTGGCCCGGATGCGGAGCCTGCCGGTCGCGATCGTGACGGCGCTGGCGATCGGGGTCGCCCAGGCGCAGCTGACCCGCTTCCATCCGGAGGGCTTCGCAGGGCCCTTGATGCAGGCGGTGGGGGCGAACCTGTTCGTGGTGGCGTTGCTGGTGGCGGCGCTGGTCCTGCCGGGGGTCGGTGGCCGGGGGCAGGACGCCCTGCCGCCGCCGGCGGCGCGGCAGCGGGTCCCGGCCGGTGCGTGGCTCACGGCCGGTGTGCTCTTCCTGCTCCCGCTGGGCTTCGCGGGGACGGACCTGCACACCGCGGTCCAGGTGCCGGCCCTCGCGATCGTGCTGCTGTCGCTGGTGGTGGTGACGGGCCGGGGCGGGCAGATCGCGCTGGGACAGGCGGCGTACGCGGGGCTGGGTGCCCTGTTCACCGCGCTCCTCGCGGCCGGGGGGCTGCCGGAGCTGGTGGCGCTGGGGGTGGCGGTGCTGGTGGTGGCCCCGCTGGGCCTGGTCACGGGGTGGCCGGCGATCCGCCGGCACGGGCTCGCGCTGGCGCTCGCCACGCTGGCGGTCGGGGTGGCGGTGAGCCGCTTCGTCTTCGCGCAGCCGTACGCGACGGCCGGTCTGGAGCTCGGGCGCCCGGCGGGCTTCTCGGACGACCGCCTCTACTACGCCCTGGAGCTGCTGATTCTGGCGGGCTGTCTGCTCCTTGTCGCGGCGCTGCGCAGGGGCCGCACGGGCCGGGCGCTCGCCGCACTGCGCGACCACGAGGCGGGCGCGGAGGCGGCGGGGGTACGGGTGAGCCTCCTCAAGCTCCTGGCCTTCGTCCTGGGCGCGGCCCTGGCGGCCCTGGGCGGCGGCCTGCTGGGCATGGGCCTGCGCGCCTTCGACCCGGAGGCCTACGACCCGGTCCGCGGCCTCCTCTGGTTCGCCGCGATCATCGTCCTGGGCGCCGACAGCCTCCTCTCCCCCCTGGCCGCCGCGGCCCTCCTGGTCGGCCTGGACGCCGGCACGAGGGGCGGCGTGGCAGCCGCCGCGGTGGGCATCCTGGCAACCCTGGTGGGCCGGGTACCACCCCTGATGTCCTGGCTGCCGACAAGGGGCATCGGCGCCGCAGCCGCCGACGGCGGGTCACCACCCACAGGTGGACCCGCACGTCTGCCACTCAGCAGTACGGGCGAGCGAAGCGAGGTGGGGGTACCTCCAGGCGAAGCTCTCGGGGAGGGTGGGAAACTCAGCCCGGCCGGAGGCCGGGCGCACCCCCACCGCCCCGCACCGGCCCCCGCACCCGCACGGCTCCGCGCCCGCCACCTCACCCTCACCTACCCCGGCGGCCTCACCGCCCTCTCCGACGTCAGCATCGACCTCACCCCCGGCCGCGTCACCGCCCTGGTCGGCCCCAACGGCGCCGGCAAGAGCACCCTCTTCGACTGCCTCGCCGGCACCCTCCGCCCCTCCCACGGCCGCGTCACCCTCGACGGCGCCGACATCACCACCCGCGCCGCCCACGCCCGCACCCGGCTCGGTGTCGCCCGCTCGTTCCAGCAGCTCGCCGTCTTCCCCTCCCTCACCGTCGAGGACAACGTCCGCCTCGGCGCCGAGCAGGGGCACCACCGCTCCTCCTCCGCCGCCACCGAACAGGCCCTCCGCCTCCTCGGCCTCTCCGGAGCCGTCCGCCACCGCCCCGCCGCCGATCTCCCCACCGGGACCCTGCGCCGGGTCGAGCTGGCCCGTGCGCTCGCCGGGGGCCCGCACACGCTCCTCCTGGACGAGCCCGCCGCCGGCCTGGACGCCGCGGAGACCGACGCCCTCGCCCGTGTCCTCGCCGCCCTCGCCGCCGACGGGCTCACCGTCCTCGTCGTCGAGCACGACCCGGACCTCGTGGCCGGCATCGCCCACACCGTGCACACCATGGAGGGAGGCCGGATCGTGTCATGAGCGTCGAGATCGCCCTGCGTGCCGCCCGCGTCCGCTACGGCCCCCTGGAGGCCCTGCACGGCCTCGACCTGCCCGTCCCGGCCGCCGCGGTCACCGTTCTCGTCGGCCGCAACGGCTCCGGCCGTACGACCGCCCTGCGCGCGCTCGCCGGGACCGTGCCGCTGGCCTCCGGCACGGTCCTCTGGCGCGGCTCGGACGTGACCCGCCTCCACGCCCACGACCGGGCCCGGCGCGGCCTGTGCTTCGTACCGGATCTACGGGCGGTGTACGCGACGCTCACCGTCGCAGAGAACCTGGACCTGGCCCCCGGTGACCCCGATCGGGCTCTGGAGGCGTACCCCGAACTCGCCCCCCTCCTCCCCCGCACCGCCGGCACCCTCTCCGGCGGCGAGCGCCGGATGCTCGCGCTCTCCCGGGCCCTGCTGACCCCCGCGCGCGTGGTCCTGGTCGACGAGCCGTCCCTCGGCCTGTCCCCGGCGGCCGCCTCCCGTACGTACGGGCTGCTCGCCGCCCTCGCCCGGCCGGGCGGCGCCGCGGTGGTCCTCGCCGAGCAGCGGCCCCCGCCCGGGCTGCCGCCCGGCACGCTGCTGCACGAACTGCGGCGCGGCTCCCTCGCGTTCAGCGGGGAGGCCGCCGAGTTCACCGCAGGTCGGTGAGCGGTGAGATCCGCAGCATCGTTCCGACGAGGAGGCGGTTCGGGTCGGGCCCGACCAAGCTCCGGTTCGCCGCGTACAGCGCCTGCCAGCCGCCCGCGATCCCGAACCGGCGGGCGACCGAGCTGAGCGTGTCGCCCGGCTGCACCACATGCGCCCGCCCGCTCAGCCCGTACCGCTTCGAGCAGACCGGCCAGGCCTCCCACCCCTGGGTGCGCAGGACCTCCTCCGCGATGGTGATCTGCTGCTGACGGGTCGCCAGGTCGGCGCGCCTGGCGTAGCGCAGTCCGCCGTGCTCCTCCCAGGTCGGCTGCCAGAACTGGAGTCCGCCGTAGAAGCCGTTGCCGGTGTTGATGTGCCAGCGGCCGCTGCTCTCGCACTCGGCAACGCAGCCCCACGGCCACTGGTCCTTGGCGCAGGCGGGCGGGTGGCCGAGCGCGCGGGCGGGGGCGTGGAGGCGTGCGGAGGACAGGTGCGGCGCCTGGGCCCGGTCCTGCGCCTGGGCCGGCGCCGGGACGAGGGCCATCAGCGCCGCGGCGGACGCACCGGTTGCCCACAATCTGATCTTCGACATCGCGGCAGGCTAGGCAGCGCACCCGCGGTCCGGGGCCGTGCCGCGCGGGGCGGCCCCGATCCCCCACCCGGTCGGAGTCACACAAGTTTGCCGGACCGGTACGCGTGACCCCGGCCGAGCCTTCCCCGTTGAACTCGGCATGAGACGAGCCGGGAACCGCCCGGCGTCGCACGTACCGAGTCCAGGGAGCCCCCGTGCCGCGCATGCTCGACGTCAGCGAGGACGTACGCGCCGAGATCGGCGACGAAGAAGCGGACCGGCTGCTCGCCGGCGACAATGCCCCGGGCAGCTACGACTGCACCTCCTGCCGCACGCCGGGCGACTCCGAGCAGGAGCGCACGAGCACGGTGCTGTTCGTCGGCGAGGAGACGGCCGTTCTGGCGTTCGCCCACGCCAGCTGCATTCCGTCCCAGGTGGTCCAGGTCGCGGAGGAGCAGCTCCAGGGCGCCGTCCGCTCCATCGCCGCGACCGACGCGGCGGACGCGCTCGGCGCGGCCCATCCCGAGCAGGCCGTTCTCGGGGTGACCAGCGGTCTCGTGCTGATCGAGGGCGAGCTGCACCCGGCGCTGGTCGTCGAACCGACCGCGCCGGTGGCCCGCCCGGGCTCGGACGGACTGAGCGACGAGTTCCTGCCGCTGCTGATCGAGCAGGGCTTCCAGCCGATCTCCGATGTGAACCAGAAGCCGGGCGTCCTGCCCGGCTGGTCCGTGCTCGTCGCCATGGGCCAGCTGCACTCCGTGCTCCAGCCCGGTACGGGCGGCAGCGGCCAGGTCGCCTGGTGGCAGGCGCACCAGCCGCTCCAGGTCACCGAGGGCTGGCGTGCGGCAGCCAACAAGTCGCACACGGTCCTGGTCTTCGCCGCGCCGGTCGGCTCGATCGGTCAGCAGCCGCGTGAGGACCTGCTCCGCGACGCCCTGGAGAAGGCGGCGGCCAACGGTCGGCTGGTGGCCGCCGCGATGCCGCTGGCCGGCACGTGAGGGAGCACGGGCGCGCGGGCATAGGGCCACTCGGGTCCGGCCCCTGGGTTCCGACCGTTCCCCGCCCCCGGCGGCCGCCTGTTTCCGAGAGCCGCCCGCATCCCACGGACCACGAGGTCGTTGGCACATACATGCACACATACGACCCACTCCGCCAGCCGTATCCGAGTCAGATCCCCTCCATGCGCCCCGCGCAGGACGTCACGGCGGGCCAGTCGGCCACACCGATCTACGACGCCCTGTACTCGGAGTACCGGCGGTCGTTCCGGGCTCTCCCGGGCGACCGCAGCGGCGAGGACGATCTGGGCTTCCGTGCCTTCGGCTCGCCGGTGAGCGCGGGGCTCCACGGGCACGGGTCGGGGCACGCGAGCCGGTACGGCACGTATCCGACGGCGTGGTCGGCGCAGCACCACACGCCCGCGGCGCTGCCACCGGCGCCCCGCAGGGGGCTGTAGGAACGTGAGCACGGTACGGCGGAGGGCCGGGGCACATGCCCCGGCCC
>NZ_JBHWJZ010000029.1:0-106593 GCF_042731085.1 Streptomyces sp. NPDC059875
GCGCCGTCCCGCCCGCCTTCTCCGTCGACGCCGCGAAGAAGGCTCAGAGCCGGGCCTTCGACTGGGCGACCGCGCCGGCCCGCGACGTCGGTGCCGGCACCGGCTCCGGTGTCTCGGACGGGCGGCGCGGCCACCAGGCGCGCTCACCCAGGAGCGCCATCGCCGACGGGAGAATCACCGCGCGCAGCACGATCGCGTCGAAGAGGACGGCGACGGTCAGGCCGACCGCGATCTGCTTCATCTCGATGCGGTCGATGAACAGGAAGCTCACGAAGACCGACACCATGATCACCGCGGCGCTCGTGACCACACTCGCCGAGCCCGCGATCCCGTCCACGACCGCCTGCCGCGTCGGCACCCCGCGCCCCACGGCCTCCCGGATCCGGCTGACCACGAAGATCTGGTAGTCCGTGGAGAGCCCCACCAGGATCGCGAACACCATCAGCGGCGTACGGGAGCCGACGAAGCCCAGCGACTCGAAGCCGAGCAGCCCCTCAGCCCAGGTCCCCTGGAAGACCAGCGTGAGCACGCCCCAGGCCACCAGGACCGACGCCAGGTTGAGCAGCGTGCCGAGCGCCGCCATCACGACCGAGCGGAACGCCGCGTACATGATCGCCAGTGTGGCGAGGGCGACGAAGGCGACGACCCATGGCAGCTGCTGCTCCTGGTGCGCCGCGTAGTCGGCGCCGGCCGCGATCTCGCCGGAGACGGCCCACTGCAGCCCGGGTACTCCCTCGACCGCCGCGGGCAGCAGCTGTCCGCGCACCTTCTCCAGGGAGCGGCTCGCCTCGGGCGAGTTCGCGGCGTACGGGACCGGCAGGGCCAGCAGCGCGGTGCGCCCGTCCTCGGCCGTGCGCACCGCCGGCGCCCGATCCTGGGCGAAGAGCGCGTCACCCCGCGTCGCCTCGGCCAGCCTCTTCAGCGGCGCGGCCGGGTCCTCGCCCCGTACGAGGACGAGATGCGCGGGGCCCTCGGAGGGGAAGGCCGCCACGAGCCGGTCGTACGCGGCGACGGCAGGGATGCTGTCCGGGAAGGTCTCCTTGCCCTCGGTGCCGAGCTTCATGCCGAGCGCGGGCGCGGCGAGCGCGACGGTGGCGACGAGACCGGCGATCAGGGCCACCAGCGGACGGCGCACGACGGGCCGCAACAGCCTGGCCCAGATGCGTCCTTCGCCGCCCGCGCGGCGCCTGCGGCCGAGCCGACCGCCGTCCATCCGGTGGCCCAGCTTGGCCAGCAGGGCGGGCAGCACGGTCAGCGAGCCGCCGACCGCCACCAGCGTCACGAGGATCGCCCCGGTGGCGATCGAGGAGAAGATCACGTCCCCGACGAGGTACAGACCCGCGACGGAGAGGGCGACGGCGAGACCGGAGTCGACGACGGCGCGGCCCGAGGTCGCGGCGGCCAGTTCGACGGCGCGGGCGTGGGAGATCGTGCCGCCTGCGCGCTCGCGCTCCTCCCGGGCCCGCTTGAGGTAGAAGAGCGAGTAGTCGACGCCGACGGCCATGCCCATCATGAAGATGACGCTGAGCGCCGCGCCGCCCGCGTCCGGGAAGACCCAGGAGGCGAGCCCGTACAGGCCGACCGAGCCGGCGAAGGCGAAGACGGCGAGCAGGACGGGGATGCCGGCGGCGAGGACCGCGCCGAAGACCACGAAGAGGATCAGGAAGGTGACCGGGAGACTGATCATCTCGGTCCGCTGGAGGTCCTGGCCCTGCTTGTCGTTGACGGCGACGGAGATCGAGGCGCTGCCCGTCTGCTCGATCCGCAGGCCCGGGTGGGCCTCCTGGACGGCCGCGGTCTGCGCGAGGAGCGTGTCGACGTCCTTCTTCGCGGTCTCCCGGTCCCCGCGCAGGGTCACCGCGATCCGCAGGGCGTCGCCGTGACGGGCGGCGACCGGCTCGCCGACCGACTCGACGGCGGGCAGGCCGTCCATCCGCCGACGGATCTCGCCCGCGGCGGCCGCCGGTTCCTCACCGGCCGACCTGTTCCCGCGCTCGATCAGCACCTGCTCGACGGGCGGCGGCGTCAGCCCGCTGCCGGAGGCCATGGCCTCGGCGCGCCCGGCCTCACCGATCCAGAAGTCCGCGAACGACCCCTTGTTCGTGCCCGCAGCGGCCCCCGCGCCGATGCACAGGGCGAGGAGGAGCACCCAGCCGGCGATGGCCTTCCACGGGTGCGTGGCACACCACTGCGCGGTGCGGACCGTGACCGGAACTCTTCTGCCCTGACGCTGCTGACCTGTTGTTCTCATGACGGTCAGCCTCCCGTCGGAGGCGGTACGCGGTCACTGGTGGACTCCTGTGTCCCGGTGGGGGGTTACCCCCACCCCTAGGGGTAAATCCCCTACCCCGCCCGGCCGTTCAACGGACCGAGAGCCGGAACGACATCTGGCCGAAGGCGACCATGTCGCCCGCCCGCACGGCCACCGCGCCCGTGACGCGGCGTCCGTTGACGCTCGTGCCGTTCGTCGACCCGAGGTCGCGCAGCACCCACATGCCGCCCTGGAGGGAGAGTTCGGCGTGCAGCCGGGAGACCGTCTCGTGGCTCAGCCGCAGTCCGTTCCCCGGGTCGCGGCCGATCCGCAGCGGATGCGGCCCCGGTTCGGGCAGCAGCAGCTTCGGAAGTCGCTCCGCCTGCCAGGCGCGGCCGAGCTTGGCCGTGAACGCGGACATCTTCTCGACCGCGCCCACCACGCGCCGCGTCCAGCCGGACTCGGTCTGCAGATCGGCGGTGAGGAGGGCCAGTTCGTCGGGGCGCTGGGCGACGAGGGCCCGCTCCATGCGGTAGAGGAAGGTGTCGTGCGAGAGCCTGCCCTGCGCGGCACCCTCACGGAGCAGCACCAGCGCACGGTCCCGCTCGGCGTCGGAGAGCCGAGGGGAGTGCGTGGGGATCTCGAAAGGCGTCGTCACACCGTGATTGTCGGGCCGAGGGGCCCGAAGTGTCCAGAACGGCGCCCGCCGGCCGGCGGGCGAGGCCCGGCTCCCGAGCGACGACCGACGCCGGAAAAGGCCTGGACCTCGCCACCAAGATCGCTGATACGGTCTGCGCACTCGACTCCCTGGGGGATATGACGTGACCGCGTCTTCGAACAGCACGACCGACGGCCTGATACTGCGCCCGCTCTCCGGACCGGACGAGCTGGACCTGTTCTGCCGTCTCAGCTACGTCCTCGACCACGAACTCGAGGACGACCTCGCCACCGGCCGCCGCGTGCCCGCGTGGATGTGGGTCGCCCTGCGCGGCGACCGCGTACTGGCCAGGCTCTCCTGGTGGACGAAGAAGGAGGGCGGCGAGCCGCTCTTCCTCGACTTCTTCGACCTCGACCCCGAGCTGCCCGAGCAGGAGCGCGCCGAGATCGGCCTGCGGCTCCTGGAGACGGCGACCGCCGCGGTCGTACCGGCGGGCACGGCCCGCCCCGAGTTCAACCGGTTCATGCCGCCGGACTGGCGCGAGGTGCCGGAGACCCGCGCCCGGCTGGAGACGCTCTTCGGCGTCCTGGAGGCCTCCGGGGCCCGCCCGCTGGTCGAGCGGCTGCGCCTGGAGTGGCTCCCCGGCACTCCCCTGCCGGAGCCGAAGGGCCGGCTGGAGTTCCGCCCGGTGCGCGACCGCGAGGACCTGGTCGCCCTGATGACCCCGGTCATGGAGGGCACGCTCGACGCGCACGGGCAGGCCGACCTCGCGTCCGGTCTCTCGCCCCGCGAGGCGGCGGAGCAGCACTACGACGAGGAGTTCGCGCACTACACCTCGCCCCAGGAGTGGTGGCAGGTCGCGCAGCTGCCGGAGAGCGGCGAGCCGGTGGGCTTCGTCGTGCCCGCCCGGAACAACTACAACCACACGATCGCCTATATCGGTGTGCTCCCCACACACCGCGGCAAGGGCTACATCGACGACATCCTCGCCGAGGGCACCCGCATCCTGGCCGGTCAGGACGTGCCGCGCATCCGTGCGGCGACCGATCTGGGCAACGTCCCGATGGCGAAGTCCTTCGCCCGCGCGGGCTATGTGAACTTCGAGCGGTCGATCGACTTCGTGTGGGACACGCCGGGCGCGGCCCAGTCCTGACTGCCAGGATGGACGCCGTAGTCGCTGTCGCTGTTGCCGTGGCGCGTGGACCATCGACGAGGGGATTCGGCCGGTGCTGTTCGAGGTGTGGGCCCCGCAGGCCCGTGACCGGGTGACGCTGGAGCTCAACGGCACCGGACATCCGCTGGAGCGGGACGCCGAGCGGGCCGGCTGGTGGAGCGGCGTCGTGGCGGCCGAGGACGGCGACCGGTACGGCTTCTCCCTGGACGGCGGGCCGCTGCTGCCCGACCCCCGGTCCCGCCGCCAGCCGGACGGACCGGACGGGCTCAGCGCGGTCGTCGACCACTCCCGGTACGTCTGGTTCAACGAGGCGCCGCGGCTGCGGCTGCGCGCCGCGGTCCTGTACGAGCTGCACGTCGGTACCTTCACACCGGACGGGACCCTGGACGCGGCGGCCGAGCGGCTCGGGGAGCTGGCCGGGCTCGGCATCACCCATGTGGAGCTGATGCCGCTGTGTCCTTTCCCCGGGACGCGCGGCTGGGGGTACGACGGCGTGGCGCCGTGGGCGGTCCACGAGCCGTACGGCGGGCCGACCGCGCTCAAGCGGTTCGTCGACACGGCTCACGGGCTCGGGATGGGTGTGGTCCTGGACGTGGTCCACAACCATCTCGGCCCGTCCGGGAACCATCTGCCCTCCTTCGGCCCGTACTTCACCGACACGCACCACACACCGTGGGGCGCGGCGGTGAACCTGGACGCGCCGGGCTCGGACGAGGTCCGCGCGTATCTGCGGGACAGCGCGCTCGCCTGGCTCCAGGACTACCGGATCGACGGGCTCCGCCTGGACGCCGTGCACGCCCTGGTGGACGACCGGGCACTGACGTTCCTGGAGGAGCTGACCGAGGCGGTGGACGAGCTGGCGCGGGAGCAGGGCCGCCAGCACTTCCTGATCGCCGAGTCGGACCTCGCCGATCCGCGCACGACGACCCCGCGCGTCTCGGGCGGCCTGGGCGTCCACGCCCAGTGGAACGACGACTTCCACCACGCCCTGCACACGACCCTCACCGGCGAGTCCCAGGGCTACTACGCCGACTTCGCGCGCGCCCCGCTGGCCGCGCTCGCCAAGACGCTGACCCACGTCTTCTTCCACGACGGCACGTACTCGAGTTTCCGGGGCCGCCACCACGGGCGTCCGGTGGACCGGGTCCGTACGCCCGCGCACCGCTTCCTGGGGTACGCCCAGACGCACGATCAGATCGGCAACCGGGCGCTGGGCGACCGGCTCTCCGCGGCCCTCTCCCCCGGCCTGCTCGCCTGCGCGGCGACGCTCGTCCTCACCGGGCCCTCGGTGCCGATGCTCTTCATGGGCGAGGAGTGGGGGGCGACGACGCCCTGGCAGTACTTCACCGACCACACGGACCCGGAGCTGGCGGAGGCGGTACGGCGGGGCAGGCGACGGGAGTTCGCGGCGCACGGCTGGGCGGAGGAGGACATCCCCGATCCGCAGGACCCCGCGACCCGGGACCGCTCCGTCCTGGACCGTGCTGAGCGTGAACGGGCCCCGCACAATCGGCTTCTCGCCTGGCACCGCGAGCTGATCGCCCTGCGCCGCACCCTGCCGGACCTCACCGACCCGGACCTGGCGGCGGTCCGCGTCGCCTTCGACGAGGACGCCCGCTGGCTGGCGTTCCGTCGCGGGGTGCTGCGGGTCGCGGTCAACCTGGGCAAGGAACCGGTGGAGATCCCTCTCGGCACCAACGGCCGCGACCGGGTCCTCGCCTCCTGGGAGCCGGTCGAGGCCCCGGGCGCGGACGGCCTGCTGCGGCTGCCGGCGGAGTGCGCGGTCGTCCTGACGGACGGGTGACCCGGGCGGGGCGGAGCCCTGGGCCGATTGGATCATGGACCGGCCTGTCTGCGGCGCGCGGTACCCGTCCCGTGGTGGGCTGTGGCCGGTGGGGGGCGCCCGGTACGTCGACCTCCGCTCGGGGACTCGCACATGACCACGCTCGTCACCATCGCCGCGATGGCCGTCGCACTCGCCGTCGGCCTGATCGCCAATCGCGTACGCAGTCGCCGCACGGCGGACGAGGAGGAGGACGCCGAGGCGTCCGTCAGCGATCTCATCAGCCCGCTGGAGACCCTCGCCGTCCTGCTGGTCGCCTTCGTCATCGTCGTGGCGGCGGAGTCCTTCGGCGCGGCCGGGCAGGCCGTGGAGGCGGAGGCGCGCCGGGTCGACCAGCTCTACGAGGTGGCCGACTACGCGCCGGAGCCGCAGCGGCAGCGACTCCAGGCCGCCGCGGTCTGCTACGCGCGCGCCATCGAGACCGACGAGTGGCCCTCGATGGCGAACGGCGGCGGTGAGGCCTCGCCCCGCGCGTCCGTGTGGTCCACCGAGTTCCGCAGGTCCTTCAAGGATCTCGCCCACCGGGGCGATGCCACGTTCGACGTGCTGGTGGAGGCGGACGACGAACGCTCCCGGGCCCGGCACACCCGGCTCGGGGAGGCGACCCCCGCCATCCCCACGGTCGTCTACTGGTTCATGGTGGTCTCGCTCGCCGCCACGGTCGGCGCCTTCGCCTTCGGCCTGCCCCGCAGACGCGGCCCGGCACACCTTCTCCTGTTGTCCACGCTCGCGGTCCTGTTCACCGGCTCGCTGCTGCTGATCCAGGACATCGACCGGCCCTTCACGGGCCAGATCCGGATCTCGGGCGACGCGATGCGGGGGACGGCGCAGGACATCTCCGAGGACTTCGCCACGGACCATCCCACGGCCGTACTCCCGTGCGACCAGGGCGGTACGCGCACCGTCTGACCACTCCCCCTACTCCACGATCGCCAGCTCCCGCGGGGTGTTGTTGAAGCGGCGCCCGCCGCCGTCCTCCGTCGCCGTCACGATGTCCTCGATGCGGACGCCGAAGCGGCCCGGCAGATAGACGCCCGGCTCGATGGAGAAGCACATGCCGGGCACGATCGGCCGCTCCTCGCCCTCGATCATGTACGGGGGTTCGTGCGTCGTGACCCCGATGCCGTGACCGGTGCGGTGGATGAAGTACTCGCCGTAGCCGGCGTCCGTGATCACCTTGCGGGCGGCCCGGTCGACGTCCTGGCAGGCCGCGCCCGGCCGGACGGCCTCGAAGCCGGCCTGCTGGGCCTCGCGGACGAGGTCGTGGACGCGCTGCTCCTCGGCGGTCGGCTCGCCGACGTGGACGGTACGGGTGGTGTCGGAGCCGTATCCGTGCTTCAGGCCGCCGAAGTCGAGGACGACCATGTCCCCGCGCTCGATGGTCCGCTCCCCCGCCTCGTGGTGCGGGTTCGCGCCGTTGGGGCCGGAGCCGACGACGGTGAAGTCGACCTGGGAGTGGCCGAAGCGCATGAGCAGCGCGGCGAGGTCGGCCGCCACCTCGGTCTCCTTCCGGCCCGCGAAGCGGACCTTGAGGAGCTCGCCGTACGCCTGGTCGGCGGCGGCGCCCGCGGCCGCGATCCGCTCCAGTTCGTGCGCGTCCTTGACGGCCCGCAGCATCGGCAGCGCCTCGGTCAGCGACACGTACGAGGTGGAGGGGAGCTCCTTCTGCAGCCCGAGCAGATGCATCGCCCAGGCGTTGTCGCTGACGCCGAATCGTCCGGCGACATCGAGGAGGGGCGCGGTGACGGCGTACGGGTCCTTGCCGTCGGTCCAGTCCCGCAGGCTGAGCGCGGCGGCGCCCGGGGCCTTCTCGGCGTCCGGGGCCTCGAGCGTCGGTACGACGAGGACCGGCTCCTGACCGGCGGCGATGACGAGCACGGTGAGCCGCTCGGTGATCGCGGTGGGCTGGTAGCCGGTCAGATAGACCAGGTCCGGGCCGGGGGCGACGAGGACGCCGGCGAGTCCGGCGTCGGCCGCCGACTCGGCGGCGCGGGCCATCCGGGCCCGGTAGTCGTCGGCGGTGAAGGGGGCGGGTGCGCTGCTGGACATGGGTCTCCTCCTCGACGTACAGCATCCTGCCCGGCACTCCGACCGGACGCGACCGCTCGGTGCCGGAGCGGTCAGTGCCGGTCCGGGCCGGGCCCCTGGGCGATGAGGCGTTCGAGCAGCTCGTGGAAGTCCTCGCCGACGACGATCCGCAGGTCTCCGCCGTCCGCGTCCCGGTCGCTGAGCTGGGTGAGCGTGCCGCCGCGCCACCAGAAGACGTACGGGCTGATGGCGCCGGGCGTGTCCTCGTAGCCGGAGGCGGCGAACGAGGCCATCGCGCCGAGCGCGGGGACGATCGTGGTGTCGCGGATCGGGTGGAAGGCGAGCTGGTGGCGGAACGGCATCGCCACCAGCGCTCCGTGCTCGCCGAGCGGTTGGCCGGTGACGCGCCGTACGACCGTGTCCAGGTCGAGGACGCGGCTCGCGGTGTAGAACGAGTCGCCGAGGATCACCTCGAAGCACATGCCGTCGGCGTCCCGTACCGTCTCGTGGCCCTCGACGGGCAGGCCGCGGAGATTGGCGAGCGCCCGGTCGCGCAGCTGCTCGGGGTCGCCGAGCGGTTCGAGCGCCTCGTCGGTGAGCATCATGACGCTCTCCGGCAGGTCGAGGGCGAGGATCTCGTACAGCCCGGGAGCGACGTTCCTGGCGTAACCGAAGGTCGCCGGATCGATGCCGTCGCCGCTGACCACCCTGGGGTAGAGCTGGGCGCGGATCTGTTCGGGCGGGAGGGTGTCGAGCGCGGAGGGTGCGTCCATGGTGCGCAGGACGAGGGCGACGTGGCGGCGGATGAGCGCGGGCCAGGCGCGCGGTCCTCGGCGGTCGTTGTGGCAGACGGCGGCGAGGTTGCCGAGACCGAACCTGCGGCCGTCGGCGTCGCTCACCAGGTCGGCGTAGACGGTGACTTCGAGGCCGAGTTCGGCGAAGGCCTCGCGGACCCGGCTGCGGAAGAGGGCGGCCTCGCGCTCGGAGAAGTACGAGAACTCGGGGTCCCTGGGCGCGTCTTCACCGTCACGCCTGGGTCCTCGCCGGAACAACCCCACGTCCGCCCGCCTTCCGTCGCCTGGCCCCCAGCCTAGGGCCTGTCGTGCGGCTCAGGCGATCAGTCGTCGAGCCAACTCGGCGGCCGGACCGTCGGGTTCGGTCCCGGCGTGGAGGAGTTCGGTGCGGTGGACGAGACGGGGCGCGCTCAGGGGTACGGCGACGGCGCCCGCGATCGCGGCGGCGAAGGAGAGCGGCAGCAGGGTCAGACCGTGGCCGGCGGCGGCGAGGGCGCCGAGGGTGCGGGTGTCGGTGCCTTCGTAGCGCAAGGCGGTACGGAAACCGTGGCCGGCGGGACCGCCGTGCGCGGTCCGGAGCCGGTCGAGCGGGAACCCGGCGTCGGGCGCGTCGAGCCAGCGCGCGTCGACGAGGTCCGCGAGGCGCAGTCCCGGGCGGCCGGCGAGCGGATGGCCGGCGGGCAGGACCACGGCGAGCGGCTCTTCGGCGACGCGTACGGCGGTGAGCGGAGCGACGTCGGGGAGCCGCAACGGGTCGCTGGGCGCGGCGAGTCCGTCGACCAGACCGAGATCCGCCTCCCCGGTCGCGACGGCGGCCGGCACCTCGTCGCGGGGCATCGCGCGCAGGGTCACGCCGACGGCGGGCAGGGCGGCGAGGGTTCGGGGATGCAGGGCGAGCGGGGCGGCGGCGAGGGTCAGCGTCTCGCGGGGCGCGGCGGCGAACCGGGCGAGCTCGGCGCGGGCGGCGTCGAGGCGGAGGAGGAGGGATCCGGCGTGCTCGAGGAGGCGTTCGCCGGCGGCGGTGGGGACGACGGGGCGGCGGCCGAGGAGCGGCAGGCCGAGGTCGTTCTCGAGGGCGGCGATGTGCTGGGAGACGGCGGACTGGGTGTAGCCGAGCTCGCGGGCGGCCTCGGAGAAGGAGGCGAGCCGGGCGACGGCGGCGAAGGTGCGGAGGTGGTGCGGGTCCATGGGGTTCTGAGGATAGGTGGGCGCCGGGGAGTCGGATTGCGGTGGCGAGGCTACGTGGCCCTCGACCCGCCTCGGGATCCGCCCCGCCACCCTCGCCCCGTCATCAGCCTTCGCCCGTCATAAGCGTTCGCGATCGGGAGTGCAGGAATCATCGTTGGACGTGAACCCACCGCTCCGACCAGCATGGTCGGCATGACGAACACATCCCGTATCGCCCTGGTCGGCGACCGTTCCCCGCACGTGACCTCCCATGTCCGCATCCCCGCCCTGCTCGACGCGCTGGCCGAGCGCGACGGCCTCGTCCTCGACGCGTACTGGATCCCGACCGGCGACGCGGAGGCGCCCGGGGCGGTGAAGGGCTTCGACGCGGTGTGGGTGCTGCCGGGGAGTCCGTACGAGAGCGAGGCGGGCGCGCTGGCGGCGATCCGCACGGCCCGCGAGGACGGCATCCCGTTCCTCGGCACCTGCGGCGGCTTCCAGCACGCGCTGCTCGAGTTCGCCCGAGACGTCTGCGGTCTGAGCGGCGCCGCGCACGCCGAGAACGACCCGGCGGCGACCGGCGACGACCTGCTGATCGCACCCCTCGCCTGCTCGCTGGTGGGCCACGAGGGGGCGGTGCGGGTGACGCCGGGCTCGCTCGCGGAGTCGGTGCTCGGGGCCGAGCGGACGACTGAGCGGTACCACTGCAACTACGGCCCGGACAGCCGCCATCTGGACACCCTGCGGGCCCACGGCCTGCGCTTCACGGGCGAGGACGAGGACGGCCAGGTACGGATCGCGGAGCTGCCCGGGCACCCGTTCTTCCTGGCGACGCTCTTCCAGCCGGAGTTGGCGGGTGACGGCTCCCGCCCGCACCCGATCATCCGGGCGCTGGCGCGGGCGGCGGTGGAGAGGGTGCGCTAGGGCCTGTCCTGCGGATCTCGCCGGACAGGCCCCTGGTCCCGAGGAGGCCCTAGCGCTTGAGCATGAAGGTGAAGTCGCCGGAGAGCTTGCCGCTCAGCCGGACCGCCGAGACGAGCTTCCCCTCCGTGATCAGTCTCTCGACCTCGGCCCGCGAAAGACCGCACCCTTCAGCGATCAGTCGCACCGGCCGGACGGGGATCCGCGCCGCGAAACGGACCGAGACCTCGAGTACCTCGCGGTCCAGGTGATCCGATCCGCCGGCGTCGAGGCGCCAGGCGTCGTCCCAGTCGAGGGCGATGCGATTACGGCGCCGCACGACCGGGTCCTGGAGCAACTCGGCTGCCAGACCCGGGTCGTTGGCATGCATCCGGTCCAGCAGCTCAGGTCGTACGGAGCGCACGTTCATCCGCTCCAGGACCGTGAGCTTCGCCGTGTCCCCGCAAGCGGTACAGAGGACGAGGAGCCAGGCGTCGAGGAGCTTGTGGTTGGCGTTGACGCGAAATTTGCCGTTCGCCCGGAAGCGCTCGGACGCGCACGTGTGGCAACGGCGGAGAACGGTCGGCAGGCAGGTGGGCATGACCACCCAGTTTTCGAGCACAGAAGTACACCGGTTTCAGTGAGAAATCCGCAGCAAAAAGGGGCGCGGCGCATGAGCGCGACGCGCGACGATTCAGCGCTTGGGAGGTCTCACAGGGTGTACAACGGCACGTCCTTGCCTGGGCGACTCGGTTCGGCAGCACGGTAACGGCGCACGGCGGCGCCGCTCCACTGGTTTTCGAGCGCCGCCCCGCCGGCCGGAAGGTCCTAGATCTTCGGGTCCGGCTTCCAGTCCTGGACGAGGAGCCCGAGCAGCACCTCGTCCAGGAACTCGCCCAACACCCAGGCCGAGGAGCGCAGCACGCCCTCGCGGACGAAGCCGTTGCGCTCGGCGGAGCGCAGCATCGCCGCGTTGTCCGACAGCGTCTCGATCTGCAGCCGCTGCAGGCCGCGCACGACGAACCCGTAGTGGCACAACGCCGCGACCACGTCGGTGCCGTAGCCCTTGCCGCGGGCAGACGGCAGCAGTCCGAGGCCGATGTGGGCGGACCGGTTGTGGGTGTCGATGCCCCACAGCGTCGCGGCGCCGACCAGCGTGCCGCCCTCGAGCTCCACCACGGAGAACGGGACGTGCCCCTGTTCCTTGTCGTCCACCACGAGCCGCGGGTCCTTCGAGCCGGGCGTGATCGGCCGCCACGGCCCGCTTTCGGCCCGCGAGGCGTTGACGACGTCGTCGTAGAGCTCGGCCCGCAGGATCGGGATGTCTTCCTCGTGCCGGGCCCTGAGCCCGACCTTGCTGCCCCTAAGCATGCAAGCTTCCTATCCGACCGGGCTCGCCGACGGCAAACGAATAAGGCAACTGCCTTTAGGAGGCGCGGCCGCTCTCGTGCAGGTCGAGGGCTTCGCGTACGGCGGCGACGAAGCCGTTCCAGTACGGGGCCGCAGCTCCGGCGCCGGCGGTCGCCCTGCGTGCGGCACCGCCGCTGAAGTCTCCGAACATCGCCCGGCGCAGTTCGGTGGAGATCTCCAGCTGGGCGCCGGCTCCGGTGCGGGTGCGGTTGACGATGTTCGCCGGATCGTCGCCGTTCAGCTCGGCGTTGGCGCCCGCGACGACCACGGTGACACCCAGCGTGGAATTGAGCCCGTGCTTGTTGAAGGCCCACGCCAGGTTGCCGATCAGCCGCTGGTCGCGGCCGCCGATGAGGATCCGCTTGGCCAGCGCGTTGTCGTCCGGGGAGTAGCCGTGCAGGGAGACGGCGTACAGATTGTTTCCGCACACCGCGAGGGCGGCCGGGTCGTCACAGTTGGTCGAGGTGACGTGGAGGGGCTGCCCGGGGGAGGTCAGCGTCTCGAACATCCAGTAGTCGCGCTGCGGTACGCCCGGCACCGCCTGCGGCTCGACTCCGGGGTCGACGAGCGTGTAACCGGCCAGGGTGAGACACAGTTCGCTGGTGCCCGCCTCGAGGCCGCCGCCGTGCGGGGCGATGATCGCCGTGCTGCGGACGGGAGCGGACGGGCCGTCCTTCGCGTAGTCGTTGAAGGCGGTGGGGGCGCCGCAGCGGTAGCGCCGCATCCAGTCGACACCTTCCTTGCGGGCGGGGTCGCCGTACATCACCGTGTTGGAGGAGAACTCCGTGGTGGCGGCCGCGGCGGTGCTGCCGTTCCCGGCGAGGTCGTTGATCAGGGGAAGGCTGGCGGCCGCGGCGGCCACGGAGGTCAGGAGGGTGCGTCTGCTGGTGAAATTCATGCGGAGATCATCTCCGACGACCCGGCCGAGTCTTCACGAGGGTTCAGCTCATCCGTACGACGAGGTGGGCGCGGTGGCGGCCGAGGGTGACGAGCCGGGCGTTGGACTCGTCGGAGTCCTGGACCCAGCGCTCGGCGTGGGCCCGGTCCTTGCCGAAGCGGACATGGCGCTCGACGAGCCGGGGCACGCGGCGGCGGTCGTCCAGCTCCAGGTACCACGCCTCGTCGAGGAGCGGCAGGACGGTGGCCCAGGGGCCTTCGTCGTGGAGCAGGTAGTTGCCCTCGGTGACCACGAGCGGTACGTCGGCGGCCACGGGTATCGCGCCGGCGACGGGCTCCTCCAGGGCGCGGTCGAAGGCGGGGGCGTAGATGGTGGTGCCGGGCTCGGGGGCGCGCAGGCGGGCGAGGAGCGCGGTGTACCCGGCGGCGTCGAAGGTGTCGGGCGCCCCCTTGCGCTGCGCGCGCCCGAGCCGTTCCAGCTCCCGCTGGGCGAGGTGGAAGCCGTCCATCGGCACGAGGGCGGCGAGCCCGTCGAGCCGGGCGACGAGCCGGGCCGCGAGCGTGGACTTCCCGGCCCCGGGCGCCCCGGCGAGCCCCAGGATCCGCCGCCGGCCGGGCACGGCGAGGAGCCGGGCGCGGTCGGTGAGCTCGGCGAGCGACTGGGCGTCCATGCGGTGCATTGTCGCACCGTGTGGCGACGCCGTGGTCATACGTATAACCTCACCGTATGTCCTTCATCGCTCTCGTCACCCTCGTCGTCCGTGACTACGACGAGGCCATCGCCTTCTACACCGACGCCCTCGGCTTCGACCTCGCCGAGGACACCGACCGGGGCGACGGCACCCGCTGGGTCGTCGTCCGCCCACCGGGCGGCCCGGCCGGTACGGGCCTCCTCCTCGCCCGCGCGAAGGACGCGGCGCAGGAGACCGCCGTCGGCGCCCAGACAGGAGGCCGCGTCGGATTCTTCCTGCACACCGACGACTTCGCCCGCGACCACGCCCGGATGACCGCGGCCGGCGTCCGCTTCCTGGAGGAGCCCCGCCACGAGCCGTACGGCTCGGTCGCGGTCTTCGAGGACCTGTACGGCAACCGCTGGGACCTGCTGGAACCGGCGCCGGACGCCTGAGACTCGGCCGGGGCCGGCTCCTGAGCGGGGCGGGCGCCCGAGGGTCACAGACCGGGCCGGCCGTACGGGCGGTCCGTCACCCGGTCGTGGATGCCGCGCAGCCGCGCGAGCGTGCGGAGGAACACCCACGGGTCGGGCCAGAAGCGGCCTGCCGGACGCAGCGGCAGCGGATCGTCCCGGAGGACACCTTCCGGCAGTCCGCCCGTGGCCGGCGCGCGGAACCGTTCGTCGCGGAAGCCCAGGCCCGGTCCGACCAGGGCCGCCCGCTTCACTGGCCCCTCGGGCGGGAGCAGGGGGCCGAGGACGCGTCCGAACGTGACCGTGAGGAGGCCGTCGGGAACGGTGACAACGGATTCAGCCTCCCGAGAGGTCGAGCTCGGCACGGACCGTCTTGCCGATCGGAAGACGCTCCCGGACCTCCCAGCGCGACGCCAGGGCCTCGACGATGAGCAGGCCACGGCCGGCGTCGGCGAGCGGCCGGGGGCAGGCGAGTGCCCCGGGGCTTGGGGGGCGGCGCTCCCCGCGGGTGTCGGAGACGTCGATACGGAGCAGGCGGCCGGGGGTGTACGCGAGCGTCAGCTCGAAGTCACGACCGGGGACCCGGCCATGGGTGACGGCGTTGGCGGCGAGCTCGGCGACGAGCAGGGCGGCGGTGTCCTGCGGGACGTCCCAGTGCCGGAACTGGTGGACGGCGAGGAGGCGGGCGAGGCGGGCGCCGCGTGGGGTGGAGCTGAAGCGCTGGGTGAACACACGTACGGTGACGGGTTCTTGGTGGGTCAGGGGGGAGGTCATGTGATCAATGTGGCGAGGTCAGGGGCGGGTTGCCAGGTCAGCCACTCGTACGCTGAGTGAGCGTACGGGTCCGGAGGGTGGACAGTACCGGTAACGGCCCGTGACCATGGCTCCGTTGGGGAGTGGGGCACGGGAGGTGTACGGGATGACGGACGGGTACGCGACGGGTGGCGGCGAGCCCGAGGCGTCGGACAGCTTGAAGTCCTTCGGGGAGGTGGTCAAGACCTTCCGGAAGCGGGCGGGGCTGACGCAGGAGGAGTTCGCGCCGATGGTGCGGTACTCGGTTCCGACGGTGGCCTCGATCGAGCAGGGGAGACGGTTCCCGCCGGCGGACTTCGTGGACCGGGCGGAGGAGGTGCTGGACGCGTTCGGGGTGATCAGGGCGGCGGCGAAGCATCTGTCGCGGCAACCGGGGTTGGCGAGTTGGTTCCGGCAGTGGGCGAAGCTGGAGGCGGAGGCGCTGACGCTCTACACGTACGAGAACCGGCTGGTGCCGGGCCTCCTCCAGACCGAGGCGTACGCGCGGGAACTGTTCGCCGAACAGCGTCCACCGCTCGGGGACGACCAGATCGAGGCGCAACTCGTTGCCCGGCTCGAACGGAAGCGGTTACTGACGGAACGTCCGAACACGGCGTACAGCTTCATCGTGGAACAGCACGTCCTCGAACGGCCGACGGGCGGCGCGGAGGCCATGCGGGAGCAGATCAGCCACATCCACGAACTCGCCGAGCGCCGCAACGTCGAGGTCCAGGTCATGCCGAAGACACACGGTCATCACGCGGGACTCGACGGCCCCATGCAACTCCTGGAGACCCCTGACAACAAGGTATTCGCCTACTGCGAGGGGCAGGAGAGCGGCCAGTTCATCCCCGACCCCAAAGTGGTCAGCATCCTCCAGATGCGGTATGCCAGGATGCGCTCACAGGCTCTTACCCTGGAAGACTCCCGGAGCCTGTTGCGGCAGATGCGAGGAGCTACATGAGCACCACAGAACTGGCCTGGTTCAAGAGCAGTTACAGCAGCGGCGGTAGCGGCGACTGCGTCGAAGTCGCGCTCTCCTGGCACAAGTCGAGCTACAGCAGTGGCGGCGACGGCGACTGCGTCGAGGTCGCCACCTGCCCCACCACCGTCCACGTACGCGACTCCAAGAACCCCCAGGGCCCCCAGCTCGCCCTCTCCCCCGCCGCCTGGCTCGGCTTCCTCGACGTTGCCACGGAGGCCTGAGGTCCCACGCAGGGACCTCAGGCCTGGCGCGCTGTGGTCAGGGAGAGTTGGTGTCCCCGTCGGCGGGTGTGAAGTCGGTGTTGGTGTCGCGGCCGGGCCCGCCGATGAAGCTGTCGGCGCCCGGGCCTCCGGTGAGCCGGTCGTTGCCGGGGCCGCCCTCGAGGGTGTCGTCGCCGGCACCGCCGTTGAGGGTGTCGAGGCCACCTCCGTCACACAGGACGTCATGGCCGTCGGCGCCGGTCAGGGTGTCGCCGGCGTCGCCGCCGACCTTCACGACGGCCGTGGTGGTCCCGTGGCCTCGCCGTCGCTGACGGTGATGGTCAGGACCGCGGTGCCGGTGACGTCCGGGAGGACGGTGGCGGTGACGGTGACGGTGACGGTGACGGTGCGGTTCTCTCCGGCCCCCGCGAAGGTCACGTTCCCGGCGGGCAGGAGGGCGGGATTGGACGACGAGGCGCTGAGGGTCAGGCCGGTCGCGTCGTTGTCCGGGTCGGCCACCAGGAGGTTGAGTGTCCCGGACCTGTTGTTGCCGCAGCCGCCACCGGGCGTCACGGTCACCGTCGGCGGCTCGTTACGGGGCGGCGGATTCCCCAGGTCGTCGAAGGTGTTGACGGGGAAGCCGTCCCATTCGTCCGCCGGGACGAACGCGTCCGCCGTATTGATGTCGCCGTCCGTGATCTCGGGTTTGCCCCGCAGGGTGTTGTCCATGGTGCTCTCCTGCTCGGTTCCCCACTCCGCCCCCCGGGTCGAAGCCGACCTGCCCGATGGAGTCGACGATGGTGGTGCCGTTGCGGAGCACGACGGCGTCGTCGCCGTTGAACGCGACGCTGTTGCTGGTCTCGTCGGCAACGGCGGTGATCGCCAGGACGAAGACGTCGCCTTGGGCGACCGGTGGGTCGGGCCGACCCCCAACGGTCGGGCAGTCGCTCGCCGCGACCTTCGCCCGGCCGCGTCACGTGACCGTCGAGGGGCACGCGGTGGTCGGCCGATGCAGTGACGAACACAACCACAACGGCCGGGTTCAGACGGTCGCCGCGGTCCCGCCCGCCCTGGCGATCAGCATGTCGAGCAGCGAGAGCAGGGCGCCCCGGACGTCGTCACGGGAGCGGGCGTCGAGCATGAGGATGGGGGTGCTCGGGTCGCCCAGGTGCAGTGCCGCCCTGATCTCCTCGGCGGTGTAGTGCTGTTCGCCGTGGAAGCAGTTCGCGGCGACCACGAACGGCAGCCCGCGGCTCTCGAAGAAGTCGACGGCCGGGAAGCTGCGGTCCAGGCGGCGCGTGTCGACCAGCACGATCGCCCCGAGCGCCCCGTTCAGCAGGTCGTCCCACATGAACCAGAAGCGCTCCTGGCCCGGTGTTCCGAACAGGTACAGCACGACCCCGGCGTCCGTAAGGGTGATTCGACCGAAGTCCATCGCCACCGTGGTGACCGTCTTGGCCTCGATGCCATCGAGGTCGTCGACGCCGACACCCGCGGCAGTCAGCCGTTCCTCCGTACGCAGCGGCTCGATCTCCGAGACCGTCTCGACCAGGGTCGTCTTGCCGACGCCGAACCCTCCGGCGATCAGGATCTTGACGGGGGCCGTGACGCCGTCGGCAGAGGTGTCATATCCGGGCAAGGTTGTCCCTGATTCTCATGAGCAGGTGGACATTGGTGGTCGCGGCCGCCTCCAGAGGCGGACGGTGGTGGATCAGCCCACGGTCCGCGAGTTCGCCGAGCAGAAGCGTCATCGGGGTGAGGCGGATCCGCATCCGTGCGGCGATCTCGGCGACCGCCCTCCCGTTCGGCGGCGCACACAGGGCGAGGACGGCCTGCCACTCGGTGGGCAGACCGCCACGGGCCTCCTCGGGCGTCGCCGCCGTGATGGTGGTGTCCATGGTGAGGACGGTGTGGGCTGCGGCGGTACGTCCGTCGGTCAGGGCGTACAGCCGCGTACGGCGCCGGCTTCCGCGCTGCGGCTCGCGCGGCTCATCCGGCATCAGGAGCTCGGTGTCTCGGCGCGCTCGGGGGTGCCCAGCCACTCGCCGAGGGCCTGCGCGGTCCGTACCGCCTCGCCGCCCAGCTCGCCGAGGCGCGCCTTGCGGGAGGTCACCACGATGAGCGTGCTGCCCTCGCCGCAGCCGACGATGCAGAGGTAGCTCTCGTCCATCTCGACCAGTTGGCGGATGACCCGGCCACCACCGACCTCCCGGGAGATCGCCTTCATGGTGGCCGCGACTCCCGAGGAGGCGGCGGCGACGCGCTCGGCGCGGTCCCGTTCGAGCAGGTAGGCGCTGAGCATGATGCCGTCGTTGGACAGGAGAACGGCGCCCTGGACGCCGGCGATCCTGCTCAGGTTGTTGTCCAGGACGCTGTAGATCATGTCGTTGGGTGTCGTCGTCATGGCTGATCCCGTCGGAGCTCTTCTTCGACTGTCTGGATTCCGTGCTGGAAGTCCGCCCAGGCGTCGGCGACCTCTTCGGGGGTCGCCTTGTCCTGTACGACGGTCTCTTCGGGTGCGCGGGGGGCGCGGAGTTGCTCGGCGATGTGGGTCTGCGGGACGCGCTCGGGGAGGGCCGGGCGCGAGGTGCCGTCCGGGGTGCCGTCCGGGGTGGCCACGTCGGCGGGCCGCTCGGGTGCCCGGTCCGCCACCCGGCGGGTCGGCAAACCGGAACCCACGTGCAGGACCGGCTCCGGCTTGCGCTCCTCCGGCGGACGCGGCGCGGGAACGGCTGGTGGTGTGGGGATGGAGGGTGGTGCGGGGGCGGAGGGTTGTACGGGTTCACCTGACGGCTCTCGCACGGGCTCCGTTCGTACCAGCAAGTCCTTCGGCAGGATCACCACCGCCGACGTACCTCCGAAGACCGAGCGGCGCAGCGTGACCGTGGCCCCCAGCTGGTCGGCGAGGTGGCCGACCACGAAAAGTCCGAGCCGATGGGCGTTCTCCGCCAGGACCGAGTACGGCGGGGCCGAGTGCAGGCGGGCGTTCATCTCCTCGTAGCGCTCGGGGGAGACGCGCGGCCCGCGGTCCTCGATCTCGACGGACAGCCCGTCCGCCACGGCTTCGGCGCGGATGACGACCTTCGACCTCGGCGGGGAGAAGCGGGTGGCGTTGTCGAGCAGTTCGGCCAGGAGGTGGCTGACCTGGCTGACCACGCGCGGCTCCACGCTGATCTCGTCCAGGGCCTGGCGCTCGATCCGCCGGAACTCCTCGACCTCGGCCGCCGCCTCGCGCAGCAGGTCGGCGACGCGCATGGGCTCGGTGTGCGGGTCGGGGATCTCGCCGTCCGCGAGGATGAGCAGGTTCTCGATCTGTCGCCGCATGCCCACCGTCAACTGGTCGGATTTCATCAGCTGGGCGAGGAGCGCTTCGTTGTGGCCGAAGGCGTCCTGGAGGTCTTCGGTGAGGCTCAGCTGGCGGCTGACGAGGTTTCCGGTGCGCGAGGCGATGCCTGCGGCGAACATCCCGAAGCCCTGACGCTCGGCGGCGAGCTGCCGGTGTCCGTCGACGGATACCGCGACGACACGGGCGAACGCGTCGCTGATTCGACCCACTTCGTCCTTGTCTCCGCCGACCGTCGGCAGCGCGTCGGCTGCCACGCTCTGCCCGCTTTGCAGCCGGTCGACGACATCCGGCAGCGTCTTGTCGGCGACGGTCACCGTGCGTTCGTGCAGGCCGCGCAGGCGGCGCAGCACCGAGCGGGTGGTGAAGACGACGACGAGTACGACGAGGAGGAGCGCACCGCCGCTTCCCGCGATCAGCCAGGTGACCTCGGCTTCGAGCTCGGCGGCCTCGGCGTCGGCGCGGGCGGCCACGGCCCGCGACCGCTCGGCGTTGAGCGCGGCGAGGCCGGCGGCGAACTCCTGGTGCGCGGCCCGCCAGTCGGCGACCTCGCGGGGCAGTCGCACACCCCCGGAGTCGAGGTCCTTGTGCTCGGAGACGACGGCGTTCTCGATCGCGGTTTTGGTACGCCAGGCCTCCGAGCCCGTCAACTGCGCGTAGGACGCTTGCTCCTCGGCCGGCAGATACGGCACGACCCACGTTTCGTACAGGTACCGGTGGGCTCCGACGGCCTTGGCGAAATCGGCGAACGCGGTGGGGCTGAGCTCCCTGGAGGGCTCGACGAGGGCGAGGATCGTGTCCTCGCGGGCCACCATCTCGGAGGCGGCGAGCATGGCGACCATCGGCCGGCTCTCCTGGGCCAGCTCACCGTCCGCGCCGTGGCTGAAAGCGTCCTGGTAGACGCCGACGATCTGGTCGATCACGCGGTTGTAATAGGCGATGGCGCCGTGGGCGCTGCTGCTGCGGGCGTCAGCGCGCTCGCGGTACGCGGCCAGGTCGTCGAGGCCGCTCGTCACCTCCTGGAGGTGACTCTCCGCACGCTCGGCCCCCTCGGGACCGGCGGGCACGAGCGAGCGGAACTGGGCTGCGGCCCGGTCCGTGGCCGCGCGCGTGTCCCGTAGGTCGTTCTCGGACACGGACGCGCCGGCCCACCGGGCGGCGGCCATCCTCCGCTCGGCCTGCATCTCGGTCATGAGCGTGAACAGGGGTGCGCCGTACCGCTCACCGGCCGCCACATCGGCGCGCAGGTGCTGCGACCGCTCCAGGAGCTGACCGACGATCACGACGACTTGGGTGCCCATGGCCAGGGTGGGGACGACCGCCAGCCAAATGAGCAGCGTACGCAGGCGCACGGTACGTCGTCGACGGGCCGTCGACCGCGCGGGTGCGTCATGAGGTTCTATGGGAGACATCAGCCCTCGGGAGCGGGGAGGCATGGGGACGGGCCGCCGGCCGGACAGGCGCGCGATCCTGGGGTGTGGACGGCGGGGGATACGCCCGATCCGGCTTCGGCGGGATGTATGGAGGGATCATAACCAGCCACGCCGAGCGATCGGAGGGATTGATTCCGCCTTTGCCGCGTGGTAAGGCGACCGCGCGCGTTGCGCACCGGAGGCCGTATCTCAACCCAACCGGTATCTCTTCCCGTACGGGTGTCGGCTCGTCAGTTCTCGGCTCGCCCATGCCTGCCCTGCCCCGCCGCCGCCGCGACGAACAGCGGGGGGGCGGGGACGGGGGGCCTGATGCTCAGCGCCTACCCCGCCGCAGCCAGCCCTGGGCCTTGCCTATGTCGGTCACCTGCGCCATGCCGCCGCCGTTCGACGGTCGGCTGCGCGGTTCCAGGTGCTTCAGTCGCGCCCGCCACGGGCCGTCCGCCATCTCCATCTGCACGATGAGCGGGCCCTCGGGCAGCGGAACCTTCTCCCGCCGCTTGCCGATCTCGTTGACCACGTTCTCGTACGTGGGCAGGGTCGTGGGGTCGTCGTGCCCCTCGAGTTCGTAGAGGTGGACGATGAGGTTGTCGTCGCCCCGGTAGTGGAGGGCGAGATCGGCCGTACCGCCCGTGTGCAGCAGAACGTCGGGGCCGCGGCTCTCCACTTCCTGCTCCGTCAGGTGCGTCGCGGCGGCCAGCGGCAGCACCTGGAACTGCCAGGGACCCTCCGCCCGCAGTTTCAGGCGCAGACGGCCGTTTCCGGGGACCTGGACGAGCATGCGACCCCGGAAGTTCTCCTCGGTGCTGTTGACGAGGTTCTCCCCCTCCTTGTTCAGCCGCGTGAGGGTCCAGAGGCCGGTGTACCCGTCTCCCCGTATCTCGAGTTCGACCACGACCGGCCCCGGCGGGAGCCCGTCCACGGTGATCACGTCGTTGTCCCGGCCGGTCTGCGTGTACGGCTCGAAGACGGCGCCGTACGTCCAGGCCGGCCCGCTCGGCTGCGCCGGGGCCGGCGGCTGAACCGGGGCGGGGGCCGGGACAACCGGAGGCTGAGCCTGCGCCGGGGGCGGGGTCGGGGCAGGCACCTGGAACGGCACCTGGCCTGGTGCGGGGGCTTGGAACGGGACCGGACCCGGTGCCGCAAGCGGCGCTTGGAACGGCACCGAGCCCGCAGCCGGGGCCGGCGGCTGGAAGGGAACCGGCACCGAGCCCACAGCCGGGGCCTGGGCCTGAACCGGGGCGGGCGGGGCGTCCGCCACATTCACGCCGTGGTCCGTCGCCAGGCCTGCGAGGCCGTTCACATAACCCTGGCCCACCGCGCGGAATTTCCAGCCCCCCGCCCGCCGGTACAGCTCCGCGAGCACCATCGCCGTCTCGCCACCCGCGTCGGTGACGTCGTACCGCGCGACCGACGTGCCGTCCGGCGCGAACGCCTCCACGGACAGCCCGTTCACGTCCCGCATCGCACCGGTCTCCGTCGACCCGACGACCAGGACACGGAGGATGTCCCCCTCAACGGCGGTGAGGCCGGCCTCCAGCCACACCGCGCCGTTCTCCTCCCCCAACAGCCGCACGGCGCCCGAGGGATGGACCGGAGCGCCGTGGAACACGATGTCCCCGTCCCCCCGGACCCGACCCGTCTCCGTCAGCAGCAGTACCGCGACATCGACTCCGTTCCGCACCGCGATCCGTAGCGGCACCGTCGGAACGAAGGCATTGCCCCCCTTGATCATTTCCCCTCCCCAAAATGGATCACTGCTGGATCTTGCGCCCATCCGGCCCCTCCCGACAAGGCCTGTGGAAAACGGGTCGGGTCCCGCGCACGCGGTGTGCCAGGATGCCCTGGCCATGGCATTCATACGACACATCCAGTCCGCCGCGCCCGCCACCGCCGTCTCGGCCGGGTTCCTCGCCATGCTCATCGGCGTCACCAGCTCGGTGGCCGTCGTGTTCACGGCCGCCAAGGCGGCCGGGGCCACCTCCGCGCAGCTCACCTCGTGGGTCTTCGCCCTGGGCATAGGCATGGGCATCACCTGCATAGCCCTCTCGCTGCGCTACCGCGCCCCGATCGTCACGGCCTGGTCGACGCCGGGCGCCGCCCTGCTCGCCACCGGGCTGCAGGGGGTGACGATGGCGCAGGCCGTCGGGGCTTTCCTGCTGTCCGCCGTGCTCATCGTCATCAGCGGGGTCACCGGCTGGTTCGAGCGGATCATGAACCGGATTCCGGTCCCGCTCGCCTCCGCGCTGCTCGCCGGGGTGCTCCTCCAGTTCGGCACCGAGCTGTTCACGCAGATGGAGAGGGACGGCCTGATCGCCGTTCCCATGTTCCTGGCCTATCTCGCGGGCCGACGCTGGTTCCCCCGGTACGCGGTCGTCGGCGCGCTCGTCGCCGGGATCGCGGCGACCGCGTGGCAGGGCTCCTGGAAGCTGGACGGCTTCGCGCTCACGCTCGCCGAACCGTCCTTCGTACGACCCGAGTTCAGCTGGCAGGTCCTCGTCGGGGTCGGGCTGCCGCTCTTCGCGGTGACGATGGCCTCGCAGAACCTGCCCGGCGTGGCCGTCCTGCGCAACGCCGGTTACTCGACGCCGATCTCGCCGCTGCTCACCTGGACGGGCACGGTCAACACCGTCCTCGCGCCGTTCGGCTGCTTCGGCCTGAACCTGGCCGCGATCACCGCGGCGATCTGCAGCGGCGAGGCCGCCCACCCCGACCCGCGCAAGCGGTATGTCGCGGGCGTCTGGGCCGGCATCTTCTATCTCCTGGTCGGGCTCTTCGGCGGTACGGTCGGCTGGCTGCTCACCGCGATGCCGCCGGCCCTGGTCCTGGGCATCGCGGGCATCGGCCTCCTCGGCACCATCGGCTCCTCGCTCACCTCGGCGCTCCTGGACGAACGGCTCCGCGAGCCGGCCGTGGTGACTCTGCTCGCCACCGCGTCCGGGTTCACGCTCTTCGGGATCGGCTCGACCTTCTGGGGCCTGCTGGCGGGCGTCCTGACGCTCGCGGTGGGCGACCTCGGCCGCCGCCGCGCGTCCCGGAAGAGGTCCGGCACGGAGCCGCACGCCACCGCCGAGGAAGCTGCCGAGGAGGCGAAGAGCCGCTGAGCCTCAGAGCGAGCTGCCAGCGCGCCGGCGCTGCGCCCGGACTCGCGCTCACAGGATCCTCTCAGTCGAACTCCATGACGTCGTCGGCGCCGGTCTGGCTGAACATGTCGTTCACGATCTTCTGAGCCAGCGCCCTGTGTTCGGACGGCACCTCGACCCGCACCCACAGCAGATACGCGTGCTGGGACCTCTCGATCTTGTCCCGCCATGCCCACAGCCGTTTCATCGCCATGCGATAGCGCTTGGGGTCCCGGAACTCCGTCGCGTAGTACGCCCGGTCGTCGTGCTTCGTCCATGAGGTGGTGCCGTGGTCCGGGACGGCGCGGAGGAAGTCGTTCGTCCGTGCGTCGGGGCAGCTGGAGCCGCAGTACAGGGAGCGGATCTCCAGGCTCATACGAGGCAGGAAGCCGGCCTCGACGAACTCGGGTACCGCGGTGCACGTGAACGTGACGGGGGTGTCGACGTCCTTGCCCTGGCAGTCGAGGTGTTTGGGGGCGCGGAAGACGAAGTGGGCGCCGGCCAGTTGCCAGAGGTACGAGGGTTCCTCGCCCTGCCAGCTCGCCCCGTACAACGACCGCGCCGGGCGCTTGGGATAGAACGAGAACCGGTGTCCGTCGGCGGGCGGGGCCGTACGGGGCGGCGCGTCGGCGAGCGGCCGGTCGCTGACCGGCGTGGTCCGGGCCTTGGTGAAGGTCCCGGGATCCCCGTCGCGCCCCGCGGCACCCTCGAGTCCGGCCCGGCGGACCGCCTCCCTGGCCAGGGCCTGGGCGATCGCGGGCGCCCGGTCGAGGGACGCGAACTCCTCGGTGTACTCGACGTACAGCAGGGCGTTGCCGACCCGCACGCCGACCTGCGTGTACGTCCTCGGTGCCTGCACTCGGCCCGATTCGTCGTACGGATCGGACCGCACCGCCAGGTACGCCTCGTCGCCCAGACCGCTCAGGTCGCGGTGGAAGCCCCCGGACAACGCCGCCGCTTCCGCCCCGCTCGTCGCCCTCCCCCGCGCCTGGACGAAGAGCCTCTGGGCCTTGGTCGGTCCGCTCTGCCACCGGCCCTCGCCGGTCACCAGCCCGCTCTGGACGGTGACGTTGACGTTGCGGCTGAAGGGCGCCTGTTCGCCCACGCGGCACCGGCGGCCGTCGGCGTCCGCGAGCTGGGCGGGGTCCGTCATGAGCCGGTCCATGTCCCGCGGGGCAAGGAGAGCGCAGGCGTCGGGCAAGGAGCGGATCGGACCGGGCAGCGAGTAGGCGAACAACGCGCCGGAGCCGACGGTGAAGAGCCCGGCGATCGATGCCAGAACGAGCAGACCGGCCAGTGCGGCGCGCACCGGGCCGCGTCGGGCCCGCGGCGCGAGCAGCGCCTCGGGAGGCGCGCTCTGCGCCAGGCGGTTCCGCAGCTCGATGTGGCGGAAGCGGTAGACGCCGCCGGACTGGCGCAGCACCCCGCGGGCGTGCGCGTCCTCCAGGAACGGAAGGAGCCGGCGGGGCAGGCGGCCGGCCGACCAGAAGTACAGGCGGGCGACGGTGAATCCGCCCCACGCGGAGGCGCCGAAGCAGTAGAGCACCCAGGAGACCGGCAGCCCCACGGCGAGCACCATCCAGTCACGGACCGAGACGACGTCCGCCCCTCCGAACGACTGCCAGCCGAGCAGCATCGGGACGGGCAGCAGCAGGACGACCATCGGGGTGTCCTCGGCCCCCCGGCGGAGCGGGGCCGACCAGCCGAGGGCCAGGACGGCGCGCCGGTCGGCCCGCAGCAGCGCGCCCGGGGTGTCGGCGAGCGCCGGATCGGAGGCGCGCCACAGGGAGCCGAAGGCTCTCGTCCCGTACGACCAGAGCGCCGCGGCCGTGGGGAAGAGCATCGCCATGGCGTAGCCTCCGCCGCCGAGGGCGAGGGCCGCCGTCCATCCCGCGGTCAGTCCGAGGACGGCGAGCGCCGCCCGCACCCGCTCCGGCCACCTGGCGAACGTCTCGCGGAGCTCGGATCGGCCCGGCCGGGTGAGGCGGCGTGGGGGTGCCTGCCAGGAAACCGGTTTCGCGGCCGCCGCGGCCCCGAGCATCAGGCCGCACAACAGGGCGAACGCGACCGACTGCGGCAGCCACCCGCCCCACCAGGCCGCCCCGAAGGTGAGCTGGGCGACCGTCGCCGTTCCCAGGGCGAAGGCGGGCAGCAGCGCGAGCACGCGGGCGGCCCGGGGCACCGTCTCGTCCAGCTGCCACCAGGCGAGGTCCTGTTCGTTCGCCGCCTTCATCCGGGCGGCGAGGAATCCGGCCCAGGCACGCGCCTGCCGCGGCGCCCAGCCGCCGTGAGCGGCCCGCACGTCGTGCGAGGAGCTGTAGACGACGTCCAGGAACGCGTCGTACAGATGGCGTTCGATGTCCTCCCGGTCCGCGAAGCCGTCCGGTTCCAGCAGCTCCGCAGGGTCCGCGGCACCGTCGGCGTACGCGACGCGGGCGAGTTCCACCATGAGCGGGACGCTCAACGCCTCGCGCAGCCGGCGCACCTCGGGCGGCGCGTCGGCCGAGCGGTCGGCGAGCGCTTCGAGCACGGGGGTCCAGCGGGTGCGGGCGCGGCCGGGGCTGAGGTAGGCCTGGACGGCCTCGTCACCCAGCGGGCTCAGCCGGATCTCCGTGTGCTCGAACACCGCGTCGTCCGGGGCGTGTTCGCGGTACTCCGGCTCGCGGCTGGTGAGCACGAAGGGGCGGCGGCCCTTCATGGTGTGGGTGATCTGGTGGAGCGCCGCGGCGCGGCGGTGCTCGGGCAGCTCGTCGAAGCCGTCGAGGACGGGCAGGACCCGGCGGGTGAGGAGGAGGTGGAAGGCGACATCGGCAGGGGGCGCGCCGGGCACGGGTGTGCATGCCTCGGGGTACGCGTCGGCCAGCCGTTCGGCCAGCCAGCGCAGCAGTCCGTGGTCGGGGTCCCAGGAGGCGAGGGACACGACGGCCGGTACGGGGTCCTGGGATTCCTTGGTCCGCCGCCGCAGCAGCGTGTGGGCGAGGCGCAGGACGAGGACGGACTTGCCGGCGCCGGCTCCGCCGAGGACGACCAGGCGGCGGGA
Organism: Streptomyces sp. NPDC059875; assembly: GCF_042731085.1. Lineage (NCBI taxonomy): Bacteria > Bacillati > Actinomycetota > Actinomycetes > Kitasatosporales > Streptomycetaceae > Streptomyces > Streptomyces sp. NPDC059875. The sequence goes on from NZ_JBHWJZ010000029.1 coordinate 27,179, forward strand.
AGTCGTGGCGTCGAAGACGTCGGCGATGGAATCCGCGCCGGGGGCCTCACCCTCGCCCTCACCCTCGCCCTCGCCCTCGCCGTCCGCCTCGTCCGGCTCCTCCGCGCCCGGGAACGTCCAGGTCACCTCCATCGGGTGCGGATCGTGGATCCTGGTCAGGCGCTCGTCCTGGTCGTAGCGGAGGGCGAGGCCCTCGGCCAGGGCCTCGGCGGCGCGCGCGAGGTTCCTCTCGGTGCGCCAGGCGGCCCGACGGCGCCGAGCGCGCTCCTCTCGTACCCGCGACAGGACCGCGGACACGGCAGCCCCGACGAGAAGGGCCGAGCCGGCGATCACGGGACCCGGGTCGATCCGCGCCGCGAGCGGCAGTTCGGGGCGCGCGAACAGCAGCACCGTCCCGAGCAGGGCCACGGCGAGGTGGGCGAGCGGCCCGAAGCGGCGGTACCAGGGAACGCCGGAACCGGCGCCCGAGTGGATCTCGTAGGCCCCGTGGATCTCCACGGTCCCGATCTCGTGCGCGAAGACGACGTTCTTCTGTGTGCCGCCCGATATCTCCTGGTGAGAACCGCCGGCGCCCCCGTGCTTCACCGCCGCGCCCCTCAGCTCAGGTTGATCGAACCGTGCACGTCCCGGGCGATGACGACGTTCTTCTGAGTGCCGCCCGATATCTCCTGGTGCGTGTCACCGCCGCCCCCGGCGCTGTGGAGGCGCTCCGCCTCCTCCCGCCACAGCGTGAGCGCCTGCGCGAAGGCGGGGTCCTGGGCCGCCCGCAGCGCGAGGGCATCGGCCAGTTCGCGGGCGCGCCGGTCGTCCCCGGCGTCCTCGTCGAGCGCGGCCAACTCCCCTTCGCTCGCCGGGGCTTCTCTCCGTACCAGCGCGCGGAGCCGCTCCCACAGGCTCTGCCCCGCGGCTCCCGCGGTCCCGCTCGCCAGAGCCATGAGAAGTTCTGCTGCCACCGGTTCCACGAGTACTCCCCCTTCGCCACATGCGCCCGACGCGTAAGCCGGTCCCACACGAACGTGCCCCCGGTCGACCGAAGTCAACCAGGGGCACGCGGACGCGGTCCGGGCTCAGCTCTCGTCGGCGGTGAGGCGGAGCGAGATCGAGTTGATGCAGTAGCGCTGGTCCGTCGGGGTGGGGTAGCCCTCACCCTCGAAGACATGACCCAGGTGCGAGCCGCAGCGTGCGCAGCGCACCTCGGTGCGGACCATTCCGTGCGAGCGGTCGTCAATCAGCTCGACGGCGTCGCTGTCCTTCGGGTCGTAGAAGGACGGCCAGCCGCAGTGCGACTCGAACTTCTCGGTCGAGGTGAAGAGCTCGGCGCCGCACGCCCGACAGGAGTAGACGCCCTTGGTCGTGGTGTCGGTGTACTCGCCGCGGAACGCGGGCTCGGTGCCCGCCTGGCGCAGTACCTGGTACTCCGCCGGGGTCAGCTCCGCACGCCACTGCTCGTCCGGCTTCTCGACGTCGTACGACATGAGTCCACTCCCTCTACTTCGACAGATGGGCGAGGATCCGAGGTCCGACGTCCGTGACATCGCCCGCGCCCATCGTCAGAACGAGATCACCGGGCTTGGCCATTCCCGCGACGACGTCCGGGACGTCTTCCTTGTCGTGCACCGCCGTCACGTCGGCGCCGGCCGCGCGGGCCGCCGTGATGATCAGCTCGCTGGTGATGCCGGGGATCGGGTCCTCGCGGGCCGGGTAGATGTCGAGGACGACCGAGGCGTCGGCGAGGGCCAGGGCGTCGCCCATCTCCGTGCCCAGTTCCTGGGTGCGGGAGAAGAGGTGGGGCTGGAAGACGACCAGGAGGCGGGCGGCCCCCGCGGCGCCGCGCATGGCCTCCAGGTCGGCGGTCATCTCGGTGGGGTGGTGCGCGTACGAGTCGATGACCTGGACGCCCGCCGCCTCGCCCTTGAGCTGGAGGCGCCGGCCGACGCCGGTGTACGCGGTGAGGGCCTGGGCCAGCTCCGCCGGGTCGATGCCGACGCGGGAGCCGGCGGCGAGGGCGGCCGCCGCGTTGTGGGCGTAGTGCCGGCCGGGGACCGAGACGGTGAAGGTGTGCTCGACGCCGTCGAGGACGACCACGACCTCGCTGGTCATGCCGTTCGGGGTGATGGAGAGGATGCGGGCGTCGGAGTCCTCGGACTCGCCGACGGTGACCACGCTCAGGCCCTCGCGGTCGGCGACCCTGGCGGCCAGCTCGCGCGCGCCCCCGTGCTCGCCGACGACCAGGGTGCCGCCGGGGCGGATCTTGGCGACGAACGCCTCGAAGGACTCGTAGATCTCGTCCATCGACGCGTAGTTCGCGTGGTGGTCCAGCTCGACGTTGAGGACGATCGCGACCTCGGGGTCGTACTTCTGGAAGCTGCGGTCGCTCTCGTCCGCCTCGGCGACGAAGACGGCCCCGTCGCCGTGCCGGGCGTTGGTGCCGGGGCCGGCGAGGTCGCCGCCGATGGCGTACGAGGGGTCCAGGCCGAGCTCGGTGAGCGCGACGGCCAGCATGGAGGTGGTCGTGGTCTTGCCGTGCGTACCGGCGACGGCGATCGCGCGCAGGCCGTCCATCAGGGACGCGAGCGCGTCGGAGCGGTGCACGACCGGAATGCCGAGCTCGGCGGCGCGGGCCAGCTCGGGGTTGTCGGCGCGGATGGCGCTGGAGACGACGACGGCCGTGGCGTCGTCGGCGAGGTGGGCGGCGGCGTGACCGATGTGCACGGTGACGCCGAGGGCGCGCAGCGCCTCGGCGGTCGCGGACTCCTTCGCGTCGCTGCCGGCCACCTTCGCCCCGCGCTGGGCGAGGATCTTGGCGATGCCCGACATTCCGGCACCGCCGATGCCGATGAAGTGCGGCCGTTCCATGGCGGCAGGGATGGCGGGTGCCATGCGGATCTCTCCCCGGGGTGCGACGTACAGGAGGCCCCCAGCCTAGTGGCTCGCCCGGACGGCCCCGGGCACCGCGCCCGGGGCCGTCCGAGGGGGCCGCCCGAGGGGCCGTCCGGCCCCGCATCACTCGCCGTCCGGCCCCGCATCACTCGCCGCGCGGCCCCGTCACTTGCCGCGCGTGATCGTCACTCGCTGTGTGCGAACAGCTTCAGGACCGGTACGCCGACCTTGTGGCGCGCCCGCGAGGCCCAGTCCCGGTGGAAGAACTCCTCCACGTAGTGCGGGGCCGTCAGGACGATCACCTCGTCGGCGTCCGACTCGTCGACGACGGCCTTCATCTTGTTGAGGGGGTGGTCCTCGACCACCTGTCCGACCGCTTCGCAGCCGGCGCCCCGCAGGGCCTGGAGGGAGTGCTCCAGGGCCGCCTCCGCGGGGACGCGGGCCGCCTTGCCTTCCGGCTCCTCACCCTCACGGGTCGCTTCCTTCAGCTCGCCCAGGGCGACGTCGTCGATGGCGCGCAACAGGACATCGGCCTGGTCACCGCGCGGCTGCATCAGCACGATGAAGGACACGACCTCGTCGCCGTGCAGGGTGGTGACGAATTCCACGTCGACCGACGTGAGGGGCTTCTCGATCATCAGAACGCTTGTGAACACCTCAGGAGCCCTTCTGCGGAAACCATCCTTCCCCGTGCCCGCACGGGGTCTACGGGGGTAAGTGTGCCCAGCGGAAGCTAACCGGAACGACAAATTCCGCCGATTGTCAGATCCGACGGTAGCGGGTGAAAAGGAACCCGGCCTCCTCCAGCACCGACGCCACGGCGAACCGTTTCGGGACGGCCACCGACGGGCCTCCCGCGATCCGCTGCGCGGTGCCCGCCGTCATCGTCGGCGAGACCGTCAGACACAGCTCGTCGAGCACACCCGCCGCCACGAACTGGCCGAGCAGCCGGGGCCCGCCCTCCGTCAGCTGGCGCCGCAGCCCGCGCTCGGCGAGGGCCGCCACCACACGGGCCGGCTCCACCCCGGGACCGTCGCCCGCGATCACCACCTCCGCCCCCGCCTTCGCGGCCGCGTCCACCCGCTCGGCGGGCGCCCCGGCACCGGTCAGGAGCAGCGTCGGCACCAGCGGCTCGGTGAAGAGCGGAGCCGAGAAGTCCAGGTCCAGGGAGGCGCTGACCACCGCGATCACCGGCGCCGGCCCCTGCCCGGCGGCCGCCCGGCGGGCCGCGAAGGCGTCCCGCGCACGGGCCGGCCGGTACCCCTCCTGGCGTACGGTCTGCGCCCCCACCACGATCACGTCGGCGAGGCCCCGCAGGGTGCCGAAGATCCGCATGTCGGAGTCGGAGGAGAGGGGCTGGGAGCGGCCGTCGTGCTGACCGGCCCCGTCGAGCGAGGAGACCATGTTGGCGCGCAGCCAGCTCTCGCCGGGGGCGAGGGCGGGGTACGCGTAGGCGTCGGCGAGCTCGTCGAGGGACCACTCCCTGTCCCCGGAGGCGTCGTGGCCGGCGTCGTCGATTGCTGTCATGTCCGTCACAGGGAACAGGCGTCGCATCCTCGCAGTCTGACACGGCGCTTACAGTGGGGAACTGTGTCGACCCGTGCCTCCCATGCCTCCCGTGCCATAACCGAAACGGCTTCCACCGAAGCCGCTCCGGTCTCCCTCTGCGCCCGGGAGCCCCATGTCCCCGCCGACCGTCTCGTCGCCGAGATGGTCCCCCCGCCGCGGTTCGACTCGGTGCGCTTCGACACGTACATCCCGGACCCGAACCAGCCCAGCCAGATCGACGCGGTCAAGGTGCTCAGCTCCTTCGCGGAGGGGCTCGGCGGCGCCCACGCCACCGGCGCGGGCAGGCGCAGGTGGTTCGCGAAGAAGCCCGCCGCCCCCACCGGCCCGCGCGGCGTCTACCTCGACGGCGGCTACGGCGTCGGCAAGACCCACCTGCTCGCCTCCCTCTGGCACGCCACGCCCGCCGAGCCGGGGCTGAAGGCGTTCGGGACGTTCGTGGAGCTGACGAACCTGGTCGGTGCGCTGGGCTTCCAGCAGACCGTGCAGACGCTCAGCGGACACCGGCTGCTCTGCATCGACGAATTCGAGCTGGACGACCCGGGCGACACCGTCCTCGTCTCCTCCCTGCTCAGCCGGCTCGTCGAGGCGGGCGTGGCGCTCGCCGCCACCTCCAACACGCTGCCGGGCAAGCTGGGCGAGGGCCGGTTCGCCGCCGCGGACTTCCTGCGCGAGATCCAGGGCCTCTCCGCCCACTTCCGTCCGCTGCGGATCGACGGCGAGGACTACCGCCACCGCGGGCTGCCCGAGGCGCCCGCCCCGTACTCCGACGAACAGGTGACGAAGGCGGCGTACGCGACCCCGGGCTCCTCGCTCGACGACTTCCCGCACCTGCTCGACCACCTGGCCAAGGTCCACCCCAGCCGCTACGGCGCGCTCACCGACGGGCTGAGCGCGGTCTGCCTCACGGAGGTCCAGCCGGTCCCGGACCAGTCGACGGCGCTGCGACTCGTCGTCCTCGCCGACCGGCTGTACGACCGCGAGGTCCCGGTGCTCGCCTCCGGCCTCCCCTTCGACCGACTGTTCAGTGAAGAGATGCTGAAGGGCGGGTACCGGAAGAAGTACTTCCGGGCGATCTCCCGGCTCACTGCGCTGGCGCGCGACGCAAAGGGTCTGGTGGAGCAGTAGGTTGGGGGCCATACCCGATCGAAAGGGATTCATCATGGCCGCAACCCGTTCCGCCCACGCCGTCTGGGAGGGCGACCTCCTCAAGGGCTCGGGCGTCGTCACCCTCGACTCCTCCGGCATCGGTTCGTACCCCGTGTCCTGGCCGGCCCGCACCGAGGAGCCGAACGGCAAGACCAGCCCCGAGGAGCTGATCGCCGCCGCGCACTCCTCCTGCTACTCGATGGCGTTCTCCAACATCCTGGCCAAGAACGGCACCCCGCCGACCCGCCTGGAGACGAAGGCCGACGTCACCTTCGTGCCGGGCACGGGTATCACGGGCAGCCACATCACCGTGCGCGGCGAGGTACCCGACCTGGACAAGGACAAGTTCCTCGAGCTGGCCGAGGACGCCAAGAAGAACTGCCCGGTGAGCCAGGCGCTCACCGGCACGACGATCACGCTCACCGCTGAACTCGTCTGACCCTCGCGCCACATGAGGCCGTGTCGGCCCGCATGGTTCACGTGTCACCACAGCGCGTGATACACACATGCGGGTCACACGTCACAGCACACACCCTGTCCGCCAACAGGAAAAGTGGGTTGCCTCATGTCCGCAACACGACGTCAGATCCTGTCCCGCACCGGCGCGTCCGTCGCCGGAATCGCCTTCGCGGGCGCCTTCTCCGAACTCTTCGCCGGTACGGCGGCCGCTCGCGGTCACGCAGGCTACGGCCCGCTGGTCCCCGACGCGGCCGGGCTCCTCGACCTCCCGAGGGGCTTCCGCTACCAGGTCCTCTCCCGCCAGGGCGACCCCCTCCGCTCCGGCGAGGGTCTCGTCCCGAGCAACTTCGACGGCATGGCCGCCTTCGCCGGCCGCCGGGGCCGCGTCCATCTGGTCCGCAACCACGAGAACCGGGTCACCGGCAAGATCGGCGTCCCGACCGTGCAGGGCCTGACCTACGACCCCGCCGCCAAGGGCGGCTGCACGGCGATCGAGCTGGACGGCCGCGGCAGCGTCCTCGGCGAACGCGTCGCCATCGCCGGCACCGCCGTCAACTGCGCGGGCGGGCCCACCCCTTGGGGCACCTGGCTGACCTGCGAGGAGACCGAGGACAAGGCCGGGACCAACGGCTACACCAAGGACCACGGCTTCATCTTCGAGGTCGACGGCGCCGACCCGCACCGCACCGGCGCCGTACCGCTCACCGCCATGGGCCGCTTCCAGCACGAGGCGATCGCCGTCGATCCGCACAGCGGCATCGTGTACGAGACGGAGGACGCGTTCGACCGGCCGTTCGGGCTCTTCTACCGCTTCCTGCCGGAGAAGCCGCTGGGCGGCCACGGCTCCCTGCGCGCGGGCGGAGCCCTGGAGGCGATGCGGGTGCCGGGCGTGCCCGACCTGTCCGTGATCCAGGAGACCGGCGCGAGCTTCGGAGGCGTCGAGTGGGTTCCCGTACCGGACCCACAGGCGGCCGAAACCCCCATCAGGCTCCAGGACTTCGGACCGAAGGGCATCACGCACGCGCAGAAGCTGGAGGGCTGCTACTGGGGCGGGCGGTCCGTCTACTTCGTCTCGTCCTTCGCCCGCGCCGCCGACGGCTCGGGCGCGACCCACTTCGGCCAGGTGTGGAAGTACGAGCCGCACCGGCGCCGTCTCACGCTCGTCGTCGTCTTCGGCCCGAGCACCGACATCCAGCTGCCCGGCGAGTCGCCGGACAACATCTGTCTCGCCCCGAGCGGCGGTCTGATGGTCAGCGAGGACGGCGAGGGCGGCCAGCACGTGTACGGGGTGAGCCGGAAGGGCGAGGTGTACGCGGTGGCCCGGGGGGCTCAGAACATCGGGACCCCGGACGCCCCGGAGTGGGGCGAGTTCGCGGGCGTCACGTTCTCGCCGGACGGGCGGACGATGTACGTCAACTGCTACACCCCGGGCACGACGTTCGCGGTGACGGGCCCGTGGTGCTGACCTAGGGGCGCGCCGCACGCCACGGTCACCACGCCCCGTCGCCCCGTTCGCGGGTCCGTCGATTCCGTCGCAGGATCGGGAGAAGGCGAGCGACGGACCCGAAGGGGCGAAGGATGGCGAAGAAGGACGGGAAGCAGAACGGGAAGAAGGACGCGCGGAGGGAGGGGAAGGGGGACGGGAAGAAGGCCAAGGCGTCCGGGACGAAGCGGCCGCAGGTCCCACCCGGTCCGCCGGGTCCGCCCCCGGTCCTGCGCGACCTGCTGCGGCTCCCCGTCGGCAAGCCCGTCGACCTCTCCTCGTACTCCGCCTCGGAGATCCCGGCCGGCCCGCCCGACAAGACGGCGGGGACCACGGCCACGGCGCTCCTCGCCCCGCGCCTCGCCGACCTCCAGGAGCGCCTGTACGCGGCGAGCACGGCCGGCGACCGGCGCCGGCTGCTGCTCGTGCTGCAGGGCATGGACACCAGCGGCAAGGGCGGCACGGTCAAGCACGTGATCGGCTACTTCAACCCCTCCGGCTGCCGGATCCGCGCCTTCAAGGCGCCCACGACGGAGGAGCGGGGCCACCCCTTCCTCTGGCGGATCACACGGGCGCTGCCGGTGCCGGGCGAGATCGGCATCTTCGACCGCTCGCACTACGAGGACGTGCTCATCACCCGCGTCCGCGACCTGGTCCCCCGCCGCGACCTCGGTCGCCGCTACGGCCAGATCAACCGCTGGGAGGAGTCCCTCGCGGACGACGGTGTCACGATCGTCAAGGTCTTCCTGCACCTCTCGTACGAGGAGCAGCGCGCCCGGCTCCTGGAGCGGCTCGACGATCCGGACAAGCACTGGAAGTTCAACGCGGGCGACATCGAGGAGCGGGCGCTGTGGCCCGCGTACCAGCAGGCGTACGAGCTCGCGCTGGAGCGTTGTTCGACGCCGGAGGCGCCCTGGTACGTGGTCCCGGCCGACCGCAAGTGGTACCGCAACTGGGCCATCAGCACGCTGCTCCTGGAGCACCTGGAGGCGCTGGATCCGCAGTATCCGGCGGGCGACTTCGACGTGGCCGAGTGCCGGAAGCGCTTGCTCGCTTCCTGATCGGTTAGTTTCCGTGCGTGACCATTTCTGTACGAAGATTGTCGGCGCTCGCTCTGCTGGGCGCCGTTCTCGTCGGCTGCGGCGGAGGCACGGCCGGCACCGCGCCGGCCCCTGACAGCCCGTCCGCCGCGCCGAGCACGCAGGCGGGCGAGGCGCCGGGCGCGAGCGCGAGCGCCGCGCCCGGGCCGGCGAACGTGCGCAAGGCGCCGCCCACCATGGCGCCCGGCCCCGGTGGTCTCACGCCGGTGTTCGAGCGGGCGCGCAAGGGCGGCGACAAGGTCGTCGCGCTCACCTTCGACGCCGACATGACCGCCGACCAGGGGTCACGGGCCGCGGGTGGCGAGCGCTTCGACAACCCGCGGCTGATCGAGACCCTGCGGCGGCTCAAGGTCGACTCGACGGTCTTCATGACCGGCCGCTGGGCCGAGGAGTACCCGGACCAGGCCCGCTCCATCGGCACGGACCCCCGCTTCGAGATCGCCAACCACTCCTACAGCCACTTCGCCTTCGCCTCCCCCTGCTACGGCCTGCCGACGGTGGCGAAGCAGGACATGGCCGCCGACGTGACGCGGGCGTTCGAGGCCTTCCGCAAGGCCGGGGCGCGCAACGTCGTGCCGTACTTCCGCTTCCCCGGCGGCTGCTACGACGACGAGGCGCTGCGTGCGCTCGCCCCCGCGAAGGTCACGGCGGTGCAGTGGGACGTGGTGAGCGGCGACGCCTTCGCCAAGGACGGCGACGCGGTCGCCCGGCAGGTCCTCGACGGGGTGAAGCCCGGCTCGCTCGTGGTCATGCACTGCACCCGCAGCGCCGCGCCCGTCACGGAGCAGGCGATCCGCCGGATCGTCCCCGAACTGCGCGCCCGCGGCTACCGCTTCGTGAAGGTCTCCGAGCTGATGGCGGAGCGCCGCGCGGACAGGTCCTAGGACAGGCCCGAGGCCCTTCGTGGGGTGCGCGAGAGGGGGCCTCCCGAACGGGAGACCCCCTGCGCGTTCTGCTGGTGTTCCTCCGGTCAGCCTGTGGCGTTCCGGCGTCGCTTCCACCAGACGATGCCCGCACCGGCGGCCACCGCGGCGGCGGCGATGCCGGCGATCAGGCCGACGGGCGTGTCACTTCCGGTGTCGGCGAGGTCGCCGTCCGGGTCGGGAGCGTTGCCGCCGGGGTCGGTCGGACCGGGCGTGCCGGTCGGGGTCGGGTCGGGCGTGCCCGGGCCGGTCGGCGTCGGGGTGGGCTTGCCCGGGTCGGTCGGCGTGGGGGTGGGGGTGGGGGTGGGGCTGGGGCCTCCGCCACCGTTGTCGATCTGCCCTGCGCCGTTGCCGCCCAGGTAGGACGTGTCGGAGTCGCGGGCGGAGGTCTCCGCGCGGACGGACGTCCTGGTGGTGGCGGGCAGGCGCGGGTGTTCGAGCTGGAAGCGGGCCTGGGTGATGTTCCGCTTGGGGGACTTGGAGAAGTCGACGCCGCCGACGCCCTGGTTGTAGACCTTGCCGCCGTAGCGGAGCTCGAACCACTCGACGCCTTCGCGGTACGACTTCATGTACCGCTGCCAGGTCTCGGTCTTGGACCACTTCTCGTTCTGGGCGCGCAGCGTCCACCGGTCGATGTCGTTGCTGTTGATGATCTTGCGGAAGTCGGTCGGGGTCTTGGCGTCCTGCTGGCGGATCCACTCCGCGGCGACCCGGGAGGCGTAGACGCGGCGCAGGTCGGCGTAGGTGGCGGTGGTGTTGACGCGCTTGGAGACCTCGGGCATGACGTTGGCGCGCAGCAGGGCCTCGCTGGCGCGCTTCTCCGGGTCGGTGAGCTTGCAGATGCGGGCGCCCGGGTTCTCGTACTTCACGTCCATCCACTCGGTGGACACCTTCAGCGGTGCGTCGAGGATGTAGATGCCGCCGTCCTGCTCGCGGACCTTCGCGGTCTCCGGTTCGATCCAGAGCCGGACCATCGGGAAGCAGGGCATCCCGTCACGGCGCGGGGCCGTGTCCCAGAACCTGCGCGCACCGGCGTGCTTGTCCGGGTTGATGGCGTTGGCGAAGTCGTGCTTCATCGCCAGGTCGGCTTCGAGGAGGACCCGGCCGGCGTCGGTCTTCCCGAACGCCGAGTCCATGACCTTGTCGGGCTGGTCCGGGTTGAGGTTGACCCAGAACTTGTCCGGCGTCAGCGCGAGCCACGTGAACATGGCGTCGGAGGCGAGCTGGAGCTTCTCCTCGCCGCCGTATCCGGGGTTCTCGTCCTCGTCGGGCATGTAGTCGGCCTTGACGGAGTAGTCCAGGCCCTTGCCCTTGACGGGGTTTCCGACGTACTGGAGCTGGAGCGTGGAGAAGTCGATGCCGCCGGGCCCGCGTCCGAGGCCGCTGCGGGTGTTGACCTCCTGGTACTGGCGCTGGAGGGCCTTGGCCTCCTTGGGGGTCTTGCCCGATTCGAACGCGACGTCGTTGAGGGGACCACGGGAGCCCTTCGCCGGGTCGGGGTTCATGACCGCGTAGGACTTGGAGTACTTCGTGGTCGGGAACACGCCCTTGCCGGTCGCGCGCCGCTCGTAGATGCGGATCGGGTTGCCGGTGGTGTTCCGCTCCCCCTGGAGGGCCCTGTTGAGGTTGCCGTACTGGTTCGTCGTCCCCCGGGTGGCCTTCTCCCCGGCGTACATGACCAGCTTGTTCTTCGTGAAGTCGAAGTTGGCGTCCTTGTGGCGCATGATGATCTTGTCGTTCTTGAGCTGGTCCGAGCGGTACTTGCCGTTGGACTTGAACTCGCCGAACTCGTTCAGCTTCTGGTTGTAGCTGTCGTACTTGCGCCGCGCCAGGAGCTTGCCGTCCTTGTCGCGGATCTCGATCGTGACTTCACACAGCCAGTCCGGGCCGATCATGTTGAAGTCGCGCACGGTCTTGCGCTCGAACTCGCCACCCTTGTGGTTGTTGATCTCGTTGTTGATCAGGTAGCGCTTCATCCACTTCCCGAACGGCAGGTTCGGGTTCTGCGCGGTGTCCTTGAACCGGTTGTAACGGGCGTAGATCCCGTTCCGCATGTCCTCCGGGTTCTGCGACGTCGCGTACTTCTTGTCCCAGGCGTCGATGGCGTCATCGGTACGGCCGACCTTCGCGAGCTCCTGCGGTGTCGGAGCGGGAAGGTTGTCGAACCCCTTGAAGAGGCTGTCGTAGAAGTACTGCTCGTCCAACCCGGGGTGGATGTCGTGGTGCCCGCTGCCCGGGGCGCCGGAGTTCGCGGGGGTGCGCGGGTACGTCTTCTTCAGGTGGAGCTGGTCGCACCGCTTGCCGGTGGTGATCTTCGCGGTGTCGCCGGGTGCGGCCTGCGCCGGTGCGGCCGGGAGACCGACCAGCATCATCCCGGCCGCGGCGGCGACCGCGAGGCACGAGGCCAGGCGCCGCTTCAGGCGGGTCATTGTCGGTGTGCTCACTGCGTGTCCCTGGTGGGGGGCTCAGGGGACAGGAAAAGGCGGGCGGGATGGGGCCCCCGTGACATGTCCCTGACCGCCAGGTGTCCACCCTAGGGCCTCATGGGCTTGCTGGTGCAACTGTTTGCTGACGTGGCATATGTCAACTCACCGATCAGCACAGGTCGTTGAAGACACGTCGGGCCGGTTCGCTACGGTGGCGGCCATGACCGACCACGCGGACCATGCCGACCACGCGGACCAAGCGGACCACACCGACGATGCTGCCGACGACGCCGTCGGGACCGATCCGGCCCGGCACCCGGAACTCCTGGCCTGGCTGACCGAACGACAGGCCGCCTTCCCCCGCTGGGCCGAGGACACCGGCGGCGCGGACCGGTTCGACTTCGGCCCCTCCTCCCTCGACGTCCTCGACGATCTGCTGCGGGAGACGTTCGACACCGACGCGGAGATCGCCGCGCAGCGGCGCGAACCGTTCGTCCAGGGCGCCGTCTGGTACCTCGGCGAAGTGATCTGCCGCGAGCGCGGGACGGTGTGGAAGTACGAGCCGGACACCACGGACGACCAGGGCACGGCCCCGCTGTTCGACCCCGCCGACCGGCCCGGCGTCCTCGACACCCCCTGCGTGAGCCTCCCCACGGACGGCCCCGAGCGCGGCCTGTACCCGCTGAACGTGCTGCGCCGCATGCTGATGGAGAAGGACGCGCTGGGCAACCCGATCGACGAGCGTCTGGTGGACGCGCTCGAAGACGACTACCTCGACGACGAGTTCGACGACGAAGACGAAGACGAAGACTTCGACGACGACGAGGAGGAGGGCCAGGGCTGATCAGCGCGCGGCAGGAGTACGGAAGGGGGACTGCTAGCCCGAGCAGGCGCTGCGCTGGGCCTCCTGCCATGCGCAGACCGGGCAGAGGGTGATCCCTTTGGTCGACTCGGGGTACTCGGTCGGCTTCCGGCACAGCACGCACTCGGCGTACGGCCCGTCGGCGGCCGGCGTCGCCGCCGTCGCCTCGGTGGGCTCGCAGTACGACGTGTCCTCGTCCATGCGGTCGAGCGTACTCACTCCCGCCGGGCCGTGGCCTTGGTGCTCACGGCCACCGCGGCGGCGACGAGCACCAGCGCGCCCGCGAGGGCGAGCCAGGGCGTCGCGACGGTCGAGGTGCGGGAGCCGGTGACCAGGCCCGTGACCGCGTACTGCGCGGGTGAGCCGGTCGTCACCAGCGCGAGGAGCGAGCCGAGGACGAGAGCGGCGAGCGACCAGCCACGGGACCGGACGAGCGGCCGGGTGGTGAGGGCGCCCACGGCGGCGCCCGTCAGGACACAGACCGCGGCGGCGAGGAGCCCCGCCGTCCCGGCCTCGACCGGGTCGACCCGGCGGAGGTCGCTCACCGCCGTCACCCCGAGGACGGCGACGACGCCGAGGAGCGCCGCGCAGCCGATGGCGGCCAGGACGGCCGCCACATGTGCCCGTTCCCGTCCGGCCGCTGCGGCCACCACGCTGCGCGCGGCGGGCGGTTCCTGGCCGAGACAGATCCGTACGACCCACGCGGTGACGGGGAGCAGCGCGGCGGCCGTGAACCCGAGGGCACCGAGCACGGGCTCCCCGGCGCGCACGCCGACGCCGACGAACACCGCGTACAGCAGCAGCGGTGCGAGCCAGCGCTGGGAGCGCAGGAGCAGGTCGGTCTGGTAGCGCAGGAGTGCGGTCATACCCGGACGCTTTCGGTACTCAGCTCGTGGATGTGCCAGGAGGCGTCGAGCAGGGCGCGGAGCAGTCCGTCGGAGTGCGCCGCGTCGACGGTGACGGTCGTGGTGCCGTCGGGTCCGGGCTCGCACGAGGACGATTCCGGCAGCTCGTCGGGGAGCACGGTCCCGCCGGAGACGACGATCCGCACGCGGGACCGTACGCTCTCGTCACGTCGCGGCTCCCCCGGCCGCACGCTCCCGTCGAGCCGGGGACTCCCGGACCGCATGCCCCCGTCGACTCCGGAACTCCCCGGCCGCACGCCCCCGTCGACTCGGGAAATCCCCGGCCGGACCCGCCCCGCCTCCACCGTGAACTCGGCGTCGGCCTCGCCCGCGAGTCGCCGTGGGTCGTGGTCGACGAAGACGACCGTCCCGCCCGACGCGACGCGCTCGCGGACGGCGCGGTCCAGTTCCTGTCGCGCGCCCGTGTCGAGGCCGGTCCACGCCTCGTCGAGGACCAGGAGGTCCGGGCGTGCGAGCAGGGCCTGGGCGACGGCGACCTTCTGGCTGCTGCCCTTGGAGAGTTCGGCGAGCGGCGTGCCGGCGAAGTCGCCCGCGCCGAACCGCTCCAGCCACTCCCCCGCCCTCGCCTCCGCCTCCTCCCGGCCGAGCCCCTGGACGCGGCCGAGATGAACCAGATAGCCGCTCGCGGTGAAGGGCAGGGCGGCCGGGAACCGCTCGGGGACGTACGCCGTGCGCCGCGGCCGGCCGGTGATCCGGCCCTGCGTCGGCGCGTCGATGCCCGCGAGGAGGCGGAGCAGGGTCGACTTGCCGGTTCCGTTGGTGCCGGTGATCCGGACGAGGGCGCCGGCGGGCAGGGCGAGGCCCACCTCGCGCAGCACCCACGGCCCGCGCAGCCCGTAACGGCGCCCCACCCGGTCGAGCTTCACGCCGGGCTCAGTTCGACGTCTTCTGCGGGGTGAGTTCGCTGGGCCGGATGATGACGAAGCCCTGGCCCTCCAGCTTCAGTTGGACCGCCTCGCCCGAGCCGCCGCGGATCATCGAGCCGACGGACTGCGAGCGGTGCAGCGAGGTGTGCAGCTGCTCGCTCCAGCCCACGACGGCGTCGGTGTCGACAAAGACCGGGGCCTGCGGGGAGACGGGAATGACGATCGGGTTGCCCTCGCAGATCAGGGCGATCTTGCCGTAGCCGGTGAAGACGCTGTTGAAGAGACCCCCGCCGGTCATGCCGGCGCCCTTCACCGTCTTGATCTCGTACGAGAGGGTCGGGTCGAAGCACAGGACGTTGCGCCCGTTCACGGTGAACGCGTCGTTCTGCTCGACCTCGACGATGAAACAGTTCTGCGCCTCGTGCGCGAACCAGGCCTCGCCCTGGCCGCGGACGGCCATGAGGGCCAGGCCCTCGCCGGTGACGGCGCGCTTGAGCATGCCGCCGATGCCCTGGCCCTTGCGCTCGAACTGGAGGTCGCCGCGGAAGGCGATCATCGAGCCCTGGCGGGCGTGCATCTCGCCGTTGACGGCGTACTTGACGCACTTGGCGTTCTGCAGGCTCATGCCCGGGAACGTCGCGGTCTCGGCAAGGTGTTCGCTGGCAAAAAGATCGCTCTTCATGAGGTGCATCCTGTCCCGGAACCGTTCATTCCCACAAGAAACGCCTGTGCGGGCAGTGGCAGACTTGCCGGGTGAGCAGCAACGAGACCGACATCCGTGACACCAAGCCCCAGTTCGTCCTGCCCCTCGTCGTACGGATCGAGCGGGCCGAGCCCCCGGCCCGTACCGACGCCCTCGAGACGGCCGCCAGGGCCGTCCTGGAGATCCTCGCCGACGAACGGGCGCACGGCGACGGGGAGTGGGCGCAGGCCATGACCGACTGGCAGGACGCCCGCATCCGCAAGGTCGTGCGCCGGGCGCGCGGCGCGGAGTGGCGGCGCGCGGAGTCGCTGCCGGGGATCACGGTGACGGGTGCGGCCGCGGAGGTACGCGTGTTCCCGCCGGTCCCGCTGGACGGTTGGCCCAAGGAGCTGGCCAAGCTCCAGGTGTCGGGCACCGACCTGGAGGACCCGGACCCGGCCGGCCCCGGCGCGCCGCGGCCCGGGGCGGCGCTGCTGTGGCTCAACCCCGACCTGGACATGTCCGCGGGCAAGGCGATGGCGCAGGCGGGGCACGGTGCGCAGCTGCTGTGGTGGGAGATGCCGGATGCGGACCGCAAGGCGTGGCGCGAGGCCGGCTTCCCGCTGTCCGTGCGGACGGCCGATCCGGCGCGCTGGGCGGAGCTGACCACGAGCGGGCTGCCGGTGGTGCGGGACGCCGGTTTCACGGAGATCGCGCCCGGTTCGTGCACGGTAGTGTCCGCATTCCCCTCGCTCGGTCCGCTCGGCGACTGAACACGCCCGTCCCGTAGTACGTATCTCCCGATACCGCCAAGTGGGTTGAACGGAAGCGTCGTTACCGGTTCAGTCTGCGGTGACCGAGATTTCGAACGTACGGGAGACATCTTGTCGCTACGCGTCAACGGGACGGCACTCATCATCGCGGCGCTCGTCGCCACGGTCGGCGCGCTCGCCTTCCCCGTCTGGTCCTACGCCGACCGTTCCGGGACCGGCCAGGCGAATCTGAACGCGTCGAGCGTGGCCACCCAGTGGGGGCCGCTGTCGGCCACGGACCGGGACTTCCTGGTCAAGGTGCGGCTGGCCGGTCTCTGGGAGCTGCCGGCCGGGCAGCAGGCCATCGAGCGCGCCCCGAGCCGGGCCATGGTGGAGTGCGGCGACCACCTCGTCGTCGGCCACACGGACCTGGACCGGCGGGCCCGGGACGTCGCGGCGAAGCTGGGCATCGAGCTGCCGAACCAGCCGACCGAGCAGCAGCAGGGGTGGCTGCGGGAGCTGACGGCGGCGCGCGGGGAGGAGTACGAGCGGAAGTTCGCGAACCTGCTGCGCAACGCGCACGGCAAGGTGTTCGCGCTGATCGCGGAGGTCCGGCACACCACGCGCAACACGTTGATACGGCAGCTGGCGAGCGACGCGAACCAGACCGTGCTCGACCACATCACCATGCTGGAGGCGACCGGGATGGTCGACCACGACGCGCTGGCGAACGAGGCGGCGGGCCGGAAGACGGCGCCGCCGACCGGGCCGCCGGTGGTGCCGTCGCCGGCGGTGCCCTCGCCGGTGCGGCCCTCGGGGACGGACCAGTCGTTCACGTCGCGGCCGGCGCCGGAGGCGGGGATCGTGACGCCGCACTCCGAGCCGTAGCGGAGGGCCGGCTTTCCCGCCGGAACCTCAAATCAACCTCTGAACGTCCCCTCGACTGGATTCGAACGCGTCCGGCCGGGCCATCAGCTTGGGGACTGAAGGAGGGGGACATGACGGAACTCGGGATCGGCATCGGCTGGCGGCCGGAGATCGCGGACGCGGTGGAGGCGCTGCCCGGCGTCGACTGGGTGGAGGTCGTCGCGGAGAACGTGTGCGCGGGCCACCTCCCCGACTCGCTGCGGCGCCTTCGGGCGCGCGGGGTCACGGTCGTCCCGCACGGGGTCTCGCTGGGGCTCGGCGGCGCGGACCGGCCGGACGCGGGGCGGCTGGCGGAGCTGGCGGCGAAGGCGGAGGCGCTGGGGGCGCCGCTGGTGACGGAGCACATCGCGTTCGTGCGGGCCGGGGGCCCGCTGACCGCGACGCCGGTCCTGGAGGCGGGGCACCTGCTGCCGGTGCCGCGGACGTGGGACGCGCTGGACGTGCTGTGCGAGAACGTCCGGATCGCGCAGGACGCGCTGCCGGTCCCGCTGGCGCTGGAGAACATCGCGGCGCTGATCTCCTGGCCGGGCGAGGAGCTGACGGAGGGCCAGTTCCTGTCGGAGCTGGTGGAACGCACGGGGGTACGGCTCCTGATCGACGTGGCGAACCTCCACACGAACCACGTCAACCGCGGCGAGTCCCCGTCGAAGGCCCTCGCGGAGCTCCCGGTCGAGGCGATCGCGTACGTCCACGTCGCGGGCGGTCTCGAACGCGACGGCGTCTGGCACGACACCCACGCCCACCCGGTCCCCGAGCCGGTCCTCGACATCCTCACGGACCTGGCGTCCCGCATCTCCCCACCGGGCGTCCTCCTGGAACGCGACGACCACTTCCCTCCGGCGGAGGAACTGTCGGCGGAACTGGCGACGATCCGTGAACGGCTGAGGGGGGCGGCGCGCGCCGGGGCGGTGGCCGCCGGGGGTGGGGTCGTCCCGGGTGGGGAGCTGGTGGGCTCGTCCGCCGGGCGGCCGCTGCTCATCGGCGCGGGGGCCCGGGTCTCCGGGGGGCCGATGCCGCAGACGGCGGGCGAGTTGCCCGCGCAGCCGCACGCTGCGGACGTGCCCGCCCGGCCTCCGCGCGAGCCGGTCCCGGCACAGCACCGCGCGGCGGGTGGTGAGCGCGCGCGGGAGCGGGTCGCCGTTGCGCAGGCCGCGTTGTTGTCCGCGCTCGTCGCGGGGACGCCCGCGCCCGAGGGGTTCGACACGCGACGGCTCGGTGTGCAGAGCCGCGCCCTTGTCGGGAAGCGTGCCGAGGTGATCGCCAAGATCGCCCCCGAGCTGCCCGAGATCCTCGGCGACGACTACCGCACCGCCTTCCGCGCGTACGCCAGGACCCGCCCCATGACCGGCGGCTACCGCCGCGACGCCCTCGACTTCGTCGAGCACCTGCTCGTCGCCGGCCGCCCCGCCGACCCCGCCGCCCGGCGCCGGCTCACCCGCTGGTGGCAGGACCGCACCGACACCCGCCTGCCCGGCCCGGCGACCCGCCTGATCCGCGCCGCCCGCGCCACGCTCGTACGAAAGTGAGGGCAGCATGAACCTTCTCGCCCTGATCATCTGGGCCGCCGTCCTCGCCGGCCTCGGCATGACGATCGCCCGCCTCCGCGCCGCCCGCGCCGACCGCGGCGGCTCCGTCCACGACCTCGCGGAGGCCGCCTTCCTCCTCGGCGGCCCGCCCCGCGTCGTGGACGCCGCGCTCGCCGCGCTGCAGGCCGACGGGCGGATCGGTGTCGGCGGCCCGGGCATCGTCGTCGCGCGTCCCGGCGCCACCCCCCGCGACCACGTCGAACGCGCCGTGCTCCAGGAGCTCACCGCCGCCCCCAACGGAGCCCTGCATCAGCTCCGGCTCGCGGTGATGCGCAGCCCTGCCGTGCAGGAGATCGGCGACGGTCTCGCGGCGCGCGGCCTGATGGTGGCCCCCGAGGACCGGCACGCCGGCAAGCGGTGGTGCCTCACCGTGGGCCTCGGCTCGCTCGTGCTGCTCGTCGTCTCGATCGCCCTGACCGTGGGCGTCGCACGCGATCCGTTCGAGGTGCCGTTCGTCTTCAAGGTGGTTCCCGTCCTCTTCGCGGGCGTCTTCGGCTCCCTCATCTGCGGCGCGTACAACGCCGGCCGCACCACCCGCGCGGGCCGTCGCGCCGCCGCCGCGTACCACCAGGCCCATGTCTACTACCCCGACGCCGGGCACCAGGTCGGGCTGCGCGGCCTGCGCGCCGTACCGGACCCGGAGCTGCGGACGCAGCTGATCGCGGCGGCCCGGATGCCGAGGCCCACGACCCACACCTCCACCGGCCCCGCCACGGACGCGGCCATGCTCGCGACCCTGCACTGGTGCGCGGGCACCCCGGGCAACGCGGGCCCGTGCGGCGGCGCTCCCGGAGGCGTCGGCGGCGGCACGGACAGCGGCTTCGGGGGCGGGGGCTGCTCGGCGAGCGCCTGCTCCGGCGGCGGAGGCGGTGGCGGAGGCGGCGGGTCCAGCTGCGCCGGCTCCAGCGGCGGCGGAAGCTCCTGCTCAAGTTCCAGCGGCGGAGGCAGCTCCTGCTCCAGCAGCAGCAGTTCCAGCTGCGGAAGCTCCAGTTCCAGCAGCTGACCGAGTCGCCGCCGGCGGCGCGGAGCAAGCGCGTCGGCCACCGCGTCGACGGAGCCGCCCCCACCGGCCGAGAGGCTCCGACCGGCCAGGGGGCGGACTCCACGATCCCGCGTGGTTCACGCCGACGCCGACGGCCCTTCCTGGCCAACGGATTCGAGCAGCAGCCGCGCGGCCACCATCGCCCCGTCGGCGCGGAACGCCTCCGCCACGGCCGTCGCCCGCGCCCCGGTCTCGGGGGTCAGGGCCGTCTTCAGCGCGGCCGACAGGGACTCGAACGTCGGAGTCGGACCGTCGTGTGCCGCGCCGATGCCCAGGTCGGACACCCGGCCGGCGAAGTACGGCTGGTCCCCGCCCTGGGGCACGATCACCTGAGGCGCCCCGGCCCACGTGGCCGTCGTCGTCGTGCCCGCACCGCCGTGGTGCACGACGGCGGCCGCCCGGCGGAACAGGGCCTGATGGTTGACCTCGCCGACGACGAAGCAGTCGTCCTGATCGTCGATCAGGGCCAGGTCGGCCCAGCCACGGGAGAGGACCGCGCGACGGCCCTGCGCCCGGATCGCCTCGATGGCCGCCCGGGCGACGTCCTGCGGATCGCGCATGGGAATGCTGCCGAAGCCCACGTACACGGGTGCCGTACCGGCGTCCAGGAACTCCACCAGCTCGGCCGGCAGCGGGCGTTCGTCCGGCAGGACCCACGCGCCGGTCTGCACCACCTCGAGCTCCGCCGGCTGCTCCCACGGCGCCAGGACCGGGTCCGCGGCCAGCCACGGCCGGTCGGTGAAGACGTGGTCGCGGACGTTGTCCAGCGCCGGCAGACCGATCGACGCCCGGTGGGTGTTGATCGCCTCGCCGAACACCTCCTGCGCGTCCCGGGCGTCCTGGTCCCACAGCGCGCGGTTGTCGGTCACGTCGGAGGCGAGCGGCCGGCCCGGGCGCGGGATCGGCGGGTGGTGCGGAGACGGCAGGCTCACCGGCTGGTAGCTCGCGTACACGTAACGGATGCCGAGCGTCTCGGCCGCCGACTTCACACCCGCCACGGCCGGCACGAGGCCGGTCGCCACGAGCACGTCGTACCCCTCGGCCCGCGCCGTGACGTTGTCGTGGAACGCGGCGACCAACTCGGCCGCGCGCCGGGGCACGCCGCCGGGCGACGGCGGCGTCTTCCCGGTCACCAGCGCGCGCACCGACGCACCGGTCGGCACCATCTCCACGCCGACCCCGGCCAGCCGCTTCGCGAACTCCTCGTCCGGTGGCGCGCAGACCAGCACCTCCGCGCCGAGCTCCCGCAACCGCACCGCGAGTCCCACCAGGGGTTCCACGCCCCCGCGCGAATCGTAGGCCGCCAGACACACCCTCATGTCGTCCTCCAGTTTCCGTGGTTCTTCTTCCCGCCTCGGTCGGCGGTTCACATCGGTTCGCCGCGGTCAGGTGGTGGGCAGGTCGAGCTGGAACTCGCGGGTGCGCCGGTAGGAGCGGAAGCCCAGGTCCCGGTTGACCTTCAGCATGTGGACGTTGTCCTCGGCGTTGTCGGTCTCGATCTCGGTGACACCGGGGTACTCGGCGCGCAGCCGGCGCACCATGGCGGCCTTGAGCCACAGCCCCAGACCGTGGCCGCGGTGCGCGGGCACGACCGCGGTGTCGTACTGCTGGACCCGCGACGGAACGCCCTGGGGCACCAGGATCTCGGTGTAGCCGGCCATGGTCCCGTCGTCGTGGACGGCGGCGATGGTCAGCAGGGTGTCCCCGCGATCGGCGACAACCCGGGCCATGGCCCGTACGCGCTCGGCGTCCCAGTCCACGCTGCCGTAGTCCAGGTCTCCGACGGGCATGTCGTTCATCGCGTTCTTGGCGGTGGCGAAGGCCTCGGCGAGGTCGTCGGGCACCGTGCCGTTCCAGGCGGTCAGTCGGTAGCCGGGGTGCTCGGCATCGGCGACGCGCAGGATCCCGGCCTCGTCCAGCTTGTCGAGGTGCAGGACCAGATGGTCCAGCGACAGGGCCCGGCGGAAGCCCCACCGCTCGCAGAAGGCCTCGCCCGGGCTGTCGGCCGCGGCCTCGACGATCAGGCTGCGCCGGTCCTCGGTACGGCAGGCCGCCACGACCGCGGACAGCAGGCGCGATCCGGTTCCGTTGCGCCGGTGGGCGGGGTCGACGTGGAGCTCGAGTTCGGCCAGGTGATCCCGTCCCGGGGAACCGAACAGCCGCAGGCCCGCGACGCCGACCGTGGCGCCGTCCGCCCCGGCGGCGAGCCAGGTCAGTCGGTGGCTGTCCAGGGTGGGCTTGGTGAGCTGGGCGTGGATCTGCCCGGGGCCGGGAGCCGGTACTCCGGGCAGGTCGTGGGCCATCGAAGCGGCGACGACCTGGTGCCAGGCGGCGGCGTCGGTGACCGAGATGCGGTGGAGCGGAGTGACGTGGACGTGCTCGGACAAGGGCGTGACTCCCGTGGTCGGTTGATCGAACGGGGACGACGCTATGGGGTCCGACGGCCCGGCACATCGGTCGAGGTGACGTAATCGGATGATCAACAACGCAGGATCGTTGGGTAGGTTTACTCCATGCTGTACGGGCGGGGGACCGAGCAGGACCACATACGCCAGTTGCTCAGCCGTGCCCGTGAGGGCACGAGCAGCACGCTGGTGTTCCATGGCGAGGCCGGAATCGGCAAGACGGCGCTGCTGGAGTACGCCACCGAGGTGGCGGGCCCCGGGCGTGTGCTGCGGACCGTGGGCATCGAGTCGGAGATGGAGCTGGCCTTCGGCGGCCTGCACCAGCTCCTACGGCCCGTCACCGATCGGCTGGACACGCTGCCCGGACCGCAGGCCGCCGCCTTGAAGGCGGCGTTCGGGCTGACCGGGGAGACGGTGGGCGACCGCTTCACCCTGGGAACCGCGGTCCTCACGATGCTGTCGGAGGCCGCCGGAGGCAGCCCGCTCCTGTGTCTCGTCGACGACGCGCAATGGCTGGACCGGGCCTCCCTGGACGCCTTGACGTTCGCCGCACGTCGACTCCACGCCGAGGGCGTGGTGATGCTGTTCGCCCTCCGCGACGGCGTTCCGGGCGGGCAGATCACCGGGCTGCCACGGCTGAGGCTGCACGGCATCGACCCCGCGGCCGTCGACGCCCTCCTCACCGAGCGCGTCGCCGACCTGGCGCCCTACGCGCGAGACCGGATCGTCGAGCAGGCCCAGGGCAACCCGCTGGCGCTGCTGGTACTGCCCGCGGCGCTCACCGCCGAACAGCGGGCCGGTCAGTTGAACCCCGTGACCCTTCCCGCCGCGCTGTCCTCGCCCTCCAGCCGCATCCAGGAGACCTTCCAGGAACAGGTCCATCGTCTGCCCGACGCCACCCGAGCGATGCTGCTGGTGGCCGCCGCCGACGACTCCGGCGACCTCGACCTGATCCTGCGGGCGTCGACCCGGTTAGGCGCCACTCTGGAGGACCTGGAGCCGGCCGAACGGGCCACGCTCGTCCTGCTGACCGAGAACACCCTGTCCTTCCGCCATCCGCTCATCAGGTCGGCCACCTACCAGGACGCCGCCCTGGCCCGGCGCCTCGCGGCCCACCGCGCGCTGGCCGAGGAGTTGGACGGCGCCCAGCACGCCGACCGCCGGGCCTGGCACCTGGCCGCCGCCACGACCGGAACCGATGAACGCGTCGCCGACGAGATGGTCGGTGCCGCGCAAAGGGCCGGAGGCCGACAGGGGACCGCCTCGGCCTCGGCCGCGTACGAACGCGCCGCGCAGCTCACCGCGGACCCGGCCAGACGCGCCCAGTTGCTGGCGGCCGCGGCCATCACCTCGGCCGAGGCCGGGCAGTTCCACCGCACGGCGGCCCTCACCGACCGGATCAACGCACTCGCCCTCGACCCGGCGATGCTCGCCGACTTCGCCCGGGTCCGCGCGATCGTCGAGCTGGACCGGGGGTCGCCGCGGCACGCGGGCCGCATCCTCGTCGAATGCGCCGACCGGATCGGCTCGTCCACCGATCTCGCCGCGGTGCTGGCCGAGGCCGTCCAGGCGGCCCAGTCCTCGGGCGACGGAGAGCTGCTGGCCGATGTCGCCGCCAGGATTCCCACCTCGCCGAAGTACGCGACGGCGAGAGCGATGGCCGGGCTCGTCGAGGGCAGGGAAACGAACCGGCGGTCCCCCGCCGAGGGCACCGGTTTCGCCGAGAGGATCCTCGAAGGGACGTTCCACCAGCTCGTCGCCGATCACGCCACCGCTCTCGACCACGCCGCCGCGTGCGTGGACGACTGCCGGGCGCAGGACGTGGTCGGCTGGCTCCCCACCTCGCTGCACCTGCTCGCCGAGACCCGGCTGTCCCTGGGGCGGTACGAAGAGGCCCGTACCGCCGCCGTGGAAGGGCTGGCCGTCGCCGAGCAGTTCGGTCGCAACCATCGGGCGACCTACCTGCGCGCGACCCTGGCGACCTTGGCCGCCGTCCAGGGGGAGGCGGAGCGGTGCGTCAGCCTGAGCGAGACGGTTCTCGAGTACGCCGACGCCCACGGCATCGGACTGGCCGCCGCCCAGGCCCACCGGGCCCTCGGCCTGCTCGACCTCGGCCTCGGCCACGCGGAGAGCGCGCTCGCCCATCTGGAGTCGGCGCGGGCCCGCGTGGGCCACCTGATCCTGTCGGCCTTTGTCCTGCCCGATCTCGTCGAGGCCGCGATACGCGCGGGGCGGCCGGATCGCGTGGCGGAGCCGGTGCAGTCACTGGCGGAATGGGCGGAGGCCGCACGTCACCCCGCGGCCCTCGCGCTCTCCCTGCGCTGCCAGGGGTTGACGGGTGCGGACGACGAGGCGGAGCAGCACTTCACCGCTGCCCTGCGCCTGCATGACGCGGGCTCGACCCAGCCGTTCGAAGGGGCCCGCACCCAGTTGCTGTACGGCGAGTGGCTGCGCCGCGAACGCCGCCGCGCCGACGCCCGCCGGAGCCTTCGCGCCGCGCTGGAGACGTTCGAGGATCTCGGCGCTCAGCCGTGGGTGTCGAGGGCCCGCACCGAACTACAGGCCACCGGTGAGACCGTCGACCAGGACGGCGAGCCGAACGTGCTGCTCGGTCGGCTCAGCCCGCAGGAACGGGAAGTCGTACGACTGGCCGCCACCGGGGCCACGAACCGCGAGATCGCCGCCCAACTCTTCCTGAGCCCGCGCACGGTCGGCCACCACCTCTACCGTGCCTTTCCCAAGCTGGGCATCACGTCCCGCACCGAGCTTCCCCCGCTTCTCGGCGAGGACCACTGACCGAAGGTGCCCGGGGACCGAAGGTGCCCGGAGACCGGACGTGCCCGGAAATGACGCCGGTGCGGCGCGCATCGTGCGCGCCGCACCAGGAGCCGGACCCGGTGTCGCTGGAGCGGCGTACGGAACTCCGTCCGCCGTCTGATCTTCCGGGTCAAGGGGTGACGGCCCGGCAGGCAGCCGGGCCGTCACCGAGTTCGCGGGGCCGTCAGGCCAGGCCCGCCACCAGGTCCGCCACGGAGCGGCGGCGGCCGGTGTAGAACGGGACCTCCTCGCGGACGTGCATCCGCGCCTCGGAGGCGCGCAGGTGGCGCATCAGGTCGACGATGCGGTGCAGCTCGTCGGCCTCGAAGGCGAGGATCCACTCGTAGTCGCCGAGCGAGAACGAGGCGACGGTGTTGGCGCGGACGTCGGGGAAGCCGCGGGCCATCTTGCCGTGGTCCGCGAGCATCCGGCGGCGGTCCTCGTCCGGCAGCAGGTACCAGTCGTAGGAGCGCACGAAGGGGTAGACGCTCACGTAGTCGCGGGGCGTCTCGTCGGCCAGGAAGGCCGGGATGTGCGACTTGTTGAACTCGGCGGGGCGGTGCAGCGCCATGTTCGACCAGACCGGCTCGAGGGCGCGGCCCAGCTTGGTGCGGCGGAAGAGGTTGTACGCGTCCTGGAGCTCGTCGCTCGTCTCGGCGTGCCACCAGATCATGACATCGGCGTCGGCGCGCAGACCGGAGAGGTCGTACGTGCCACGGACGGTGATGTCCTTGGCGGCGAGCTGGTCGAACAGCTCCTGGACCTCGTCGGCGTAGCCGGCGCGGTCCTCGGGCAGGTTGTCGCGCAGCTTGAACACAGACCACAGGGTGTAGCGGATGACCTCGTTGAGGTCCTTCGCCTTCTTACCGGCGTTCGGGATCTTTTCGGGCGCACTCATACGCCTATTCTCGCCCGTCACGGACAGTGCCCTGCACCAGGGTGGGTGGTTTCCGACGTGGCGATGATCTCGTCCGCGATCTCGTCGGCCGCGCGATGGCCCGAGGCGATGCAGGCGGGGATGCCGACGCCCTCGTACACGGCCCCGGCGAGGCGCAGTCCGGGGACCTCGGCGACGGCCGCGCGGATGCGGGCGACGCGGGCGAGATGGCCGACGGGGTACTGCGGGAGACCGCCGGTCCAGCGGGTGACGGTGGTGGCGACGGGCCGGGCGGTCAGCCCGGTGGCCGAGGCGAGGTCCTTGAGGGAGGCCTCGACGAGGTCGGCGTCGTCGCGGAGGACCTGCTCCTCCTCGCCGTAGCGGCCGACGGAGGTACGGAGGACGAAGAGGTCGGGGGCGGCGTCGGAGACCCACTGCCACTTCTGGCTGGAGAAAGTGGACGCCTTGATGGTGTGCCCGTCGACGGGCGGCACGAGGAATCCGGAACCGGGCAGCCCCTGGACGTCGGAGCGGCGGAAGGCGAAGGTGACGAGGGCCATGGAGGCGTACTCGACGGCCCCGAGCTCGGTGGAGGCGACGGGTGCCTCGCCGGCGAGGAGCTCGGCGGCGGACCAGGCGGGGGTGGCGAGGACGACCGCGTCGGCGAGGAACTCCCGGCCTCCGGCGACGACGCGCCACCGCGTGGCGGGGCCGCGGCCGGTGCGCCGGCCGCCGGTGCCGCCTGCCGAGGGCAAGGGCCGGGTGGCGGACGCCGCGTCGGCCGGTCGGTCCGCAGGCTCGGGGTCGCCCGCCGGGACCCGGCGCAGTTCCGTCACCGGGGCGTGCGTCAGGATCTCGCCGCCCGCCGCGCGGATCGCCGCGGCGACCGCGTCGGGCAGGGTGCCGATGCCGCCCTCGATGCCCATGAAGGCGGAGCCGCCGAGGCCGGTGGCCGCGCCCGCCGCGTCGGACGGGGTCGCGGCGCCCGCCCGCTGGACGGCGTGGACGGCCTCGGTGAGCGTGGCGTGGGTGCGGGCGGCGGCGAAGAGGGCGGGGACGGCGGCCCGCATCGAGATCCGGTAGGCGTCGCCCGCGTACACCCCGCCGAGCAGCGGCTCGACCAGCCGGTCGACGACCTCGTGGCCCATCCGGTCGGCGACGTACGCGCCGATGGCGATGTCCTCGCCGATCTCGGCCGGGGGCAGTTCGCGGTCCCGCTCGACCCGGCGCAGCCCCTCGTCCGAGAGGAGGTCCGAGAGCGCCGCGGCGTCGCCGGGGACGCCCATGACATGCCCCTTGGGCATCGGGCGCAGCGCCCCGCGGGTCCATACGGACGCGGTGGTCGTGGCGGGCGGCCGGAGCCGGTCGCCGAGCCCGACGGCGCGGGCGAGCGCGACCGCCTCGGGGCGGCGGGCGAGCAGCGACTCGGCCCCGAGGTCGACGGGAGCGCCGGCGATCTCCCCGGCGAGCAGCTTGCCGCCCACCCGGTCGCCGCCTTCGAGCAGCGTCACCCGGGCTCCGGAGGAGAGCAGCCGGTGGGCGGCGGCGAGGCCGGCGATGCCGCCTCCGACTACGACAACGTGCGCGTTCATGGCTCCACTCTCTCAAAGCCCGTTCCGAGGCCGGAACGTGACCACATCGCTACCGCCCGGCGGCAACCCGCACACCCACCCTGTACGTCGAACCGGCACCACTCACCACCATCCCAGGGGGGATCCCATGCGTGGAACGCGAGGAGCGGCCGTGGCGCTGCTGACGGTCTCGCTGGCGCTGACCGGCTGCGCCGGGGGCGCGTCCGACAGCGGCGCCGACAGCAAAGGGCTGAGCGCCGCCGAGCCCGCCGACGGCGGCAAGGCCGCCGAGGGCGCTGCCGACAGAGGCTTCGAGTCGGGGACGGGCCAGGGGGCGTCGGCCCCGAAGAAGCCCGCGGACGTGTCGCGGCAGCAGCACGTCATCCGTACCGCCGAGCTGACCGTGGAGGTCGAGGACGCGGCCAAGGCCCTGGCCACCGCCCGCCGGGTCACCGAGGGCGCGGGCGGGCAGGTCGCCAACGAGTCGACCGACCGGATCGACGACACGCACCTGACCTCGCGGATCGTGCTGCGCGTACCGCAGGAGAAGTACGCGTCGGTGCTCGAGGAGCTGGCGGGCACGGGCAGGCTGCTGTCCCGCAAGGCGGACGCCAAGGACGTCACCGAGCAGGTGGTGGACGTGGAGAGCCGGATCGCGACGCAGCGGGCGAGCGTCGCCCGGGTGCGGGCGCTGATGGACCGGGCGGAGAAGCTGAGCGACGTGGTCACCCTGGAGGGCGAGCTGAGTCGTCGTCAGGCGGACCTGGAGTCGCTGCTTGCCCAGCAGGCCTCGCTGAAGGACCGTACGACGCTGGCGACGATCACCCTCGAACTGACCGAGAAGGAGAGGGCGGGAGCCTCTGAGACCGAGGACCGACCGGGCTTCCTGGAGGCGCTCGCCGGGGGCTGGAACGCCCTGGTGACGGCGCTGGCCTGGATCGCGATCGTGCTGGCGGCGGTGGCGCCGTGGCTGGCGGTGGCGCTCGTCCTGTACGTGGTGTGGCGGGTGCTCGTACGGAGGGGGCTGCCGCGCCGTCCCTCGCGGGGATCGGCAGAGGCATCCGCGCCGGGATCCGCGCAGGGGTCCACGCCGGCGTCCGCGGAGGAACCTGACACATCCACGGACTGAACCACCGCGCCGACGTAGCGTGTTCGTATGAGCGAACGACTGGTGGTCATCGGCGGCGATGCGGCGGGCATGTCCGCCGCATCGCAGGCACGCAGGCTCAAGGACTCCAGGCAGCTGGAGATCGTCGCCTTCGAGCGGAGTCACTTCACCTCGTACTCGGCCTGCGGGATCCCGTACTGGGTCGGCGGCGACGTCTCCGCGCGCGACGAGCTGATCGCGCGCACCCCGCAGGAGCACCGGGCGCGGGACATCGATCTGCGGATGCGGACCGAGGTGACCGAACTGGACGTGCCGGGGCAGCGGGTGCGCACGCGGGACCTGGAGTCGGGTACGGAGGCGTGGACGGGCTTCGACAAGCTGGTGATCGCGACCGGCGCCCGGCCGCTGCGGCCGTCGCTGCCGGGGATCGACGCCCCCGGTGTGCACGGGGTGCAGACCCTGGACGACGGGCAGGCGCTGCTCGACTCGCTGGAGCGCTCGGAGGGCCGGCGGGCGGTTGTCGTGGGCGCCGGGTACATCGGTGTGGAGATGGCCGAGGCGCTGCTGAACCGGGGCTACGAGGTGACGGTGCTCAACCGGGGCGAGCAGCCGATGGCGACGCTCGACCCGGACATGGGCCGGCTGGTGCACCGGGTGATGGACGGTCTCGGCATCAGGACGGTCGGCTCCTCGCCGGTCACGAAGATCCTCACGGGTGAGGACGGTCGGGTCCGGGCGGTGGCCACGGACGACGCCGAGTACCCGGCGGACGTGGTGGTCCTCGGGATGGGTGTCGTCCCGGAGACGACCCTGGCGCGGGCGGCCGGGCTGCCGCTGGGGGTGTACGGCGGCCTGCTCACCGATCTCGCGATGCGGGTGCGGGGGCACGAGAACATCTGGGCGGGCGGCGACTGCGTCGAGGTCCTCGACCTGGTCTCGGGCCGCGAGCGGCACATCGCGCTGGGCACGCACGCCAACAAGCACGGGCAGGTCATCGGCTCGAACGTGGGCGGCGGCTACGCCACGTTCCCGGGCGTGGTCGGCACGGCGGTGTCGAAGGTGTGCGACCTCGAGATCGCGCGGACGGGCCTGCGCGAGAAGGAGGCCCGCGAGGTCGGGCTGCGGTACGTGACGGTGACGATCGAGTCGACCAGCCGGGCGGGCTACTACCCGGGCGCGGCCCCGATGACGGTGAAGATGCTGGCGGAGCGCCGTACGGGCCGGCTGCTCGGGGTGCAGATCGTGGGCCGTGAGGGCGCGGCGAAGCGGGTGGACATCGCGGCGGTGGCGCTGACGGCCGGGATGACGGTGGAGCAGATGACGGCCCTGGATCTCGGGTACGCGCCGCCGTTCTCGCCGGTGTGGGATCCGGTGCTGGTGGCAGCGCGCAAGGCGACGGCCGCCGTTCGGGCGGAAGACTGACTCGACCGGACCACGACGCGTGGTGACGCTTTGCGGCGACCCGTGCACCATGTGTCACTGGTCACATGATCAGACACGCCGCGCGAGCGCTCTGCGCCGCCTCACTCCTGATAGCCCCGCTCGCCCTGAGCACCCCCGCCCACGCCGTCGTGACCTGCACGGTCAACGGCTTCCCCCGAACCGCCACCAACGTGACCGGCACACCCGGCAGCGACTTCATCCGCTGCCCGTCCATCCCCACCGGCCACTCGGTGGACGGTGGCGGCGGCAGCGACTACATCGTCGTCGACGGCGACGTAGCCTCCGGCGCCGAGGTTCGCGGCAACATCGGCAACGACTACCTGCGGATCAGCGGCAACAACGCCGGCATCGTCAACGGCGGCCTCGGCCTCGACTACTGCCGGGTCGCCTCGGGCACCGCGCCGATCAACTGCGAGGGCTGACCCTTCACGGCCCCGGCCCGCCACCCCGAACGGGGGTGGTGGGCCGGGGCCGCGGCGTGTCGTGCGGGCGTCGTCAGACGGCCGTCCGCGTGTGGACGTACTCCACCAGGCGGGTCAGCGCGTCCGGGTCGGTCGTCGGCAGCACGCCGTGGCCCAGGTTGAAGACGTGCCCCTCCAGGTCCTTCGCGGCGGCCAGGACCTCGTCCGTCTTGGCCTCCACGGCCTCGCGGGTGGAGAACAGCACGGCCGGGTCCAGGTTGCCCTGGAGCGCCTTGCCGGGGCCGACGCGCCGGGCGGCCTCGTCCATCGGGACGCGCCAGTCGACGCCGACCACGTCGGCGCCGGCCTCGCCCATGAGGCCGAGCAGCTCGCCCGTACCGACACCGAAGTGGATGCGCGGGACGCCGTACGAGGCGACCGCGTCGAAGACCTTGGTGGAGGCGGGCATCACGGAGCGCCGGTAGTCGGCCGGCGCCAGGGCGCCCACCCAGGAGTCGAAGAGCTGCACGGCGGACGCGCCGGCCTCGATCTGGACCTTGAGGAAGGCCGAGGTGATCTCGGCGAGGCGGTCGAGCAGATCGGCCCACAGCTGCGGGTCGCCGTACATCAGCGCCTTGGTGTGCTCGTGGTTGCGGGACGGGCCGCCCTCCACGAGGTAGCTCGCGAGAGTGAATGGCGCGCCGGCGAATCCGATGAGCGGGGTGGATCCCAGCTCGCCGGTGAGCATCCCGATGG
The DNA here is from genome assembly GCF_042731085.1 of Streptomyces sp. NPDC059875. Classification (NCBI taxonomy): domain Bacteria; kingdom Bacillati; phylum Actinomycetota; class Actinomycetes; order Kitasatosporales; family Streptomycetaceae; genus Streptomyces; species Streptomyces sp. NPDC059875. The sequence continues at coordinate 58,186 of NZ_JBHWJZ010000029.1, forward strand.
CCTCGGTGACGTAGTGGACGTCCTCGGGGGTCAGGTCGCGCAGCCGGTCCAGGTCGGCGCGGGTCCGGATCGGGTCGGCGACGACCGGGCCGACGCCCGGCTTGATGTCGAGGTCGATGCCGATGGCCTTGAGCGGGACGACGATGTCGCTGAAGTAGATCGCCGCGTCGACCTTGTGGCGGCGCACGGGCTGCAGCGTGATCTCGGTGACCAGCTCGGGCCGCATGCAGGACTCGAGCATCGGGATGCCCTCGCGGACCTTCAGGTACTCGGGCAGGGAGCGCCCGGCCTGCCGCATGAACCAGACGGGGGTGTGCGGTACGGGCTCGCGCCGGCACGCCTTGAGGAACGCGGAGTCGTGCGTCCGCGACTGCTGCTTCGTCTGCTGGCCCACGGGGCTGTCATTGGCACTCACGACCAGAATCTTCGCATGTGGCGGGAAGCCGCTCGCCCGGGCCGGGTGTCCCTCCCTGCGCGAGGCCCCCATTCCGCCTACTCTTCCCCGCATGGCTGCGGCTCAGGGACATTTTTCCGATCATTCCGACGGCGACGAAGGAGCGGGCGACACGGCGGGCACCACGGAGACGAACCCGGTGCCGCCCGCTTTCCGGCGGGCGGTCGAGGCACTGCGTTCGGCCCGGCTGCGGCCGGAGGTCGAGATCGACCCGACCCGGGCACCGCAGCGGCTCGCCCCGTACGCGTACGCGCTGGAGGCGGCCGTCGTGGACGGCGAGGAGGACCTGGCCGACGGGCGGCTCGTCCTGCTGCACGACCCGGACGGGCACGACACCTGGAAGGGCACGTTCCGGCTGGTGACGCTGGTACGGGCGGAGCTGGAGCCCGAGATGGCGGCGGACCCGCTGCTGCCGGAGGTCTGCTGGTCCTGGCTGACCGGTGCGCTGGAGGCGCGCGGCCTGGCGTACGGAGAGGCGAGCGGCACCGTCACGATGGCGGGCTCCCACTACTTCGGCGGGCTCGCGGAGCGCCGCCCCGCGACCCAGATCGAGATCCGGGCGTCCTGGACGCCGACCGAGGGTCTCGCGGGGGTGCCGGACACGGGGACGCACCTGGCGGCCTGGTGCGATCTGCTGTGCCAGATCGCGGGTCTGCCGCCGTCCTCCACGCCTGATCCCGGGGCGGGGACGACGTCGGGCGCGGGGGTCGTCTCGCTGCCCCAGCGCAGGGGTCCGCAGCAGCCCTAGCGGCGCCTCCGGGGTCGCCCGGACGGAGGCTCACTCATAGGATGATCGATCACGCGTCCGAATTGCCCGAATTGTTACTCACCAAATCGTGATCTTTCCCTAAAGGCGGGCGCCCGAGCTGCCGAAGGAGTCATTGACCCTTTCACCGCACGGGTCGCCCCCGGCTTCTTCCCCGAGCCGGCTCCGTCCCGCATCTCCCCAGGAGGCCGTGTGTCCGTTCTCCTCGAGCAGCCCGCAAGCCTGGTCGCCTACCGCCCGAACAAGCCGACCGCCATGGTCGTCGTGGCCGACCCGCGCGTCCGCTCCACCGTCACCCGCCACCTGTGGGCCCTTGGAGTACGAGACGTCATCGAGGCGTCGTCCATCGCAGAGGCCCGGCCCCGTGTCGGCAACCCCCGCGACATCTGCGTGGCCGACGTCCACCTCCCCGACGGCAGCGGCCTCACGCTGCTGTCCGAGACCCGCGCCGCGGGCTGGCCCAACGGCCTCGCCCTCTCCGCGGCCGACGACATCGGCGCCGTGCGCAACGCACTGGCCGGTGGCGTCAAGGGCTACGTCGTCACCGGTACGCGTACGAACATCGGGCACCCCACCCGCCCCGGCGCCGCCCCCATCGGCGCCGCGGCCGCCCGCCTCGGCCACCGCCGCCCCCCGGGTGCTCCGAGCCACCCTGGCGGCTACCGCGAGCTCTCCGGCCGCGAGGTCGAAGTGCTCCGGCTGGTCGCCGAGGGTCAGTCGAACAAGGCCATCGGCGTCTCGATGGGCCTGTCCGCGCTGACCGTGAAGAGCCACCTCGCCCGGATCGCGCGCAAGCTCGGCACCGGGGACCGGGCCGGCATGGTCGCGGTGGCCCTGCGCACCGGGATCATCCACTGACCAGGACGATCGAACCCGGGCCGGAATCGGACCGGAATCGGGCACCGGACGAGCCTCCCCCACAGCCTTCGGCGTGGGAGGTGCCCCCAGCGCCGGGCCCGGAGCGATCCCTGAACGGTTGACGAAAGATCGGCGCCTGTCGACGGAACGTTCCGTCGACAGGCGCTTGCCGTTCACAGATACCCTTGACACGTGACCGACGCCCAAGAGACCGCAGCAGACACAGCACTGCGAACCACCGGGGGCGCTCCCCCGGACGACGACGTCCCTGCGAACGGGCTGCCGATCCCCTTGCTGGAGCCCCGCGAGGGCATTCCGCCCGTCGTCGAGACGGACGAGGCCCTCGCCGAAGTGATCGCCGCGTTCGCCGCCGGCCGCGGCCCCGTCGCCGTCGACGCCGAGCGCGCCTCCGGCTACCGCTACGGCCAGCGCGCCTACCTCGTCCAGCTCCGCCGCGAGGGCGCGGGCACCGCGCTCATCGACCCCGTGGGCTGCCCCGACCTGTCCGGACTCGGCGAGGCGCTCGCCGGGACCGAGTGGATCCTGCACGCGGCGACCCAGGACCTGCCGTGCCTGCGCGACATAGGCATGGTGCCGACCCGGCTGTTCGACACCGAGCTGGCCGGCCGGCTCGCGGGCTTCCCGCGGGTCGGGCTCGGGGCGATGGTCGAGTCCGTCCTCGGCTACGCCCTGGAGAAGGGTCACTCCGCGGTGGACTGGTCCACCCGCCCGCTGCCCGAGCCCTGGCTCCGGTACGCCGCGCTGGACGTCGAGCTTCTCGTCGACCTGCGTGACGCACTGGAGAAGGAGCTCGACCGGCAGGGCAAGCTGGAGTGGGCCCACCAGGAGTTCGACGCGATCGCCTCGGCCCCGCCCGCGCCGCCTCGCAAGGACCCGTGGCGCCGGACCTCCGGGATGCACAAGGTGCGGCGCCGTCGCCAGATGGCGGTCGTACGGGAGATGTGGACCGCCCGTGACCGGATCGCCCAGCGGCGGGACGTCTCGCCGGGCAAGGTGCTGAGCGACACGGCGATCGTGGAGGCGGCGCTCGCCGTGCCCGCGAACGTCACCGCGCTGACCGCGCTGCCCGGCTTCGGGCACCGCATGGGCCGGCGCCAGCTCGAGCAGTGGCAGGCGGCCGTGGACCGCGCGAAGGCCCTCCCGGACAACGAGCTCCCCCAGCCCGGCCAGCCGGTCGCGGGCCCCCCGCCGCCGCGCGCCTGGGCGGACAAGGACCCGGCCGCGGCCGCCCGCCTGTCGGCGGCCCGCGCGGCGGTCTCGGCCCTCGCGGAGGAGCTGAACCTCCCGCAGGAGAACCTGATCACCCCGGACACGGTCCGCCGCGTCTGCTGGGAGCCACCGTCCGTCGTGACCGAGGCATCGGTCGCCGAGGCCCTCACGGGCTACGGCGCCCGGCCGTGGCAGGTCGACCTGGTGACCCCGCTGCTGGTGACGGCACTGATGAGCGCCGAGGGCTGACCTGACGACCCTGACCCTGGAGCCCCCGGCCGCGCACGGCCGGGGGCTCCGCCGCCCTAGACCGGGCTGAGGTCGCCGTTCGTGCTCATGTCGAACACGCCCTGGGTCTTGCCGTCGACCTTGAGGTGCTTGAGCCAGTGCTTCGAGAGGTTGTGCACGTTCTTGTGCTGCGTCTCCCACACCACCGTATGCCCCGCGCAGGCCAGCTTGACCATGAGCTTGTGGGTGCCCGTGATGGCGTCGTAGAGCGCGGGGACGGAGAAGTTGAGTTCCGGGTTGGAGCTGGGCGGTGACGTGTTCACCGTGGCGTCGTGCTCCCCGTACACGATCAGCACGGGCACGCTCCCGCCGAGGACACCGCCCTGCTTCGCCGTCGCCTTGTTCCAGCCCCACCGGACGAAGTTCCGGATTCGGTTGAGGCCCTCCGGCGGTCCCCATGTCGCGCCTACCGGGTCATTCTCCATCACCGCGGCCCAGGCCTTTTCGACGATGCCGAGTTCGCGCTGGCCCTCGCAGCCCAGTTCGTTGTTCCACCCCGACTCGAGACCCCATCTCGTGCCCAGGAACATCGGGAAGCCCGGCTGCGGAAGCGTGCTCGGCGGGGTCGACGTGCCGTCGGGCGGGAAGACCGGTGCCAGCAGGAACAGACTCTCCACCTTGGTGGGGTTGTTCACCGCGTACGGCCCCATGGTGATCGCTCCGGCGGAGTAGCCGACGAAGGCGATCTTGTCCACACCGCGCTCTTTGCGGATGTACTCCACGACGGTGTGCAGCTCGTCCCGGTCGCTGTTCGAGTTGTTCAGCTGGAACGCGTACTTCGGCGGGCCGGGGACGAATCCCGGCGGTCTCGGCTTCAGAAGGCTCTGGTTGGCGGGGTTGGCATTGCGTGGGTCGCCCATCTTGGGACGCGGCGACCGTCCGGAGCCCTGGAGGTCCATCACGAAGACGTCGTAGCCGGCCTTGGCCAGCTGCTCCGCCCAGCTGTAGGAGGTGTGCTGGAGATCGAAGGCCGCGAGCGCCGGAATGCTCCGGCCGTGCAGCATGAGAACGGCCTTGCGCTCCGGGAGATGCCCCAGGGGCGTGCCGTCCCGCTCCCGTACGAAGAGCTTGACCAATTCGTCCTTGTTCGCGGGAACGGTGGACTTGTGGGGCACCTCGTGGTCCTTGGTGATGATCGTCGCCATGGGAATCCGTTCTGTGCGTTCGGTCCGGGGCCTCGTGCCCGGCCGGGCCAGCCTCGGCTCGATGGCCACCCGGCGCCACGGCATGACCGCCGCCCTGAGCCCATCGGGTTGCGAGAGCCTCCGATCGGCCGGGCGCACTCAGGGGGCGCGCACAGGCCCCGATCGGCCGTCGCGGAGTGTGACCTTCGCCGCTCCCGCCCCAGGGGCTGGGCAGCATGGTTACCCGCAAGTAGCATGGGGGGAGCAAGCGCGCGCTTAGCCGCGTGCCGCAGCAGTGCCATCCCGCACCCTGGAGGAGAGCCATCGTGCCTCGTACCGTCAGGGACGTCGTCTTCGTCGACGGCGTCCGCACCCCGTTCGGCAAGGCGGGCCCGAAGGGCATCTACCACGAGACCCGCGCCGACGATCTCGTCGTGAAGGCCATCCGGGAGCTGCTGCGCCGCAACCCCGGCCTCGACCCCGCGAAGATCGACGAGGTCGCCATCGCCGCCACCACGCAGATCGGTGACCAGGGTCTGACCCTCGGCCGTACCGCCGGCATCCTCGCCGGTCTGCCGCAGTCCGTCCCGGGCTACTCCATCGACCGTATGTGCGCCGGCGCGCTGACCGCCGTCACCTCGGTCGCCGGCTCCATCGCGTTCGGCGCCTACGACGCCGTCATCGCCGGTGGCGTCGAGCACATGGGCCGCCACCCCATGGGCGAGGGCGTCGACCCGAACCCGCGGTTCGTGAGCGAGAAGCTGGTCGACGAGTCCGCCCTGTTCATGGGCATGACCGCCGAGAACCTGCACGACCGCTACCCGAGCATCACCAAGCAGCGCGCCGACGAGTACGCCGTGCGCTCGCAGGAGAAGGCCGCCAAGGCGTACGCCGACGGCAAGATCCAGCAGGACCTGGTGCCGATCTCGGTGCGCCGCACCAACGCCGAGGCCGGCGAGACCGGCTGGGGTCTGGTCACCGCCGACGAGCCGATGCGTCCGGGCACCACCCTGGAGTCGCTGGCGAACCTGAAGACGCCGTTCCGCGTCCACGGCAACGTCACCGCCGGTAACGCGGCCGGTCTCAACGACGGCGCCACCGCCTCGATCATCGCCTCCGAGGACTTCGCCCGGGAGAACAACCTCCCGGTGAAGATGCGCCTCGTCTCGTACGCCTTCGCCGGCGTCGAGCCCGAGGTCATGGGCTACGGCCCGATCCCGGCGACCGAGAAGGCGCTGGCCAAGGCCGGTCTCTCGATCGAGGACATCGACCTCTTCGAGATCAACGAGGCCTTCGCGGTCCAGGTCCTGGCGTTCCTCGAGCACTACGGGATCGCCGACGACGACGCCCGCGTCAACCAGTACGGCGGCGCGATCGCCTACGGTCACCCGCTCGCCTCCTCCGGCGTCCGTCTGATGACGCAGCTGGCCCGCCAGTTCGAGGAGAACCCGCAGGTCCGCTACGGCCTCAACACCATGTGCGTCGGCTTCGGCATGGGCGCCACGGTCATCTGGGAAAACCCCCACTGGGAGGGCAAGTGAGCACCACCGCCGAGCTTCTGAAGGGCGCCGCCGAGCTCTTCCCGGACGAGGTCGTCACCAGCGCCCACGTACGGCACTTCGACCTGCCCGCGGGTGCGGGCCGGTTCGCGCTGATCACGCTGGACAACGGCTTCGACCACACCAAGCCGACCACCTTCGGCCCGCAGTCGCTGGCGAACCTCAACGTCGCCCTCGACCAGGTCGAGAAGGAGGCCGCCGAGGGCTCCATCGTCGGCGTCGGCATCACCGGCAAGCCGTTCATCTTCGCGGTGGGCGCCGACCTCAAGGGCGTCGAGCTGCTCAAGCAGCACTCCGACGCGCTGGCCATCGGCAAGGGCGGCCACGACGTCTTCAAGCGTCTGTCCGCGCTGGCCGTGCCGACCTTCGCGTACTACAACGGCGCGGCGATGGGCGGCGGTGTCGAGGTCGGTCTGCACTGCACCTACCGCACCGTGTCGAAGGCCCTGCCGGCCTTCTCGCTGCCCGAGGTCTTCCTCGGTCTGGTCCCCGGCTGGGGCGGCTGCACGATCCTGCCGAACCTGATCGGTGCCGACAAGGCCGTCTCGGTCATCATCGAGAACTCGCTGAACCAGAACCGTCAGCTCAAGGGCAAGCAGGTCTTCGAGCTCGGCATCGCCGACGCGATCTTCGAGGGCGCGGACTTCCTGGAGCAGTCGCTGATCTGGACGGCCTCCGTCCTCAACGGCACGGTCACGGTGGAGCGTCCGGAGATCGACCGCGGTGAGGGCTGGGATCAGGCCGTCGCCAAGGGCCGGTTCATCGCCGACTCCAAGGTGCACGGTGCGGCCCCGGCCGCGTACCGCGCCCTGGACATCATCGAGGCGTCCAAGGACGGCGACCTGCAGAAGGGCTTCGACGCCGAGGACCAGGCCCTCGCGGACCTGATCATGGGCGGCGAGCTGCGCTCCGGCATCTACGCCTTCAACCTGGTGCAGAAGCGCGCCAAGCGGCCGGCGGGTGCCCCGGACAAGTCGCTGGCCCGCCCGGTCACCAAGGTCGGTGTCGTCGGCGCCGGTCTGATGGCCTCTCAGCTGGCCCTGCTCTTCCTGCGCCGCCTCGAGGTGCCGGTCGTCCTGACCGACATCGACCAGGAGCGCGTCGACAAGGGTGTGGGCTACGTCCACGCCGAGATCGAGAAGCTGCTCGGCAAGGGCCGCATCAACCAGGACAAGGCCAACCGTCTCAAGGGCCTGGTCTCCGGTGTCCTGGACAAGGCCGCGGGCTTCGCGGACGCGGACTTCATCATCGAGGCCGTGTTCGAGGAGATGTCGGTCAAGCAGAAGGTGTTCGCGGAGGTCGAGGCGGTCGCCCCGGCGCACGCGATCCTCGCCACCAACACCTCCTCGCTGTCGGTGTCGGAGATGGCCTCCAAGCTCCAGCACCCGGAGCGCGTGGTCGGCTTCCACTTCTTCAACCCGGTCGCGATCCTCCCGCTCCTGGAGATCGTGCGCGGCGAGCAGACGGACGACGCTTCCCTCGCCACCGCGTTCGGTGTCGCGAAGAAGCTGAAGAAGACCGCGGTCCTCACCAAGGACGCCCCGGCGTTCGTCGTGAACCGCATCCTGACCCGCTTCATGGGCGAGATCCAGAACGTCATCGACGAGGGCACCTCGGTCGAGACGGCGGAGAAGGCCATCGAGCCGCTCGGTCTGCCGATGTCCCCGCTGGTCCTCCTGGAGCTCGTCGGCCCGGCCATCGGTCTGCACGTCTCCGAGACCCTGAACCGCGCCTTCCCGGAGCGCTTCACCGTCTCCCCGAACCTGGCGGCCGTCGTCAAGGCCGGCAAGCGCGGCTTCTACGTCTACGACTCCGGCAAGCCGGAGCTGGACCCCGAGGTCGCCGCGCTCCTGAAGCAGGGCGACGTCGTCCTGACGGAGGAGCAGGTCCGCGACCGCGTCCTGGACGCGGTGGCGCAGGAGATCGGCCTGATGCTGGAGGAGGGTGTCGTCGCCGAGGCGCAGGACATCGACCTCTGCCTGATCACGGGCGCGGGCTGGCCCTTCCACCTGGGCGGCATCACGCCGTACCTGGACCGTGAGGGCGTCTCCCAGCGGGTGAACGGCAAGCCGTTCCTCGCACAGGGCGTGGCGAGCGTCCCGGCGTAACACCAGGGCTCGCGAGAACGCGAACGGCCCCGGCACCGCTTCCTGGTGCCGGGGCCGTTCGCGTATGCGGGTCAGTGCGGCAGAACGGCGATCGCCGTCGAGATCCGGCGCTCCTCGACGGGGTCGCCCCTGGACTCCCTCGGTCGGTTGCGAAGCCGGTCGTCCACGACCATCGTGGTCGAGCCCCCGCCGTCGAGGTTGACCCCGTCGGTGGCCCCCAGGGAGCGCAGCAGGTCGGCGGCCTCCGGGAGGGTCGCGCCCTCGCTCACTCCGGGCTCACGCCCGTCGAGCGTGACGAGCAGGACCGAGCCGTCCTTCGTGACGCCGGCGAGGGTACGCGGAGCGCGATCCGCGGTGACGGTCGCACGGCCCGGGATCGAGGTCCGGCCGTCCGTCAACAGCCGGGTACCGCCGCCGATGACCGAATCGACCGGTCCGGAGAGCCCCTGGCCGTCGGGGCCGTTCATCGGCATCGCGGCGGCCGGCCGCGTGCCGGCGCGCGCATGCTCCCGGAGCCAGTCGGCACCCTCACCGATGCCGTACAGCACGCGTGCCCGCCGAGGCACCGGGCCTCCGGCCGGGGAGCGGAGTCGCCGCACAGTGCCGTCCTCCGAGAGCACGGCCTCGACGCTGCCGCGCGCTCCGGACGGGGTGTCGACGCCCCATTGCGGGGTGAACGCCACGATCTCGTCGGGGACCGCGCACAGCCCGGTGCGGGGGTCGTTCATGACGTGGCGCCCGGCGGAGAAGAGGCGGTGGCCGTCGACTCCTCCGCAGGGGCGGAGCCGGCCGGCGAGCCGGTTCACCCCGTCGAGAGTGCGGGTCGCTCCGTCGTCGGCGGTGATCCGGCCGGGGGTGGACACCTCGGTGATCCGCGCGTCGAGACGGCCGTCGCGGTAGCCGAGCACCAGGGCGGCGCTGTCGTTGCGGGCCTCGCTGAGCACCTGGTCGCCCTCGGCGTACAGGCCCGTCGGGTCTCCCTCGTAGCCGCTGAAGCCCTTCCCGCCGCGGATGTCGAAGTACGAGCCGTTGACCGCGGCGAGGGCTCCGGTCTGCCGTGCGAGGTCCCGTACGGTCTGGGTGGTCGCCAGCTGCCGGCCGTGCACGCCGGCCAGGCGCACCTTCGCGTCGGGCGCGATGCGCAGCGCGGCGACCCGCACGGGGCCCGCCGGGCCGTCACTGGTGAACTCCTCGTAGACGACACCGGGGGCAAGGTGCCGCCCGCTCGGTGTGGCGGGCGCCCGGAGGGCCGGATGGTCCCCGCCCGAGCGCGTGCACGCCCCGGCGGTCAGCAGCAGCACCAGGGCGAGTGCCGTGGCGGAGCGTCGCCTCGGCGCGCTACGCATCCGTGCGCAGCGCGCCGGGAGAATGGCTCATGTCCCCGATGTGGAGGGTGATCTCCTGCCGGACGCGGTGCCCGCTCTCGTCCTCGAAGCAGCACGAGAAGCTGTCGTAGCCCAGGTGCTCGGGGTCGGCCTGGTAACTGAGGCCGCCGTCCGGGGTGTGGAACAGGGTCCCGTGGGAGGCGAACGTGGTGCCGGTGAACCGGAGTCCGTCGACGGGGGTGTAGCCGGCGGGGATGGTGAACCGGCCGCCGGGGTTCAGGACGATGGAGCGTCCGGGCAGCCAGTGCCGGCGGACCCGGAAGCCGACGTTGGACACCGACATCGAGGAGACGAGCCGCTCGTCCTCGGTGCGCTTGACGCCGACCACGATCCGCGGGAGCAGGTACGAGCCCTCGGGCGCGTCGTCCGCGATCTTGACGCGCATGGTCGCGGTACGCGGCTCGGCGCCCGAGGCGTACGTGGCGTAGCGCCCGTTGCCCAGCTTGCCGAGGCCCTTGTGGTTCACGACGCTCGTGACGCCCTCGAAGATGTCGCCGAGGAGGTAGCCGTACGTCCGGTACGGCGCGTCGCTCGGGGTGATCGACAGCGTCAGGGAGAACGTCTGCCCGGGTACGAGCGGCCGCTGCGGATCGACATCGGAGAAGAGCTCCAGATGACCGCCGTGCTGCGGGGTCTCCGGGTGGCTCACCCAGGACTGCACCAGCGAGTACCAGTCACTCATCGCACTACCTCACTGACACGGGCCTTGGTGAGCTGCTCGAAGACGTCGTCGGGAAGCCAGGTGATGTCGTGCTCCGACACGTGCGGGGAATCCAGGTTCCGGAAGTAGTCCGGGAGGAGCAGCCCCTGGGTGTACATCTCGCGCGCGATGAACCGGGCGCATTCCAGCGCTCCGTGCGGCCGTAGATGGGTGTTGTCCTCGACGCCGTCCGGGTAGTTGGGGCTCTCTCCCGGCTGGAGATAGACGAATACCTTCTTGCTGCCCTCGGCACCGAGCTGCTGCCACCAGGAACAGGAGAACTCGTGGAGATCGATGAGCGGCACGGAGGCCGCCAGCGCCAGCTCACGAATGGCCTGGGGGTAGACGCCGAGACTGCGCCGCATATTGCCGAAGGCGTCGAAGACACGGCGCTCCTGGCCGGGAACGAGAACCGGGTGCGCTCCCCGGGACCGAGCCCCGTCGACGTACTTCTTGAGGTAGAACTGGAATTCGGAGAAGGGCGCGCTGAAGCGGCCGTCCTCGGAGCGCATGTCGTTGTGCCCGAAGGAGATGAGCAGCAGGTCGCCGGGGGCGATGTTCTCCAGGATCCAGGCCAGGCGCCCACGCTCGTAGAAGCTGCGCGAACTCGCCCCGGCCCGGGCGGCGTTCACGACCTCGGCGCCCTGTACGAAGAGTGGGAGCGCCTGCCCCCAACCGGTCATCGGGGCCATGCTGATCTGCCGGGTGCAGACCGAGGACCCTCCCGCGAGGAAGATTCGTTTCATCTGACCGTTCATACCTGCCTGCCCTGCCACTTCATGGAATCTGCACCCCGCGATGGAGATCGTCGAAGGCGGGATCCGCCACGACGGAGGCGTCCAGCGTCTCGATGACCCGGTAGGCCCGCTCGCAGTTCGAGGTGTCGCGGAGAACGAAGAATTCCGCCGCGCGCCGCTGGTACTCGTCCTCGACCTCGAAGTTCCGTTCGATCGAGCGGATGATTTCGTCCACCGCCTTGTCGACGGTGCCACAGGCCGGTCCGAAGCCGTCCCTGCCGAGGTCGAAATAGCCGCGCTTGTAGTGCTTGCTGTAGAACTGCTCGTCGTCGAAATTCGTGTAGACGATGGGCTTTCCCATGTAGGCCACATCGAAGAACACCGACGAGTAGTCGGTCACGAGCATCGAGCACTCACGCATCGCGAGCTGCACGTCCCGGCCGGTCGTGGACACCGTGATCGACGGATGGTCGATCTTGAAGTGCTTGAGGTACGGCCGGATCTCGTAGTGCGGCATGAACTCCAGCTCGACGCCGTGCTGCTCCAGGGCACCGAGCAGCCGCTCGTTGCGCAGCAGGGAGGAGAAGAAGCGGTAGTACTCGGAGGCGGCGAAGGGGATCTCCGGCTTGGCCGCCCTGTTGTACGAGGGCGCGACGATCTCGCGGCGCCAGGTCGGCATGACCAGCACACGGCGCGGCCCGTTCACCCGCTTCAGCGCGTCGAAGCGCGGCAGACCGGTGGCCGCGACCCGGTCGTATCCGTATCCGCAGTGCTCGGCGAAGTACGCGCGCTCGCTGCGCCCCGTGGTGAGCACCATGTCGACGTTGGTGGCCTGGGCGTGGATCGAGGCGACCACGTCGTTGTAGACCACTCCGTGCTGCAGGAAGACCCGCTTGTAGCGCAGCAGATCGCCGTAGCCGCGCAGGAACGCGCGCTTGTTCAGCCCCGGGAAGCCGAGATACGCCTCCAGGTCGTAGGCGTTGATGAGCCGCTTCGCGTGCAGCAGGTAGGCGCGGTGCTTCCACGACAGCCGGTCGATGACCTGGCCGTGGCGGGCGACCTTGTCCCAGTCCGGCGAGTTCCCGTTGATGGAGAAGTAGATCTTGCGCTTGGGGTGGTTCTGCCGGATCCACTTGAACAGGTGGTAGCTGTTGTCCTGCGCGGTGTCCTCCCGCTCGCCGATGATCCAGATGCCACGGCGGTGCAGTACGGGATGGGTGAGCCAGTACAGCAGACGGGTACGCCAGCCGAGGCGGCCCGGCAGCGAGTTGCGGAACTCCCGCCCGAACCGGCTGAGCCTGTCCTTGGTGCGGGCGGCGGCGCCGCGCACCCAGCGGAGCGAGACCATCTCGTCGTCGTCGATGCTCAGCACGAAGCGCTGCCGTCCGCTGGTGTGCACTCCCTTGAAGCGGTGCAGCATCTGGCGGGTGGCCAGCGGAATGTCATGGTGCCGGTCGTTCGCGTGGATCCGGATCGCCAGCTTCAGGTCCGCGTTGGCCAGCGTGTCGAAGCTGCCCTCCCCGACCGTGGCACGCCAGCCGGAGTACCAGTCCTGGTCCTTGCGGGTGCGCCAGCGGTCCCGCCGGTAGACCTGCTCCACGGGAGCGGTCGCCTCCCGCTCCCCGTCCTTGAGCACCAGCTCGAGGCGGTTGGTGTACCGGACGTCGATGTCCGTCCCGGAGAAGACCAGGAGGCCCTCGAACTCGAACTCCCCGCCCGACCACTGGAACGTCTCGAGCACGGCGCCGGTGCGCGGGACGCGCAGCAGCGAGGTCTCCACCGCGTCGCCGGCCAGCCGGCGGAAGGGGCCCTCGTCGTCGATGTGGAGCGTCGGCAGGAAGTCCGGCTTGCTCAGCGGCTCCGCGAACAGCTCGAAGTTCCCGGTGACGACCGCGTGGTGCTGGAGCCTGGCCAGCGGATGCACGGCGTACTGAAGGATCAGGTCGTCGGGAATCTGCGCGTAGACGGAGTGGAGCTTGGGGAAGACCGCGGCGATCTCCGGCTTGCTCATGATCCGGTGCATGTTGCGTACGTACGGCTGCAGCGAGCGGACGACGAAGCGCTGCGCGAGGCGGACCGTGCGCTCGGGCGCGCCCTGGACGGCCTTCAGCACGTGCGCGCCGAGGCGTACCAGTTCCTGGGTCTTGACGGGGTCGTTCCAGGGGCGGTCGAAGAGCGAGTCCTGCTGCTGCTCGTCGCGCGCGTAGAAGCAGGCCCCCTTGGCGATCGCGATACGGCGGGAGCCCAGGACCGCGGGGACGGTGAACCAGTCGTCCTCGAAACCGGGTCCGTGGCCGGGGCGGAAGCGCCGGTCGCGTACGTACGAGGTCTTGAAGAGCTTTCCGCCGAGCGCGGTGGAGAAGACGAGGTACGGCGCGTCGTCGAGATGGCGCACCGGCACCGCCTCCTGGAAGTACCGCTTCCAGGGCTCGCCGTCGTTCCGTCGCGGCCCGGGGAAGTTGTCCGCCTCGCCCACCACGACGTCGAAGCCGCCCTGGACCTTGCGGGTCGCCGCCACCAGCCGCGCGAGCGCGGACTCACCGAGGATGTCCTGGGCGCGCGCGAACATGACGTAGGGCGCGGTGACGTACCGCAGGCCGTGGTCGAAGGCGGAGCGCATGCCGAGGGCGGCCTGGGTGACGACCTTCGTGTTGGGGTAGTACGCGGCGAACGCGGCCAGCTGCTGCGCGGTGGTGTCGCTCGAGCCGTCGTCGACGAGGACCACCTGGGTCTCCGCGAACCCGGTCTGGGCGAAGAGCGAGGGGAGGAACTCCCCCAGGTTGTACTCGTCGTTGTGGCAGTGCACGACGATCGCCGCCGACCAGCGCTGCGGCGGAGCCGCGGGTTCGGGCGCCTCGGCGCCCTGCCACCACAGCCAGGGGGTGCCGCGCGGGTTGGCCTTGGTCTGGGCCTCGCTGGTCTCGGGACGGAGCGCGAGGTTGCCGCTGACGGTCTCGTAGAGCTCGTGGACTCCGGCGTCGCCGGCGTACCGCAGCTGCTCGACGTCGACCCCGCTGATGTTCAGGGCGGTCGAGGCCCGCTCGCCGGCGTGGCGGAGCTGGACGAAGAAGTTCCAGGTGCCCGCGCGGTCGGCCCGGCCGAGGGTGTCGGCGAGGTCGAGGTTGGCGTGGTACCGGATCCAGTGCTCGTCGACCTCGACGCCCGAGACGGGGAAGTGGTGGTCGGCCTTGGTGCTGCGGCGGCGCAGCACGGCGATGAGCTCGATCTTGTCCTCGGGGTCGACCCGGCCGAGCTGGTTGCGTATCGCGCCCGCGATGTGCAACTGGTCGCCGCGGATCTCGACCCGCGAGGCCTCGTTGTACAGCCGTGCGTCGGCCAGCGGGGCGCCGGTCAGCTCCAGGTCGGTGACGTCGAGGAACTTCTCCGCGTCGGGCCGGCCGAGCAGCGAGCCGGACCAGAACACCCGGCCGTCGCGCTCGACGAGGTCGGAGCTGATCACACTGCGACGGGCCATGAAGTCGGCGGCGGAGACGGCGATGTCCACCCGGCCGTGCATCAGCCCGAAGGCGCGGACCCGCTCCATCGGGCCGCACAGCTCGTACGCCCCCTCGTCCAGGGAGCGCAGATAGGGGGCGACGGCTCGTACGAAGCCGTTGCGGTAGGTCTCGTCGCCGGTGCGCAGTTCGGGGGTGTAGAGCCGCAGGTCGTGGGAGAGGAACTTGGCGCCCTTGCGGGCGAGCAGATCCGGACGGCCGACGCCTGCCAGGAACCGGTCGGTGTACTGGTGGACCAGGACGCGGTCGCTGATGCTGCGCGGCTCGTGGCGCCTGTTGGTGATCGAGGGCTGGTCGGTCTCGCGTTCCCACATCCACCGGTAGACCGGAGTGGCCAGGAGGGTGAGGGAGCGCGCGTGGAAGTTGGCGACCGTGGAGAAGTAGGTGTCCTCGAAGAAGACGCCCTCGGGGAAGCGGATGCCGAAGTTGTCGAGGAAGTCGCGGCGGTAGAGCTTTCCGGCGGCGATCGGGTCGTCGAACAGCTCCGGCATGGCGCCGAGGCCACCGGTGTTCTGGTCGGTCTCGTAGAGCTGCGGCTGCCAGACGGTGATCTCGTCCTTGGCCGGGTTGATGCGCAGCACCCGGCCGGCGGTGACGTCGGAACCGGTGGTGAGGGCCGAGGAGAGCAGTTCCTCGACGGCCTTGAGCGGAAGCTCGTCGTCCGCGTCGAGGAACATGACGTACTGCCCGGCGGCGGCCTCGATGCCGTTGTTACGGGGCGCGCCGCAGCCGCCGCTGTTCTGCGGCCGCTCGATGACGCGGACGCGGGAGTCCATGGCGGCGAACTGACGGGCCACGAGGAGCGTGCCGTCGGCGGAGCAGTCGTCGACGACGAGCACCTCGACGCCACGGTGGGTCTGGGCGAGCACCGACTGCAGTGCGCGGGCGAGCGTGGCGCTCGCGTTGTACGCCGGGACGACGACGGTCACGAGGAACCGCGTGATGTCGAGCGGGTGGTTCATCTTCCGTGCGGCTCCGCTTCGACGAGGCCGTCGCGGAAGGCGGGCTGGCGCGGGATCTGGTGGAGCGGGATCTGGTGGAGCGGCATCGTGTCGAACGGGGCCCGCCCGTAGGTCTCGGCGTACGGGCGCGGGTAGGGCTGGAAGCCGGGGTCCTCGTCCGGCTCCGGAGCGGGGAAGCGCTGGTCGGCCAGGGCGGCGGCGGCCTCCTCGCGGGCGGCCGTGTCCCCCTGCTCCTGCCCGCGGCGGCGGTGCCGGCCGGCCTGCAGATGCGGGGAGATGGACCCGGCGCGGGTCGGCACGCTCTCAGGGGCGAGACGCTCCATGGTGCGGGTGAAGTCCCGGGTGGAGAGCCAGAACTTGAACATGATCACCAGCTCGAAGGCGCCCAGCAGGATGGCGGAGACGGCGGTGGTCAGCAGGACGTGGCCGATGAGCGGGCCGACGATGAAGATGAACATCTGGAACTCGATGCCGCTGATCAGGTGGGGCCTGATCCGGCTGCGCAGCAGGGCGTGACGGACCCTCGCGTACCAGGGGAAGCTCTTGCGGAACTGCTGGTGCAGGTCGATGACCTCGGTCTGCCCGGGCTGTGTGGCCGCCGCCCGCTGGACATCGGTCTCCATCAGCGGGTTCTCGCGCAGCAGGTCCTCCATGAAGACGACCTTCTGGTCCTCCTCGCGCACGCCCGCCTCGGCCTGCCGGGCGAGGGTGACGGCTTCGATCTTGGCACGCATGGACATGCGCATCTTGTAGATCTGGAGGGCGTCGACGTAACGGAGCATGTCGAGGAAGACGACGACGAGGGCGGCGAGGAGGTAGATCGACTCGTTCGTCCGGAGGAACTGGCCGCCCATGAGGGCGAGGGCGCAGAAGAGGACGCGGATGCGGTCGAAGACGTAGTCCAGCCAGCCGCCGAAGACGGAGCCGTTGCCCTTGAGACGGGCGAGCTTTCCGTCGATGCAGTCGAGGATGAAGCTGACGTGGTACAGGCCGGCCCCGATGGCCAGTGACGTGTAGTCACCCTTGAGGAAGAAGCCGGCCGAGCCGAGGCCCACGAAGAGGGCGGCCCAGGTGACCCGGTTGGGTGTGATGGAGTCGAACCGTGCGAACCAGCAGACCAGTCGGGTCGCGACGGGATCCACGAGGAGGACCGTCCACCAAGCGTCGCGCTTCTTGCACGTAAGCTTCTGGACGGCCCTGACTGACAGCTTCTGCATGGACCCTCGCGTTCGACACAGCGATACATCTGAAGCGGCAGGAGCCCCCTTGGCCTGCGCACCTGTGCCCGTCATCGAGGGGCCGCACACTTCATGCGCACAGAAGCTTCACCTGTGATTCACATAAAGGCACTGGAAAACCTTAGCAAACTTGATCCACGCTCAACAGTTCGACCCGTACCCCGGACGTGGCACCGCCGCAGGTCCGACCCGGTCCGTGGCCCTCGACTCCTCAGATCGCTTGCCAGGGCCCGAATTCCAGGCCCTGGACGTCCTGGCGCTGCCGCGCGACGAGCGGGGTCCCGTCGACTCTCTGAGTGGCGATCACCACACGGCCGAGGCCGTCGAGCGTCATGGCCGGCGGCACGAGGGACCGGTCACCGAGGGGTGACCACCACACCCCCAGGTCGGGCCGCCCGTCCGCATGGGCCCCGACCTCCGCGACCCCGCCACGTCCGCGCCGGGCCAGCACGGTGCAGCTCCAGCCCTGGATGCCGGCGCCCGCCACACCCGAGACGGGTCCGCTCCCCTCGACACCGCCCAGCCCGATCGGCGCGCCCGCGCCCGGCTGCCAGACACAGACCTCGCCGCTCGCCGCGTACCGGTAGCGCAGCGCCCCCGCCTCCGGCGCCGCGGTGAGGCTGCCCGGCACGGCGCTCACCGGGATCGCCCGGTTCTCCGTCCAGGTCCCGGACGTGAGGTCGTAGTGCCAGTGCGCCGCGTCGACACCGTCCCGGGCCCGGGCCACGAGTTCGACGCCCCCGTCCCAGCCGGGAAACGCGACCAGCTCGTCGGCGACCCGGCGGCCCCTGAGGTGCTGCCAGGACGACCATGCGCCGTCCGCGTCCTGACGCCTGGTGCTGATGCTCGCGCCGACGTTGCGTACGAACACATGGAGCGTGCCGTTGCCGTCGAACGCGGCCACCGGAAAGCCCAGCCGGCGCGCCTTCTGCCAGTCGCGCGCGTTGGGATTGCCGAGGCCGGCCCAGGGACCCAGCGCCCGGCCGGTCTGGTACTGGACGGCGGTGACGACCTCCAGCGCGCCTTCGTCCTCGTGCTCGCCCGGGGTGCGGCGCAGCCCGAAGAGCCGCACATAGCCGTCGGGCCCACGCAGCACGGTGAGCCCCGGCATGAGTTCGGGCGTCTCCAGGAGTTCGGGACCGGTCCACCGGGGACCGCCCACCGCCGCCTCGGTCCAGCGCAGCACTCCCGCCGCCGAGAGCAGGTGGAGGGACATCCGGCCGTCGGCGCCCGCGGTGAGCCAGTGGGCCGGGCGCGGGTAGCGGGAGGCGGCGTCGAGGGGCGCCCTCGGGTCGGTCGCGGCACGACGGCAGTCCACGAAGACCGGCGCTCCGGTACGGAGCTGGTACCAGCGGGCGGCACGCAGCGCGGCACGCGCCGCGAGGCCGCGCAGCGGCGGTTCGGTGACGGCGAACTTCCGCTCGTCCCCGTCGACGGCCACGCTCGCGGGATCGGGGTCCAGTGTGGCGACACGGGTGGGCGCCAGGTCGAGGAAGGCGTCACGGAGCATGTCGTCGTACCGGGCGCCGAGGATCCGGGGCTCACCGGCCACGCGATGCCCCTGCTGCCGCGCCGTGGACAGGACCCGACCCAGGGCCGCCAACTCCCCTGGCTCCCCCGGCTCCAGGCACATCACCGCGATCCGGGCGCCGGGAGGCTCGCTCGCGAGCAGCGGGAGCACGTCCGCGGGGGTGGCGACGACGAGGGCGAGGGTGCCCGGAGAGCCCGACGGGTGTTCCGTGTCGGCCCGAGCGTCGTCGGACCAAGGGTCGCCGACGGAACGTCCCGCCCTCGCGCGCCTGCCGGCTCCTCGCGCCATGCGCCAACCCCTCCCCTCGGATCACTTCGGACGATGGTTCGACTTCGGTTCACCTTCGGTTCAACCACGTTCGACCGAGTAGACGATAAGCGCTTCCTCATGCGACCAGAAAATCTACGCAAAGCGCAGAAATGCCACGGTTGAGGACGAGAACGGGCCCATGCACAGGGTGACATCACGGGCACTCTCGTACGTACGCGCGTTCGGATGCCTATACTGCACGCTCCGCAGGAGCTTGCGGATCCTGATGCCCCGGGGGGGTGCAGGGTGTTCGTCGCCCGCCGGGCCACCAGAACTCGAGGACTCAAGCAGGATGACCCAGGACATACGTACGCCGGAATCCGGGAACGGCTCCGGCCGCTCCTCCTCGCGCTCCCGCAAGGCGCCGAAGCGCAAGCGGCGGACCGGGCGGATCGTCCTGCTGACGCTCCTCGTGCTCGTCCTCGCCGCCGGCGGCACCGTGTACTGGATGTACTCCAGCATCGACGGCAACATCAAGGGTGTCGACGTCGAGAAGGCGCTCGGCGACGACCGGCCGCAGAAGCTGCCGACCACCGGGCAGAACCTGCTCGTGCTCGGTTCCGATTCGCGGGCCGGGGCCAACGCCGCGCTGGACGGCGGGAAGGTGAGCGGGGCCCGTTCGGACACCGCCCTCGTCGTCCACATACCCGAGGGGCGCACCCAGGCGGTCGCCATCAGCATCCCCCGCGACACCCTGGTGACCCGGCCCGAGTGCGTGAAGGAGGACGGCGGCACCGCGCCCTCCGCGCAGCGCGTGATGTTCAACTCCGTGTACGCGCAGCACGGACCGGCCTGTGTGATGAAGACCGTCGAGACCATGAGCGGCGTACGTCTCGACCACTACCTCGAGATCGACTTCGCGGGCTTCAAGGACCTGGTCGACGCGATAGGCGGCGTCACGGTCGACGTCGACGAGCCCATCAAGACCTCCGGTCTCGACCTGGACGCCGGTCCCCAGCGGCTCGACGGGACGCAATCCCTCGCCTTCGTACGCACACGGTACGGCGTCGGTGACGGCAGCGACCTCGGCCGGATCGGCAACCAGCAGAAGTTCCTGACCGCGCTCCTCACCGAGGTCAAGAAGCAGGACCTGCTGAGCAGCCCCACCAAGAGCTACAAGGTGGCCGACTCCGCCACCAAGGCGCTGACCACCGACTCCGAGCTGGCCTCCCTGAAGGCGCTCAGCGAGTTCGCGCAGTCCCTCAACGGGGTCGACCCCGGCAACATGGAAACGATCATGCTTCCGGTCGCGTACGACAAGCGGGACCCCAACCGCGTGGTCGCGGCCGAGCCGAACGCGTCGCAGCTGTGGAAGGCGATCCGGGAGGACTCCCGTATCCCCGAGTCGGCCAAGAAGTCCCCCGCGACCGGCGGCTGACATCCTGTCCGTATGGACCAGGAGCTGCCTCTGCTGATCGTCGACGGCGCCAACGTGGTGGGGTCGGTGCCGGACGGCTGGTGGCGGGACCGGCGGGCGGCCGCCGAGCGGCTGCGGGACCGGCTCGCGGCCGGGGGCGGGCCGGAGGGCGGCCCCTTCGAGATCGTGCTGGTCGTGGAGGGCCGGGCCCGCGGCGTGGAGTCCGTGCCCGGGGTACGGGTCGAGGAGGCGCCAGGCAGCGGTGACGACCTCATCGTGGACCTGGCCCGGAACGCGGCCGGTCGGCCGTGCCTGGTGGTCACGGCCGACCGTGAACTGCGGCGGCGGGTGGGCGAGCACGGGGCCCGGTGCGTGGGCCCGCGTGCGGTCCTGGACGGCTAGTACAGCGCGTCCCGGCCGGCCTTGCCGAGGCGGCTGTGGGAGCGGCCGTACAGGAAGTACACGACGATGCCGATAGCCATCCAGACCGCGAAGCGGAACCAGGTCTCGCCCGGCAGGTTGAGCATCAGCCAGAGCGACGCGGCGACGGAGAGGATCGGCAGCACCGGCACCCACGGCGTGCGGAACGCGCGGTGCAGGTCCGGCCGGGTGCGACGCAGGATGATCACACCGATGGCGACCATCACGAACGCGAAGAGCGTGCCGATGTTCACCAGGGTCGCGAGCTCGTTGATGCTGGTGAAGCCCGCGACGATGGCGATGATCACGCCGAGCAGGATCGTCGGGCGGTACGGCGTCCGGAAACGCGGGTGCGTCACGGAGAAGAAGCGCGGCAGCAGCCCGTCACGGCTCATCGCGAAGAACACCCGGGTCTGGCCGAGCAGCAGGATGAGGCAGACGGTGGTGAGGCCGACGGCCGCGCCGAAGCTGATCACGCCCGCGAACCAGGGGTGCCCGGTGGCCTTGAAGGCGTCCGCGAGCGGGGCGCTGACGGACAGTTCGGTGTAGTGCTGCATGCCGGTCACGACGAGTGCGACGGCGACGTAGAGCACCGTGCAGATGAGCAGCGAGCCCAGGATGCCCCGCGGCATGTCGCGCTGCGGGAGCTTGGTCTCCTCGGCGGCCGTGGCCACCACGTCGAAGCCGATGAAGGCGAAGAAGACGACGGAGGCGGCGGTGAAGATGCCCATGACGCCGAAGTTCGTCGGCTCGTAGTTGAAGATCGTCTCGACCAGCGGTGCGTCCCAGGCCGAGGCGCCGTCCGTCGGCGTCACCGCGTCCGGGATGAACGGGTCGTAGTTGTCGCCCACGATGAAGAACAGACCCGCGATGATCACGATCATGACCACCGTCACCTTGATGGCGACGACGAGCGCGGTGATGCGGGCGGAGAGCTTCATGCCGAGCACCAGGATCACGGTCAGCACCAGGACCAGCAGGAAGGCCAGGATGTCGAAGGTGCCGCCCGGGGCGTCGGGCCCTTCCAGGGCCGCCGGTAGATGCCAGTCCACGTTGTCCATCAGGGAGCGGACGTAGCCGGACCAGCCGACCGCGACCACCGCCGTGCCGAGCGCGAACTCGAGGACGAGGTCCCAGCCGATGATCCAGGCGGGCAGTTCGCCGATGGAGGCGTACGCGAAGGTGTACGCGGATCCGGCGACCGGGACCGTCGAGGCGAACTCGGCGTAGCAGAGGGCCGCGAGCGCGCAGACGATGCCGGCGGCGACGAACGCAAGCGCCGTGGCGGGTCCGGCGTTCTCCTTGGCCACCTTGCCCGTGAGCACGAAGATGCCGGTGCCGATGATGACGCCGACGCCGAAGACGGTCAGGTCCCAGGCGGACAGGGACTTCTTGAGCGCGTGCTCCGGTTCCTCCGTGTCACGGATCGACTGTTCGACCGTCTTGGTCCGGAACATCCCGGAGCGCGCCTGTGGCGGTTGCTGGTCCGTACTCACCGTCGTACCTCCGTACCGTCGGTCCCAGCACCCATGATCGAGACCCCGAAGGGATGTCGCCTGTCGAAGGAACGGGTTTCACACGAATGGGCCGGTCGGCCACCCCGTGGAGTGGTCCGACCGGCCCAATGGTGACGGTGTGTCGCCTGCGCCCGCGTCAGTCGCGGGCGGGCTCCACGGCCCGGCCGCTGTCCTCGGTCGGGGTCTCCTCCGCTCGGGGGAGGCCGTCGAGGCGCGAGACCAGGCCGGTGACCTGACGGGCGATGTCCGGCGCGGTCAGCCCGATCTCGGCCATGACCTCGGCACGGGAGGCGTGGTCGAGGAAGCGCGGCGGGATGCCGAAGTCGCGGAGCGGTACGTCCACATCGGCGTCGCGCAGGGCCTGGGCGACGGCCGAGCCGACACCGCCGACGCGGCTGTTGTCCTCGACCGTGACGACGACCCGGTGCTGCTCGGCGAGCGGGGCGAGCGCCTCGTCGACCGGCTTGACCCAGCGGGGGTCGACGACGGTGGTGGAGATGCCCTGCTTGTCGAGGAGATCGGCGATCTCCAGGCACATCGGCGCGAGCGCGCCGACGGAGACCAGGAGGACGTCGGGCCGGTTGCTGCCGGGCTCGCGCAGCACGTCCATGCCGCCGACGCGGCGCAGGGCCGGTACGGCGGGGCCGACGGCGCCCTTGGAGAAGCGGACGACGGTCGGCGCGTCGGTGACCTCGACGGCCTCGCGCAGCTGGGCGCGGACCTGCTCGGCGTCGCGCGGGGCGGCGAGCCGCAGGCTGGGGACGACCTGGAGGATCGACATGTCCCACATGCCGTTGTGGGAGGCGCCGTCGGTGCCGGTGACGCCGGCCCGGTCCAGGACGAAGGTGACACCGCACTTGTGCAGGGCCACGTCCATGAGGACCTGGTCGAAGGCGCGGTTGAGGAAGGTCGCGTAGACGGCGAAGACGGGGTGGAGTCCGCCGGTGGCGAGGCCGGCCGCGGAGACCGCGGCGTGCTGCTCGGCGATGCCGACGTCGTACACCCGCTCGGGGAATTCCTTGGCGAACTTGTCGAGGCCGACGGGCTGGAGCATGGCCGCGGTGATCGCGACGATGTCCTCGCGCTCCTTGCCGAGTTCGACCATCTCCTGCGCGAACACGCCGGTCCAGTCGGCGCCGGAGGAGGAGATCGGCAGGCCGGTGTCGGGGTGGATCTTGCCGACGGCGTGGAAGCGGTCGGCCTCGTCCTGGAGGGCGGGCTGGTAGCCGCGGCCCTTCTCGGTGAGGCAGTGGACGATCACCGGGCCGCCGAAGCGCTTGGCCCGCGTCAGGGCGGACTCCAGGGCCTCGATGTCGTGGCCGTCGATCGGACCGACGTACTTCAGACCCAGGTCCTCGAACATGCCCTGCGGGGCGATGAAGTCCTTCAGGCCCTTCTTGGCGCCGTGCAGGGTCTCGTAGAGCGGCTTCCCGACGACGGGGGTGCGCTCCAGGATGTCCTTGCCGCGGGCGAGGAAGCGCTCGTAGCCGTCGGTGGTACGGAGCGTGGCCAGGTGGTTGGCGAGGCCGCCGATCGTCGGGGCGTAGGAGCGCTCGTTGTCGTTGACGACGATGACCAGCGGGCGGTCCTTGGCGGCGGCGATGTTGTTCAGCGCCTCCCAGGCCATGCCGCCGGTGAGGGCTCCGTCGCCGATGACGGCGACGACGTGGTCGTCCTTCTTCAGGACCTCGTTGGCCTTGGCCAGGCCGTCGGCCCAGCCGAGGACGGTGGAGGCGTGCGAGTTCTCGATGACGTCGTGCTCGGACTCGGCCTGCGAGGGGTAGCCGGACAGGCCGCCCTTCATCTTGAGCTTCGAGAAGT
The DNA here is from genome assembly GCF_042731085.1 of Streptomyces sp. NPDC059875. NCBI lineage: Bacteria > Bacillati > Actinomycetota > Actinomycetes > Kitasatosporales > Streptomycetaceae > Streptomyces > Streptomyces sp. NPDC059875. Next base: position 82,065 of record NZ_JBHWJZ010000029.1, read on the forward strand.
CCTGGCGGCCGGTGAGCAGCTTGTGGACGTAGCTCTGGTGGCCGGTGTCGAAGAGGACCTTGTCCTTCGGGGAGTCGAAGACGCGGTGCAGGGCGATGGTCAGCTCGACCACGCCGAGGTTGGGGCCGAGGTGGCCACCGGTCTTGGAGACGGCGTCCACGAGAAACGTCCGGATCTCTTCGGCCAGCTGGTCCAGCTGTTCCGGGGAAAGCCGGTCCAGATCGCGCGGTCCCCTGATACGGGTCAGCAATGCCACCCGTGCCTCCTTGCCATTGAGCTGGTCGAGCTTGCCGATTGGTCGAGTCTAATGTTCCGCCCCCGACCGTGGTCATCGGGCGGCGGGGTGCGCGTCACACATGTGGCCGACACACCGCTGAGCGTACGGGCGCTGCACAGGGCCAGACGCAGCAGTGCCCGGCGCCGGTTCTCCGGCGCCGAGCACTGTGGAGTACGTAACAAAGGCTACGCGCGGCCCGCGGTCTTCTGCGTCCTGCGGGAGACCGAGTCGATCACGACGGCGGCGAGGAGCACCGCGCCGGTGATCATGTACTGGATCTCGTTGGCCATGCCGATCATGTTCAGGCCCTGCTGGATCGACTGGATCACGATCATTCCCAGGAGTGCCGACCAGACCTTGCCGCGGCCGCCGAAGAGGCTCGTGCCGCCGATCACGGCCGCCGCGATGACGAGCATCAGGGTGTTGCCACTGCCGAGGCTCTTGGTGGCGCCGCCCGAGAGGCTGGCCACGAAGAGTCCACCGAAGGCGGCGAGCATGCCCGAGACGCCGAAGACGACGATCCGGATCCGGTCGACGTTGATGCCGGCCCGGCGGGCGGCCTCGGCGTTGCCGCCGACCGCGAAGACCTTGCGGCCGAACAGGGTGCGGCGGGCGACGAAGTCGGCGATCACCAGGACGGCCAGGAAGAGGACCAGGGCGAGCGGCAGACCGCGCGCGCCCTCGGGCTCGTTCAGGACGTAGGCGACGACGAAGCAGAGGACGGCGACGACGGCGGTGCGCAGCACGATCTCACTGACCGGCCGGGACGGCAGGGCGGCGGCCTTGCGGCGCTTGGCGTCGAGCAGCAGGGAGCCCGCGTAAGCGAGGACCGCGACGAGGGCCAGGCCGTACGCGGCGGCCTTGTCCTCGAAGTAGTACGCCGTGAGGTTCTCCACGATCGAGCCGGAGGGGGCGTTGATCGAGCCCTCCTTGCCCATCAGCCAGATCTGGAGGCCGCTCCAGCCGAGGAAGCCGGCGAGGGTGACCACGAAGGCCGGGACGCCGATCTTGGCGAAGAAGAAGCCGTGCAGCAGGCCGATGAGGAGGCCGGAGGCAACGGCGATGACGACGGACAGCAGGTCGTTCATGCCGTTGGTGACGTTGAGCACCGCCCAGACGGCGGCGCCGACGCCCGCGACCGAACCCATCGACAGGTCGATCTCGCCCAGGATGAGGACGAAGACGATGCCGACGGCCATGATGCCGAGGCCGGAGGAGTAGACCGCGATGTTGGCGACGGAGCTCGCGGAGAGGAAGTTGCCGTTCTGGACCTGGAAGACGATCGCGATGACGATCAGGCCCAGGACGACGGGCAGGGAGCCGAGCTCGCCGCCGCGGATCTTGCGGGAGAACTCGGTCCAGTAGCCCTTGAGGCCCTCCTCGCGGACCAGCAGGCGCGGGTCGACGGCGGGGATCGGGGCGGCGGAGGCCTCGACGGGAGCGGCCTGGGCGGGCACGGCGGTCTCGGGCGTCGCGGTCTCGGGCGTCGCGGTCTCGGGCGTGGCGGTCCCCGTGCTCTCGGGCGTCTCGGGGGTCTTGGCGAGGTCGCTCACTTCGCGTCCTCCTTCGTGGCCGTGGCCGAGGCCGTACGGGCCTGCCGACGGGTCACGGCGTTGTCCGTGGCACCGGTGATGGCGGCGATGATCGTCTCGTGGCTGGTGTCCTTGACGTCGAAGACACCGTTGTTGCGGCCCAGGCGGAGGACCGCGACCTTGTCCGCGACGGCGCGGACGTCGGCCATGTTGTGGCTGATGAGGATGACGCCGTGACCGCGCTCGCGCAGCCGCTCCACCAGGTCGAGCACCTGTGCGGTCTGCTCGACGCCGAGGGCGGCGGTGGGCTCGTCCAGGATGACGATCTTGGGGTCGCCGATCAGGGCGCGGGCGATGGCCACGACCTGCCGCTGACCGCCGGAGAGCGCCGCGACCGGGATGCGGACCGACGGGATCCGGATGGACAGCGTGTCCAGGAGCTCCTTGGCGCGCTTCTCCATCGCGATCTCGTCGAGGACGGACGCGGAGCGCAGCTCGCTGCCGAGGAAGAGGTTGGCGACGACGTCGAGGTTGTCGCAGAGCGCCAGGTCCTGGTAGACGGTGGCGACTCCGAGGTTCTGGGCGTCGTGGGGCTTGGTGATCTGGACGGGGCTGCCGTCCCACTCGATCACGCCTTCGTCGATCGGGTGGACACCCGAGATCGTCTTGACGAGGGTCGACTTGCCGGCGCCGTTGTCGCCGACCAGGGCGACGACCTCACCGGCGTGGATCTCCAGTTCTACGTCGGTGAGCACCTGGACGGCGCCGAACCGCTTGGAGACTCCGCGCAACGCCAGCACGGGCGTAGCGGACACGTGAATCATCTCCTTCGCCGCCTGACCGGCGGGGATGGTGGTGCGAAGAGCACAGAGGGGGCTGTGACACGGGGGCTGTGAGAGGAGTCCGGCGCCCCGCCCCCGCTTGCGGGGCGTTGAACGGGGCGGGGTACGCCGGACCGGACCGGGGGCCGCTTCGGAGGAGGTCAGTGGGTCCGAAGGGCCGTACCGGCAGCGGGGTGTTACTTGATGCCCGCCGCCTCGCAGGCCGCCTTGTACTCGGCGGTGCAGATGTCGGCGGCCTTGTAGACGCCGTCCTTGATGATCGTGCCGGCGATGTCGTCCTTGGTGACGACCTGCGCGTCGTACAGCTTCGCCGGGATGTCCTTGAACTCACCGGTCAGGCTGGTGACCTTGGTGGGAACCAGGTCGTCGATCTTCTCGCCCTTGAGCAGACGGACGGCGATCTCGGCGGTGGTCTCGGCCTCCGGCTTGATCTGCTTGTAGATCGTGAAGGACTGGTCGCCCTTCAGGATCCGCTGCAGACCGGCGAGTTCGGCGTCCTGGCCGCCGACCGGGACCTTGATGCCCTGCTTGGAGAGGGCGGTGATGATGCCGCCGGCCATGCCGTCGTTGGCGGAGTAGACGCCCTGGAAGCCGTCCTTGCCCAGGGAGTCGATGGCGGCACCCATCTTCTTGTTGGCCTCGTCCGGGGACCAGTCCGGGATGTCCTGCTCGTAGACGACCTTCTTGACGCCGGTGTCGAGGACGCTGTGGGCGCCCTTCTTGAACAGCGGGGCGTTCGGGTCGGTCGGCGAGCCGTTGATCATGACAACGTTGGCGTCCTTGGCCTTGTCGCCGAGCGCCTTCACCAGGCCCTCGCCCTGCAGGCGGCCGATCTTCTCGTTGTCGTAGCTCACGTAGGCGGAGATCGGGCCCTCGGCCAGGCGGTCGTACGCGACGACCTTGACGCCCTTCTTCTCGGCCTGCTGGACCCAGGACTTGGTGGCCTTGTAGTCGACCGAGTCCAGGATGATGACCTTCACGCCCTGCGTGACCAGCGCGTCGAACTGCTTCTTCTGCGTCTCGGTGTCCTGCGCGGCGTTGTTGTACTTGACCTCGCAGTCCGAGCAGAGAGCCTTGATCTTCGCCTCGATGATCGGGCGGTCGAAGGTCTCGTAACGCGTGGTCTTGTTCTCCGGCAGCAGCAGACCGATGGTCTTGCCGTCGCCGCCGCTCCCGTTACCCGAGTCGCTGTCGCCCGCCTTGCCACAGGCGGCTACGGAGAGGGCCATGGAAACCGCGGCCGTGCCTATGACGATGCGACGCGTCACTGCGTTCATGTGGGGTTGCCTCCCTGACGAGGCCGCGACTTTGCGGCCGAGGTGGCTGGAAGTCAACTCGGCCGCAACCCCGACGTCAAGGAGTAAATCCTTAACGAGATGACAACGGTGCCATCCGTTATCTAAGTGAAGGCAGGAGTCGGGGAGGAAGCGGCCGCGGGCGCGGTACCCGGAAGGGCACCCTCAAGCAGGGTCGAATCGCCCATTTCGCTCAGCGCGAGGGCCAGCGCGCCCAGCACTTCGGCCCGGCCGCCCAGCGCCCCCGGCGCCAGCGAGAGTTGACGGGCGGCGCTGGGGATGGCGTAGCGCGAGACGGAGTCGCGGATCGGGGCGAGCACCAGCTCACCGGCCTCGGCGAGGTCGCCGCCGAGCACCACCCGGCTGGGGTTGAGCAGGTTGCAGAGGTTGGCGACACCGCTGCCGATGTGGCGGCCGACGTCGGCGATCACGCGCCGGCAGCCGGGGTCGCCCTCCCGCGCCAGCTGGACGACGCGCTCCATGGTCAGATCGGCGCCGTGGCCGGGCTGGAGCAGCGGCAGGACGTAGCGGGCGGCGGTGAAGGTCTCCAGGCAGCCGCGGTTGCCGCAGCGACAGACGGGGCCGGACTCGTCGATCGTGATGTGCCCGATCTCCCCCGCGGTGCCTCCGGGGCCGCGGTAGACCCGCCCGTCGATGACGAGGCCGGCGCCCACGCCGCTGGCGACCTTGATGTAGGCCAGGTCCTTGACCCCGCGGCCGCTGCCCCAGACGAGCTCGCCGAGCGCGCCGAGATTGGCGTCGTTGTCGACGTACACGGGCACGCCGAGTCGGCCGGAGAGTTCGTCGGCCGGGTTGATCCCGCTCCAGCCCGGCAGGATCGAGGTGGAGCCGAGGGTGCCGGAGGAGACGTCGATCGGTCCCGGTACGCCGAGACCGACGCCGACGACCTTGTCCCGGCCGATGCCGGTGGCCTGGATCAGCCGCGTGACCAGCCGTTCCGCCCGGTCGAAGCCCTCGGCGGAGGAGGCGTCGACGTCGAGCGGCTCGGACTCCTCGGCGAGGACCTGGTGGGCGAGGTTGCCGACGGCGACCCGCAGGTGGGTGTGGCCGAAGTCGACGCCGATGACGATGCCCGCGTCACCGGAGAGCGAGACGCTGCGGGCCCGGCGCCCGCCCGCGGAGGTGGGGGTGACCTCGACGGTCCCGCCGTCCTTCAGCTCCCGCACGATGTTGGAGACCGTGGCGGCGGACAGCCCGGTCGCCCGGGCGATCTCCGCCTGGGTGAGCGAGCCGGCCATGCGTACCGCACGGACGACCCGTTCGAGATTGGCCCTGTGCAGAGATGTCTGCGACCCCGGAGTCTCCATCGACTCATCCACTCCCGCCTGCGATGGGCGGTGCGTGCACCGTCCCCGGCTGGGGCCGCGCCTGTGAGACCCCAGCTTCTTCTCCAACTTGTGAACTCTAAGCTGAGCCTTTCGGGTTGTCCCCCGTCAAGACCTGAGCGCGGCCGGGCTCGAATGAGCCTGGGGGCGGAACCGCCGCCGCCGTCCCCAAAGGAGGGCAAAGAACGGCGTGCCCGCCCCTCCCCCGCCGCCGGCGCACACCAGCCTAATCCGCGCGCGAAAGCGCAGGTCAGAGCCGGTCCGGGTCGTCGGCACGGGACGTACGGCCCGGGCCTCGGCGGGACTTTCGGCCCGGGCGGGAGCGGGCCGGATCCGTGTTAGCTTCGAGACGTCGCCGTGACACCGGCTTGTCCGTCTTCGACCCGGTGCGGCGATCGTTTCTGTCGGCGCGATGCGAGGAGGTGTTCGGGATGAGTCCCGAAGGAAGTCCTCGCCGCCACGTTCCGGTCGGCTGACCCTTCCGTCTGCCGTCGACCGCTTCGCTGTTTCGGCGTTCCCCTTTTCACCGCACCCGGTAGGGCACCTCTGCGTGCCCGCATCCCTGCACGGCGCCTCTGTGCCCGCACCTCAGTAGGGCACCTCCGCGCCCGCACCGGCCTGCGGTTCTTTCACGCACATCCCTGACCACTCCGTGTGACGGCCCGGCTCCGCCGTGTCCACCGGAGGGAGGATTCGCCATGACCATGCTCACCCCGCGCACCCCCGAGAAGCTCGCTCCGCCGGGCCGGGGCACCCGCACCCGCACCCGCACCCGTCGCGAGCGCAAGGCGGCCGAGCTCGAGGCCCGCACCCGGCTCGCCGCAGACCGGCTCATCGAGGTCGGCGCCCGTCCCGGCGCCCAGGTCCTGGGGGACCTCGACGCCACCCGCGACGGCCTCACCCGCGTCGAGGCCGCCGCCCGACTGGAGCGCCACGGCGCCAACGTGGTGGCCCAGGAGCGCGCCCCGCGCTGGTACGCACAACTCGCGAAGGCGTACGCCAACCGTTCCTAGAGACTGAGCGGCAATGAGTCCTGTCGCCAGGACTCATGCCCAGCCGCGTGCCCCGAACGGTGTTGGGCACGCTGGTCGCCCGCTTTCGCTCCGCGTCCGGGCGGCACGCATCGTGTGCGCGGTCCGGGAACGCGGGGGCGGGGTTCCTCACGCCCGAGGGTGCCTGATGCGGCCTGGGCGGTCCGATGCCCACGACGATCACTCCGGTCGTCGTGGGGCGGTGCCGTCCGTCGCCGGATCGGGTGCCCTTGGGCGCGCCTGCCGATCGCCACGGCAGCCGTTTCGTGGCGAGTGGTCCTACGTGTCTTGCTGGTAAGGGGCTTCAGCCAGTGCTGCGCACCCCAGCGGCTGGTGTAGGCCGGGTCGACGGCGACGATGCTGATGCCGGTCTGGTCTGCCATGGAGGTGAGGCGGCCCCGGAGCTTGCCGGTGGGCATGCCGGAGATCAGCTGCCGGAAGCGTCGCTTACGGCCGTGCTTCTCGCGGGTCTTTTCCGCCGTGAAGTCCAGGTCCTCCACCGCGATGGCGGCTACTCCGCAGGTCTTCGCCCAATTCAGCAGCTGGGTGAGGGCGTGGCGGATCTGCGCGTCGCGATGGACGGCGCTGCCGGAAAGGTCGTACGAGAAACGGCGCGGGTTGCCAATGGGGTTGCCGTGGGTGTCGAGGCGCCAGGCGGCGAGGTGGTCGGCATTGGTGTCGACCCCGATCACCCCGTGCGCGAGGGCCGCCTCCAGCGGGACCACGGGTGCGGGTGGGATCTGCCAGGAGGCGGTCAGATACCAGCGCCCACGCCGGGTGTCGTAATGGATACGTTGGGCAACAGCCCGGTTGGCCTCGATACGGTCAGCCCACTCACAGCCCCGGTGCGCGAACCGCACCCGCGCGGCCAGGACATATCGGCCGTGCGGGGCGTTCGCCACCCCCGCCAGGGGCGTCGGCAGCTTAATCGACACCTCGCCGTCGGGGCTGACCCGGATGGTCTCGTTGCCGTACCGCTTCCCGGACTCCCCGTCGGCCGATAGGAACCAGCGCTCCCCCTCCCACCGCTCCCGCCACTGCGTCTCCGTGAGCTGAGCGTCTGTAAGGTGGCGGCGGGTGTTCAGCAGCCGCCGTCCGCCCCTGACAACCCGCACTCGACCCGTCCGCCAGTCGGTCATGGCGGCCGTGTGTCTGGCCTTCATGGAGGCCAGACGGCGGGACTTCGCATGCCACTCCCGCCGCGAACGGTAACCACCCGGCGCCCGCTTACTGCCCTTCGCGCCGATCGGCAGGGACAGCCGGTGCCGGAGCGTTTTGATCCCTGCCTCAAGCCCCTGGATGTGCATGGCCTGGCAGCGCCGGGCCAGCGCCCACTGGTCGTGCGAAGCCTTCGTCACCGACCCGGCCCACCGCGACGATGAGTGGGGCGTCAGCGCACGCTTGCGTAGCGCCCAAGACTCAGCAGAGTGCTCCAGGCCATCTGCGCAGCGCGCCACGAGATCCTTCGAAGCCAGGGAACCCATGTGCGCACCCGATAGCCGCAGAACCTTCTCGTCCTCGGCGGTGATGCCCTTGAGCCGATCACGCACCATGACACCCGACGGCCCTGGAACGACGAACGGCGCAGCAGGCACCCGCAGACCCGAAACCGACCGCACCCCACCCCCCGCTCAAAGGCCGGTAGCCCCTTCGTACCGGACTGGTCAACGAACCACGCCCGGAAGGGTCACCCGTTTCTTCCCCGCGACCTGGTGAGGCCGACGGCCGGCGACCTGATCCTGACCTACCTGCGGCTCGTCACCGCCAAGGACCTGATCGTCTGCCCGGCCGCGCTGTCGGGGGCGTCCCTCCCCGACGGAGAGCGGCACAGCGGGAACGGCCGACCCGGTCGAGGACGGCAAGCTCTGTCTGATGGGAGACCGGTGACATCCGGGACGGCCACGGGAGTCGTCGTCGCCACCGGCGAGGACGAGGACCAGCCGGCGGAGCCGCCCCGCAGGGCGTGGACCCGGAGGTAGCGGAACGCGGCCCGGTACGCGGCGAGGGCGGCCCCTGGCACAGGGGCCGCCCTCGCGCGTGTCCACAAAGCCGCTACTTCACCGCACCGGCCGTCAGTCCGGCGACCACCTGGCGCTGGAAGACGATGTACGCGGCGAGGACCGGGAGCATCGCCATGACCAGGCCCGCGAACAGGCCGGACCAGTCGCCCTTGTAGCCCTGGCTGACGGCGAGCTGGACCAGGCCCTGGGAGAGCACCTTCTTGTCCTGCTCGGTGTTGAGCACGGTGGGCAGGAGGTACTGGTTCCACTGGCCCAGGAAGTTGAAGATGCCCACGCTGATCAGGCCGGGCTTGGCCATCGGCAGCATCACCTGGAAGAAGGTCCGGGTGTGCGAGGCGCCGTCCATGAAGGCCGCTTCCGCCACCGAGGTCGGCAGGGTGCGGAAGAAGGCGGTGAGGAAGAAGACCGTGAACGGCAGCGAGTACGCGATGTAGACCAGGATCAGGCCGTGCAGCGTGTTGAGCAGGGCCATGTTCTGCAGCACGTAGAACAGCGGCACGAGCGCCAGGATGATCGGGAAGCTCATCCCGCCGATGAAGAGGAAGTAGATGAAGCGGTTGCCCGGGAACTCGAAGCGGGCGAGCACATAGGCCGCCATCGAGCCGAAGAGCAGCGTGCCGATCAGCGAACCACCCACCACCAGGATGGTGTTCAGGAAGTAGTCGCTCATGTGCGCCTCGGTCCAGGCGCGCGACCAGTTCTCGAAGTGCAGCTTGTCGGGCAGCGCCCAGGGCGAGGTGAAGATCGCCCGGTCGGTCTTGAACGAGGTCATGACCGCCCACAGCAGCGGCATCACCACCATGATCGCCCAGATGATCAGGATGCCGTGGGAGAAGACGTTGAGGGTCGCGCCCTCGCCCTTGCGGTCCTTACGGGGCGCGGGGGACTCGGTCTTCCGCACCTCCGTGCGGCCGGGCTCGGGCGGCTCGGGCAGCGCCGCGCCGGCGGGAGGGCTGTCAATGGCTTTCACCGGAGGTCACCTCGTGCTGTCGTGCCGGCCACCGCGACCAGGCTGCTTTTCTGCATCAGTACTCCAGCCGCTCGCGCCGGCCGAACCGCATCACGACCGCCGCGAAGAGCAGCGTGACGACGAGCAGCGCGACACCGATCGTCGTCGCGTAGGCGGCCTGACCGTCGCGGAAGGCCTTCTGGTACACGTACAGCGGCATCACGATGGTGGAGTAGTCCGGCCCGCCACCGTTGGGACCCACCGTCATGATCTGGACGACGGCGAAGGACTCGGCGCCCAGCGCCAGGATGCCCATGTAGATCCAGCCCGACTGCACCGTGTCCCAGAGCAGCGGCAGCGTGATCTTGAAGAAGGTGGTGAAGCGGTTCGCGCCGTCGAGCAGCGCCGCCTCGTAGAAGTCCTTGGGGATCGAGGCCATGCCCGCCGAGAAGAGGACCACGAAGAAGCCGACCGTGGACCAGACGAGGACGACCATCACACAGATGAGGGCCAGGTTCGGGTCGCCCAGCCAGTCGGGCTGGACGCTGCCCAGACCGACTCCCTTGAGTACGGAGTTGATGGCACCGCTGTTCGGGTTGTACGCGAACTGGAAGAGGAGCGCCACGATCGCGATCGACAGCACCTGCGGGAAGAAGTACACGATCTTGTAGAAGGAGGAGCCCCGCACACCGGCGACCGCCGCTCCCCGGCGGCGCCGACCACCGACATTGAGCATGAACGCGAAGAACAGCGCCAGGCCGACGGTCACCAGCGGCAGCACGACCGCGAAGGTGAGGCTGTGCTGGAGCGATTTCCAGAACACGTCGTCGTCGAGCATGCGGCTGTAGTTGTCGAACCCGACCATCCGGAACTCGGGGCTGAGTCCGCTCCAGTCCGTGAACGAGTAGTAGATGGACTGGATGAAGGGCCAGATGACGAACAACGCGTACATGGCCAGGGGGACCGCCAGGAACCCCACGATGAAACGGTACTTGCCGTGTTGCATTCCTACCGACCCCGATCTTCCCGCGGAGGTGCCGCTGGTGCCGTGCGTGGCGTGAGTGCCGTACGCAAGGAGCCGGGGCCCGCTCCCGGTCGGCGGGAAGGGGCCCCGGCACAGCTCACTGGTGCTTGTAGTGCTTGATGGAGGTGTCCTTGGCCGCCTCGTCGGCGAACTTCTGGATCTTCTTGATCGTCTCGGCCGGGGTCGCCCGGCCGGCCATCATCTCGCCGATGCCGGCGACACCGATCTTCTCCTTCTGCAGCGCCACGTACCAGTCCTGCAGACGCGGGTTGACGACGTTCTGGCCGGCCTTGTCGAGGGCGGCGACACCGGACTTCAGACCCGGGGTCAGCTCGATCCCGTCGGTGCCGCCGTTGAACGCGGTCAGCGACTTCACGGACTTGGTGAAGTTCTTCGAGGAGGCCTCGCTGAGCATGATGCGCAGCTGCTCCATGCCGCCCTCGGCGTTCTTCGCCTTGGCCGGGACGACGAAGGGCTCGCCGCCGGAGGCCCAGATGGTGCCGAACGGCATCTTGTCGGAGGAGTCGATGCCGGTCGGGGCCGAGACGGCGAGGTTGAAGTCCGCGGGCATGGTCTTCGCGGCCTCGTTCTCCACCCACGAACCGTTCGGGATGAAGAGCGCCTTGCCCTCGGTCCAGGCGGTCTGCGACTGGATGTGGTCGAGACCCGGGGTGCCCTGGAGGATGTAGCCCTTGCGCTGGAGCTCGTAGTACGCCTCGAAACAGGTCTTGACGGCGGGGTGCTCCCAGGCCTTCGGCTCCAGGTTGTCGATCGCGTCCAGGACCTCGCGGCCACCGACCTTGCCGATCATCGGGTACAGCGAGAAGGGGACGTAGTACGGGTGCTTGCCGGCGTACGTCCAGCCCGCGATGCCCTTCTTCTTGGCCTTCTCGCAGACGGCCAGCATCTCGTCCCAGGTCTCGGGGTACTTCGCGTCGAGCGAGTCCAGCAGCTTCTGGGAGTACCAGACGCCGTAGACGGTGTACGCGTAGTAGAGGATCCAGACCGGGGCGCCGTCGAACTGGCCCATCTCCACGATGCCCGGGCGAAGGGTGTCGCGGACCTTCTTGCTCGGGTCGTCGATCGAGGCGGCGTCGAGCAGCGCGGTGAGGTCGGTCAGCTGCTTCTGGCCGACCAGGACACCCATGTCCATCTGCTCGGCGCCCGAGTTGTCGATGAGGTCCGGCGGGTTGCCGCCGTTGAACCGCGGCTGCAGCTCGGTGGTGATCTTCTGGGTGGCGGTGAACTTGACCTTGGCCTTGGGGTAGGTGGTCTCGTAGACCTTCACCGCGTCCTTGGCGTACTGCTGGCCGAAGCCGCCGTCGAAGAGGACGAAGTCGAGCGGGGCCGACTCGTTCACGCCGAGCGGGTTCTTCTCGGACTTGGTGCCCTTCTCGACCTTGTCGCCGCCGGAGCTGTCGCCGCTGCTGGCACAGGCGGACAGGAAGCTCATCGTCGGCACCGAGATCAGACCGAGAGCGGCGGAGCGCTTGATCAGATCGCGGCGGCCGAGGCCTTCGTGGTTGTGCGCGGAGGTGGATCCCATGCTCAAGTCCTCGCCTTCATTCAGGACTCAGGCGGTGTACCGGTCGCCCGTTATCTGCTCGCCACAGGCGAAGGGCCCCGCCACCGCATTCGAATGCAGCTTGGGTCGTACAGGCGTCGTGCCGCCAGGTCAGTGGTACGACGGGTCGGACGCCGACAGGTATAGTCCACTTCCCTTCCACTGAGCAAGATCGAAACCAGGTTTGCGCGGCAGTCTTTCCCGAGTTGAGACCTCGGGGATAGCCCCGCTGTATCTGTACCGTTTCATCCCTCGACTTGTCGTCAACACCCTTGACACCGTCAGGAACTTGGCCCCCTACTGGATTCGCGTCATTGACATGACAACGTTGTCTAAATCCAGTGGCAGGAGTGGCGACACGGCATGGAGCCCAGAACTCGCACCAGATCACGGTCCCGGAACCCCCGCCTCACAGCCGCCGCCCTGGCGGCTTCGTCGGCCTTGGTACTGGGCTCGTTGCCCTCGGTGGCACAGGCACTTCCCGGCCAAAGGGACACCCCCTCACAGGAGTTCACCACCTCCTTCGAAAGCGACGAAACCCAGCCCACCTGGCGCAACACGGTGGAGGTCGGCGCGGACGGCACCAAGCGGACATCAGGGGTCGACGGCGCCTACGCCGCCGGAATACCGGGCAATGTCACCGACAAGGTGACGGAGCTGCGCGCGAGCGGCGAGCACGCGAGCGCGGGCGAGACCAAGGAGAACCTGGTCGACCTCCAGCCCGGCACGAAGTGGCTGGTCTTCGAGCCGACCGCCTGGATCGAGTTCGACCTCGACGCGCCGGTCAAGGTGGTGACCTACGCGCTGACTTCGGCGAACGACGCCGCCGAGCGCGACCCCCGCGACTGGACGCTCCAGGGCTCGGCGGACGGCAAGGAGTGGAAGGTCCTCGACACCCGGAAGGACCAGACCTTCGCCAAGCGCTTCGAGACCAGGACGTTCGACTTCGCGAACGACACGCCGTACGCCCACTACCGCCTGGAGATCACCAAGAACGGCGGCGCGGGTCTCACCCAGCTGGCCGACGTTCAGTTCTCGAACGGGGACACCTCGGCCCCCGTCCCCGAGGAGATGCGCAGCCATGTCGACCGCGGCCCGGGCGGCTCCCCGACCGCCAAGGCCAACGCCGGATTCACCGGCAAGCGGGCGCTGCGCTACGCCGGTACGCACAAGGCCGACGGCCGGGCGTACTCGTACAACAAGATCTTCGACGTGGACACCCGGATCGCCGGGGACACCGAACTGTCGTACCGCGTCTTCCCGTCCCTGCCCGAGACGGACCTCGCCTACCCCGCCACGAACGTGTCGGTGGACCTGGCCTTCACGGACGGCACCTATCTGAGTGATCTGCGGGCCACCGACTCCCACGGCGGGCTCCTGACCCCGCAGGGACAGGGCGCCGCCAAGCGGCTCTACGTCAACCAGTGGAACCAGGTGTCCTCCCGGATCGGCGCGGTCGCCGCCGGGAAGACCGTGGACCGGATCCTGGTGGCGTACGACTCCCCCAAGGGCCCGGCGAAGTTCCAGGGCTGGATCGACGACATCGCCCTGAAGTCCAAGGCCCCGGAGAAGCGTCTCGACCGGCTCTCCGACTACGCCTCCACGACCCGCGGCACGAACTCCAGCGGTTCGTTCTCCCGTGGCAACACCTTCCCCGCGACCGCCGTCCCGCACGGCTTCAACTTCTGGACGCCGGTCACGAACTCGGCCTCCAAGAGCTGGCTGTACGAGTACGCGCGCGGCAACAACGCGGACAACCTGCCCACCGTGCAGGCCTTCGCCGCGAGCCATGAGCCGAGTCCCTGGATGGGCGACCGGCAGACCTTCCAGGTGATGCCGTCGGCCGCCGCGGGCACCCCGGCGACCGGCCGGGTCGAGCGGGCGCTCGCCTTCCGCCACGAGAAGGAGACGGCGCGGCCGCATCTGTACGGCGTCACCTTCGAGAACGGCCTGAAGGCCGAGATCACCCCGACGGACCACGCGGCGATGATGCGCTTCACCTATCCGGGTGAGGACGCGAGCGTGATCTTCGACAACGTCACCGAGGAGGGCGGGCTGACCCTCGATCCGGCGACGAGCTCCTTCACCGGCTTCTCCGACGTCAAGAGCGGACTTTCGACCGGCGCCACCCGGATGTTCGTGTACGGCGTCTTCGACGCGCCGGTCACCGGCTCCGCCGCGCAGGGGGTCAAGGGCCACCTCCGCTTCGACGCGGGCACCGACCGCACGGTGACGCTGCGTCTTGCCACCTCACTGATCTCCGTCGACCAGGCGAAGGCCAACCTCGCCGACGAGATCCCGGCCGGCACCCGCTTCGAGACGGTGCGGGAGCGGGCGCAGGACGCCTGGGACGAGACCCTGGGCCGGGTGGAGGTCGAGGGCGCGAACCACGACCAGCTGGTCACGCTCTACTCCAGCCTCTACCGGCTCTACCTCTACCCCAACTCCGGTTTCGAGAAGGTCGGCGGGAAGAACCGGTACGCCAGCCCGTTCTCCCCCATGACCGGTCCGGACAGCCCCACCCACACCGGCGCGAAGATCGTCGACGGGAAGGTGTACGTCAACAACGGCTTCTGGGACACCTACCGCACGACCTGGCCCGCCTACTCCTTCCTCACCCCGAACAAGGCCGGTGAGCTGGTCGACGGCTTCGTGCAGCAGTACAAGGACGGCGGCTGGATCTCCCGCTGGTCCTCCCCCGGCTACGCCGACCTCATGACCGGGACCTCCTCGGACGTCGCGTTCGCCGACGCGTACGTCAAGGGCGTGGACTTCGACGCCGAGGCGGCGTACGAGGCGGCGCTCAAGAACGCGACGGTCGTGCCGCCGAGCCGGGGCGTGGGCCGCAAGGGCATGGAGACCTCCCCCTTCCTCGGCTACGCGTCGACCGAGACGCACGAGGGCCTGTCCTGGTCCCTGGAGGGCTACCTCAACGACTACGGCATCGCGAAGATGGCGCAGGCGCTGCACAAGAAGACCGGCAAGAAGCGGTACCAGGAGGAGGCCGCGTACTTCCTCTCCCGAGCACAGAGTTACGTCTCCCTCTTCGACGCGAAGGCCGGCTTCTTCCAGGGCCGTGACCTGAAGGGCGACTGGCGGGTGCCCTCGGCGCAGTACGACCCGAGGATCTGGGGCTACGACTACACCGAGACCAACGGCTGGGGCTATGCCTTCACGGCCCCGCAGGACTCGCGGGGACTGGCTCGGCTGTACGGCGGCCGGTCGAAGCTGGGCGAGAAGCTGGACACCTACTTCTCCACCCCGGAGACCGCGAGCCCGGAGTTCGTCGGCTCCTACGGCAGCGTCATCCACGAGATGACCGAGGCCCGGGACGTCCGGATGGGCATGTACGGGCACTCCAACCAGGTCGCCCACCACGTCCCGTACATGTACAACGCGGCCGGGCAGCCCTGGAAGACGCAGGAGAAGGTCCGGGAGGTGCTCTCCCGGCTGTACACCGGCAGCGAGATCGGTCAGGGCTACCACGGCGACGAGGACAACGGCGAGCAGTCCGCCTGGTACCTCTTCTCCGCGCTCGGCTTCTATCCGCTGGTGATGGGCAGCGGGGAGTACGCGATCGGCTCGCCGCTCTTCACCAAGGCGACGCTCCACCTGGACAACGGCCGCACGCTCGTCGTCGAGGCGCCCCGCAACAGCGCGAAGAACCTGTACGTGCAGGGCGTGAAGGTCAACGGCGTCCACTGGAACTCCACCGCGCTCCCGCACGACCTGCTGGCCAAGGGCGGCACGCTGAAGTTCGAGATGGGCCCGAGGCCCTCGGCGTGG
This sequence comes from Streptomyces sp. NPDC059875, assembly GCF_042731085.1. NCBI lineage: Bacteria > Bacillati > Actinomycetota > Actinomycetes > Kitasatosporales > Streptomycetaceae > Streptomyces > Streptomyces sp. NPDC059875. The sequence goes on from NZ_JBHWJZ010000029.1 coordinate 97,732, forward strand.
GGCACGGGCGCGAAGGCCGGCCCGGTCTCCATCACCCCGGAGGGCGGGGCGCCGTCGCCGCGCACGGACGCGATCACCGGGACCGGCCCGCTCTTCGACGACACCTCGGCCACGTCGGCCGCGTTCACGTCGCTCGAGCTGCCGGTCGCAGCGAAGACGCGGGCGGTGCAGTACACGCTCACGTCGGACACGAAGGGCGCGGCCCCGGCCGGCTGGGTGCTCCAGGGTTCGGCGGACGGCACCACGTGGACCGATGTGGACCGGCGGTCGGGTGAGGCGTTCGCCTGGGACCGGCAGACCCGGGTGTTCACGGTGGCCGCACCGGGTGCGTACGCGAAGTACCGCCTGGTCGCCGCCGGTACGACGGGCGGCACGCTCGCCGAGGTCGAACTGCTCCGCTGACAAGGCGGCCGCGCATGCGGAAGGGCCCGCACCCCGTCCGGGGTGCGGGCCCTTCCGTTCGGCTGCTAGCCGCGACTGTGCTTAGCCACGAATGAGGTTCCGCAGCACGTACTGCATGATGCCGCCGTTGCGGTAGTAGTCCGCCTCACCGGGGGTGTCGATGCGGACGACCGCGTCGAACTCGACACCGGTGTCGGTGCTGACCTTGACCGTGCGCGGCGTGACGCCGTTGTTCAGCTCGGTCACGCCGGTGAAGGAGAAGGTCTCCTCGCCGGTCAGGCCGAGGGACGCGGCCGAGGCGCCCTCCGGGAACTGCAGGGGCAGGACGCCCATGCCGATGAGGTTCGAGCGGTGGATGCGCTCGTACGACTCGGCGATGACGGCCTTGACGCCGAGCAGCGCGGTGCCCTTGGCGGCCCAGTCGCGGGACGAGCCGGAGCCGTACTCCTTGCCCGCCAGGATCGCGAGCGGGGTGCCCTGCTCGATGTAGTTGCGGGAGGCGTCGTAGATGAACGACACCGGACCGCCGTCCTGGGTGAAGTCGCGGGTGTAGCCGCCCTCGGTGCCCGGCGCGATCTGGTTGCGCAGGCGGATGTTGGCGAACGTGCCGCGGATCATGACCTCGTGGTTGCCTCGGCGCGAGCCGTAGGAGTTGAAGTCACGACGCTCCACACCGTGCTCGGTGAGGTACTTGCCGGCCGGGGTGTCGGCCTTGATCGCACCGGCCGGGGAGATGTGGTCGGTGGTGACCGAGTCGCCCAGCTTGGCAAGGACGCGCGCGCCGACGATGTCGGTGACCGGGGTGGTCTCCATCGTCATGCCCTCGAAGTAAGGGGGCTTGCGGACGTAGGTGGACTCGGTGTCCCACTCGAAGGTGTTGCCGGTGGGGATCGGCAGCGCCTGCCACTGGGCGTCACCCGCGAAGACGTCCTGGTAGGACTTGTTGAACATGTCCTCGCCGATGGCGTTGGCGACGACGTCGTTCACCTCGGCCTCGGACGGCCAGATGTCCTTGAGGAAGACCGGGTTGCCCTCGGTGTCGATGCCGAGCGCGTCCTTGGTGATGTCCACCTTCATGGAGCCCGCGAGGGCGTACGCGACGACCAGCGGCGGGGAGGCCAGGTAGTTCATCTTGACGTCGGGGTTGATACGGCCCTCGAAGTTCCGGTTGCCGGAGAGGACCGAGGTGACCGCGAGGTCGTGCTCGTTGACGGCCTTGGAGACCTCCTCCGGCAGCGGGCCGGAGTTGCCGATGCAGGTGGTGCAGCCGTAGCCGACGAGGTTGAAGCCGACCTTGTCGAGGTACGGGGTCAGGCCCGCCTTGTCGAAGTAGTCGGTGACGACCTTCGAGCCCGGGGCGAGGGTGGTCTTGACCCACGGCTTGCGGGTCAGGCCCTTCTCCACGGCCTTCTTCGCGACGAGCGCGGCGGCGACCATCACGTACGGGTTCGAGGTGTTGGTGCAGGAGGTGATCGCGGCGACGGTGACGGCGCCGTGGTCGATCTCGTACGTCGAGCCGTCGGGGGCCGTGACGGTGACCGGCTTCGACGGGCCGCCGTTGGGGTGGTTCGCCGGGGCGTCGGAGGCCGGGAAGGACTCCTTGCCCGCCTCGTCCACCTCGTCCACGTAGTTGCGGACGTCCTGGGCGAACTGCTGGGCGGCGTTGGCCAGGACGATGCGGTCCTGCGGACGCTTCGGGCCGGCGATGGAGGGGACGACCGTGGAGAGGTCGAGCTCCAGCTTCTCGGAGAAGTCGGGCTCGGCGGACGGGTCCAGCCAGAGGCCCTGCTCCTTGGCGTACGCCTCGACGAGCGCGACCTGCTGCTCGGAGCGGCCGGTGAGCTTGAGGTACTTCAGGGTCTCGTCGTCGATCGGGAAGATCGCGGCGGTGGAGCCGAACTCCGGCGACATGTTGCCGATGGTGGCGCGGTTGGCGAGGGAGGTGGCGGCCACGCCCTCACCGTAGAACTCGACGAACTTGCCGACGACGCCGTGCTTGCGCAGCATCTCGGTGATCGTGAGGACGAGGTCGGTGGCGGTGGTGCCGGCCGGGAGCTCACCGGTCAGCTTGAAGCCGACGACGCGCGGGATGAGCATGGAGACCGGCTGGCCGAGCATCGCGGCCTCGGCCTCGATGCCGCCGACGCCCCAGCCGAGCACACCGAGGCCGTTGACCATGGTGGTGTGGGAGTCGGTGCCGACGAGGGTGTCGGGGTACGCCTGGCCACCCCGGACCATGACCGTACGGGCCAGGTGCTCGATGTTCACCTGGTGGACGATGCCGGTGCCGGGCGGGACGACCTTGAACTCGTCGAAGGCGGTCTGGCCCCAGCGCAGGAACTGGTAGCGCTCCTTGTTGCGGCCGTACTCCAGCTCGACGTTCTGGCCGAAGGCGTCCTTCGTACCGAACTTGTCGGCGATGACGGAGTGGTCGATGACCAGCTCGGCCGGGGCCAGCGGGTTGATCTTCGCCGGGTCGCCGCCGAGCTCCTTGACGGCCTCGCGCATGGTGGCGAGGTCGACGACGCAGGGCACACCGGTGAAGTCCTGCATGATCACGCGGGCCGGCGTGAACTGGATCTCCTGGCTCGGCTGAGCCTGCGAGTCCCAGTTGCCCAGGGCGCGGATGTGGTCGGCGGTGATGTTCGCGCCGTCCTCGGTACGGAGGAGGTTCTCCAGAAGGACCTTCAGGCTGTAGGGAAGGCGCGCGGAGCCCTCGACCTTGTCCAGCTTGAAGATCTCGTACGACTCGTCGCCCACGCGCAGCGTGCTGCGGGCGTCGAAGCTGTTCGCCGACACGACAGTCTCCTTCATCAATGTGCGCGATTACCGCGCAGCGACAATATGCGGCTGCCGCCGCGTGGTGCCGCCCGACTCCCCGCCGATCCGCTAAGGTAAGACTTAGTTAGGTAACCCTTACCGGGTGGGCGGCCGCGGTGCGCCGTAAGCAGTTATCTCGATGTCGAGATAACTCTAGTGCATCACCGCGGCTCGGTCATGCCCGGCATGGCTGTGACGGGCATCATCCTGATGACCGTCCGGTCAGCCCTGCCACACTCCCGTCGCGGCGGTTGTCCGCACATAGTCGGTGAAGTCGCGGGGTTCCCGGCCGAGCGCGCGCCGGACACCGTCGCCGAGCCGGGCGAAACGACCCTCCCGGATCCAGCCGTAGAGCATGTTCAGCAGCTCCACGTGCTCCTCCGACACCCCCTGCCGCGCGCCGTAGGCCGCGAAGTCGGCCGGCGAGACGGCGCGGTGGGCGATGTCGCGGCCCGTGGCGCGGGCGATCTCGTCGACCGCGTCGGCCATGCTCAGCAGCCGCGGCCCGGACAGCGCGTACGACTGCTCGTCATGGCCGTCCTCGGTCAGGGCCGCCACGGCGACATCGGCGATGTCCTCGACGTCGAGCCATGGCTCGACGCCCTCGCCTGTCGAGCTCACGACATCGCCGTCGAGGATCTGGCGGAGGAAGAAGGGGTCCTCGCTGAAGTTCTGCGAGAACCAGGCGGGCTTCAGGATCGTCCACCGCGCGCCGGACTCCCGCACCGCCCGCTCACAGGGAAGCTTCTCCTCCCCTTCCGGCGCCACCCAGTCGCTGTGGGACAGGAGCACCAGGCGCTCGACGCCCAGGGAGGCGGCGAGCTTCGCGAAGGCGCGCATCGACGTCCCGGCGTCGGCCTGCTGCGAGTCGACCAGGTAGGCGGCGCCGGCGCCGGCGAGGACCGGCTCCCAGGTGCTCTCATCGTTCCAGTCGAAGCGGATCGGCCCCTTGCGGGAGACGGCACGGACCTCGTGACCGCGCTGCCGGAGCCGGGGGGCGACGCGGCTCCCGGTCTTGCCGGTGCTGCCGAGGACCAGGATCGGCTTGGGCGTGTTCGTCGCCGTATTCGTCGTCGTATTCGTCGTCTTGATCGTCATGGGAACAGTCAAACCGTGAGCCGGTGAGGCGCGGAATGGCCTGTCCGCTCATTTCGATGTCTCAGCGTCTAATCTCGTTCCCATGGATGCATTGGGGAGCCTGCTGTACGAGGTGCGATCCGACGGAGCCCTGTTCAGCCGGAACATCCTGGCGCCGCCGTGGTCGGTCCGCTTCGCCGACCGCAGGCCGCTCAACCTGGTCACGTTGCTGCGCGGCTCGGGCTGGGTCGTGCCGGGCGGCACGGAAGCGCCGGTCGCGCTCGGCCCCGGCGATGTGGCCATCGTCGTCGGATCGGAGCCCTTCTCCGTCGCCGACACCGCCGAGGCGGAGACGCCGCCGCTGTACGTGCTGGAAGGCCCCTACCGCTGCACCACGGCCGACGGCGAGGAGATCAGCGAGGACATCGTGCTGGGCCTGCGCACCTGCGGGAACAGCCTGGACGGCCCGACCGTGCTGCTCACCGGCAGCTACCAGGTCGGCGGCCGCGTCTCCGAGCGTCTGCTGAGCGCGCTCCCCCGGGTGCTCGTGGTGCGCCAGGACGGGCAGCCCGGCCCGATCCTGGACCTCACCGCCGCGGAGGTCGGCCGGGACGACCCCGGACAGCAGGCCGTCCTGGACCGGCTTCTCGATCTGCTGCTGCTGTCGACGCTACGGGAGTGGTTCGCACGCCCGGAGGCCGATCCGCCCGGTTGGTACCGGGCGCTCGGCGACCCCGTCGCGGGCCGGGCGTTGCGACTGATCCACGACCGTCCCGCCCGCCCGTGGACCGTGACCGCGCTCGCCGAGGAGACCGGCGTGTCGCGGGCGACGTTCGCCCGCCGCTTCAGCGACCTGGTCGGCGAGCCGCCCATGACGTATCTGACCGGCTGGCGCCTCGCCCTCGCCGCCGACCTGCTGACGCGTACCGAGGCGACGGTGGAGTCGATCGCCCGACAGGTCGGCTACAGCAGCGCGTTCGGGCTGAGCGTGGCGTTCCACCGGGTGTACGGAACGCGCCCGAGTCAGCATCGCGCGGCGGCCAGAGCGGACGGACAGGGCCACATGACACCAAAGGCCCCATAGCGCCTATATGGGGCAAGACTTGGCAGTCGAGGCCCCCGTACGGCCGCGGACGAATGGCCGCGGCCGCACACCGGACCGAGGATCGAACCATGTTCAGCGGCGCGCATGTGATTCTCTACACCCCGGACGCGGACGCCGACCGGGCCTTCATGAAGGACATCGTGGGCTTCGACCACGTCGACGCGGGCGACGGCTGGCTCATCTTCGCGCTGCCACCGGCGGAGCTCGCCGTGCACCCCACCGCGGGCGAGCCGAAGCACGAGTTCTACCTGATGTGCGAGGACATCACCCGCACGCTGACCACCCTGGAGGATCGCGGGGCCGAGATCTCACGGCCCATCAGCGATCAGGGCTGGGGACTGCTGGCCGCCGTACGGATGCCGAGCGGGGCCGAACTGCCGCTCTATGAACCGCGTCACCCCACGGCGCACAGTCCGTCACCCTGACGGCCCACCCCCTCGCGAGCACCATCTCATATCTGAGATAACGTGACGCCATGGCAGACGACTACCTCGTACGCATCGGCAAGCTCATCCGTGACGCGCGCCAGCACCGCGGCTGGACCCAGACGCAGCTCGCGGAGGCCCTGGCCACCAGTCAGAGCGCCGTCAACCGGATCGAACGCGGCAACCAGAACATCAGCCTTGAGATGATCGCACGCATCGGCGAAGCACTCGACAGCGAAATCGTGTCTCTCGGTTACGCCGGCCCCATGCATCTGCGGGTCGTCGGCCGCCGTCGGCTCTCCGGGGCCATCGACGTCAAGACGAGCAAGAACGCCTGTGTCGCGCTGCTCTGCGCCACGCTCCTCAACAAGGGCCGCACGGTCCTGCGCCGGGTCGCCCGGATCGAGGAGGTCTTCCGCCTGCTCGAGGTGCTCAACTCCATCGGGGTGCGCACCCGCTGGATCAACGACGGCGTCGACCTGGAGATCGTGCCGCCGGCCGAGCTGGACGTGGACTCGATCGACGCCGAGGCGGCGATCCGGACGCGCTCGATCATCATGTTCCTCGGCCCGCTGCTGCACCGCCTCGACCGCTTCAAGCTCCCGTACGCCGGCGGCTGCGACCTCGGTACGCGCACGATCGAGCCGCACATGATCGCGCTGCGCCGCTTCGGCCTGGACATCACCGCCACCGAGGGCCTCTACCACGCGGTGGTCGAACCGTCCGTCGTCCCCGACCGCCCGATCGTGCTGACCGAGCGCGGCGACACCGTGACCGAGAACGCGCTGCTGGCCGCGGCCCGCCACGACGGCGTGACCGTCATCCGCAACGCCTCCTCCAACTACATGGTCCAGGACCTGTGCTTCTTCCTGGAGGCCCTGGGCGTACGGGTCGAAGGCGTCGGCACCACCACGCTGACGGTGCACGGCGTGCCGCAGATCGACGTGGACGTGGACTACTCCCCCTCCGAGGACCCGGTCGAGGCGATGAGCCTGCTGGCCGCGGCCGTGGTCACCGAGTCGGAGCTGACGATCCGCCGGGTCCCGATCGAGTTCATGGAGATCGAGCTCGCGGTCCTGGAAGAGATGGGCCTCGACCACGACCGCTCGCCGGAGTACGCGGCGGACAACGGCCGTACGCGCCTGGTCGACCTGACGGTCCGGCCCTCCAAGCTGGAGGCGCCGATCGACAAGATCCACCCGATGCCGTTCCCCGGCCTCAACATCGACAACGTGCCGTTCTTCGCGGCCATCGCGGCGACGGCCCAGGGCAAGACCCTGATCCACGACTGGGTCTACGACAACCGGGCGATCTACCTCACCGACCTCAACCGCCTCGGCGGCCGCCTCCAACTCCTCGACCCCCACCGCGTCCTGGTCGAGGGCCCGACCCGCTGGCGCGCCGCCGAAATGATGTGCCCGCCGGCCCTGCGCCCGGCCGTGGTCGTCCTCCTGGCGATGATGGCGGCGGAGGGCACGTCGGTCCTGCGGAACGTGTACGTCATCAACCGGGGGTACGAGGACCTCGCGGAGCGCCTGAACTCGGTGGGCGCGCAGATCGAGATCTTCCGCGACATCTGAGAGTCGGCCGCGCCCGCGGCGTGCGCGGGCGCGGCTTTTCGTCGTACGGGAGCCTGACGGGTCAGGCCGTGTGCGGATCGGCCCTGTGCGGGTCAGGCCCTGTGCGGGTCAGGCCGTGTGCAGGGTCAGGCCGTAGCGGCCCAGGATCTCGTTGACCGGCTGGAACCAGGTGTTGCCGCCCGAGGAGCAGTTGCCCCAGCCGCCCGAGGTCACGCCCTGGGCCTGGTCGCCGGTGATGAAGGAGCCGCCCGAGTCGCCTCCTTCGGCGCAGACGTCCGTCCTGGTCATCTGGTGCACCGCGCCCTGGCTGTAGTTGACGGTCTCGTTCTTGCCGAGCACCGTCCCGCAGTGCCAGTGCGTCGTGGAACCCGAGCGGCAGACGGAGGTGCCGACCGGGGCCTCCCAGGAGCCGCGGACCAGGCGGTCCGAGGTCTGCCCCCAGCCCAGCACGACCGGTACCGTCCACCAGCCGTGGCCGGTGCTCACCCAGGCCATGTCGTCCCCGGGGAACGACGAGCCCTGGAACGTGCCCATGTCGGATCCGTCCCAGCCACGCACGAAGGTGCCGGGTGTGCCGCAGTGGCCGGCGGTGACGAAGCCGCCGTGCACCGAGAAGCCGATGGAGCAGCGGTACTGGTGCGTGTAGTACGGGTCTCCGCCGACGGTCCCGGCGGCGAAGGTGGTCGGGGACGCGTCGACGGTGTCGACCCGTACGGGGCCGGCGGCGCGGGCGCGGGCGAGGAACGCCGTGACGTCGGCGGCGTCGAGCCGGTCGGCCGCGACCTGGACGACGACCTCGTTGGCCTTGACGTCGACGTGCCAACTCCCCACTGCGGCCGGGGCCTTCAGGCGGTCGATGCGCTGCTTGACCGCGTCGAGCCGGGCGGCGGAGTGGGTGACGACCCGGGTGGCGGCGCCGGTCGCGCGGACGGCGTCGGCCTTCTCGGGGCTGGTCACGGCGACGGTCAGCCGGCCGCTTTCCGCGTCGAACCAGGTCCCGGCGAAGGCGGCGCCGGCGGCGCGCTCCGCCCTGGGCTGGAGGCCGAACGCCGCCTTCTCCTGGGCGAGTCGTGTGCGTGCCTGCCGCTCCGTCAGGCCCAGGTCCCGCTGCATGGCGGCGATGAGGCCGGACGAGGCCTGTGGGTCGGGGTCGGTCGCCGCGGTGGCGGTCGACGGGGCGAGTGCGGCGCCGCCCCAGGTGGCGAGCAGGAGGAGGGCGGAGAGAGCGGTGCGTAATCCTGTTCTGCTGGTGCGTCTCACGGTCGTGAACCCTTCTGCTGTTCCTGTGGTGGAGGGGGAACATCAGGTGCGTGTGGTGCCTGCCGAGCAACGTACTGAGAGCGCTCTCAGAGCGTAGAGGTCGGAGCGACCGCTGCACAGGGGTCCGCTACGGGTTGATCCGGCCGACGGCCCACTCGGTCGTCGCCGAGCCGTCCCCCCGAGGGGGGACGGC